>NZ_JBFACT010000166.1:0-1118 GCF_040640995.1 Amycolatopsis sp. NPDC021455 | reverse complement strand
GCCGTCGTCCTGGCACCGATCGTGGCCGCCCACGGGACGTCGTCGGTGGCGCTGGTCTCCATCCTCGGCGGTGTGGTCGTGCTCGTCGCGGGCGCGGCGCGGCTGGGCCGGCTGGTCGGTTACCTGCCCTGGCCCGTCGTCGAAGGCTTCACCCTCGGCATCGCCTGCATCATCTTCCTCCAGCAGATCCCCGCCGCCGTCGGGACGACCGCGCCGGCAGGCCGGAACCCGCTGCTCGGCGCCGCAACCGCACTCGCCCACGCCGGAAGTGCGGCCGCCTGGACCGTGGCGACGGTCGCCGTCGTGGCCGTGACCATGCTCGTCCTGCCGAAGCTGCACCGCGGAATTCCCGCATCCCTGGTGGCGGTGACCGTGGCGACCATCGGCGCGGAGATCGCACACGCTCCCGTCCCCCGCATCGGGAACCTGCCGAGCAGCCTCGTCCCCACGTTGCCGCACTTCAGCTTCAGCGTGGTCCACGACCTCGCCGGGGCGGTCGTCGCCGTGGCCGCACTGGCGGCCATCGAATCCCTGCTGTCCGCCCGGGTCGCCGCGACGATGACCCGCGGCGGCCCGCCGGTGGGCCCCACCCGCCCGGACCGCGAACTCGTCGGCCAGGGCCTGGCCTCGATCGTCAGCGGCCTGTTCGGCGGGATGCCCGCGACCGGCGCGATCGCCCGCACCGCCGTCAACGTCCGCTCCGGGGCGCGCACGCGGCTCGCCGCCATCGTGCACGCCCTGGTGATCCTCGCGGTGATCTACGCCGCCACCGGGCTCGTCTCCCGCATCCCCCTCTCCGCCCTCGCCGGCGTCCTGCTCGTCACCAGCCTGCGCATGGTGCCGCTCGCCACGATCCGCGAAGTCGTCCGCGCCAGCCGCTCCAGCGCGGCCACCTTCGCCGTGACCGCGCTCGTCACCGTCGCGGCCGACCTCATCCTCGCGGTCGAGATCGGCCTCCTCGCCGCCGCGTTCTTCGCGCTGCGCCACCTCGCCCGCGCCGCCCGGGCCCGGCGCGACACCCTCCCCGGCCCGGCCGCCGACGGCGACGAACACATCGCCGTGTTCCGCTTCGAAGGCGCCATGTTCTGGGGCGCTTCGGACCGGGTCGTGACCGAGAT
>NZ_JBFACT010000165.1:0-1141 GCF_040640995.1 Amycolatopsis sp. NPDC021455 | reverse complement strand
ACCCACTCCACCAACCCCATCATCGACTACCACATCATCTACGCCCTCGTCCTCATCGCCCTCGCCGCCGCCGCGGCCGGAAACACCTGGGGACTCGGCCGCCGCTGGGCCGCCATCACCGGCGACCACACCTGGCTGCGCTGAACAACCACCCGCCCCACGGGCGCCCGCCGGCCGGCGGGCGCCCTTTCCCCTTGCCGGAGGGAGAAGAAATGAAGGCACTCGTGTACGACGGACCGGGCCGCCGCAGCTGGACCGGCCACGCCGACCCCGAACTCACCGCGCCCACGGACGCCATCGTGCGGGTCGACGCGGTCACCATCTGCGGCACCGACCTGCACATCCTCAAGGGCGACGTGCCCGAGGTCGAGCGCGGCCGGATCCTCGGCCACGAAGCGGTCGGCACCATCGTCCAGACCGGCTCCGCGGTCACCGAGGTCAAGCCCGGCGACAAGGTGCTGGTCTCCTGCATCTCCGCGTGCGGCCGGTGCGAGTACTGCCGGAAGGCGGCCTACGGCCAGTGCCGCGGCGGCGGAGGCTGGATCCTCGGGCACACGACCGACGGCGTCCAGGCCGAATACGCGCGCGTCCCGTTCGCCGACACCTCGACGTACGTGGTGCCGTCCGGGGTGAGCGACGAGGCGGCGCTGATGCTGGCCGACATCGTCCCGACGTCCTACGAGGTCGGGGTGCGCAACGGTGGCGTCAAACCGGGCGACACGGTGGTGATCGTCGGGGCCGGGCCGATCGGGCTCGCCGCGATCACCAGCGCTCAGCTCTTCGGCCCGAGCACGATCATCGTGGTGGACAAGGAACCGGCCCGCCTCGACGCGGCCAAGTCGTTCGGCGCCGACGTGCTGACGCGGCCCGGCGAAGCGGCGGCCGCGGTGGCCGAAGCGAGCGGCGGACTCGGCGCGGACGTCGCCATCGAGGCGGTCGGCGTCCCCGAGACGTTCGAGCTGTGCACCCGCCTCGTCCGTCCCGGCGGGCACGTCGCGAACGTCGGCGTGCACGGCGCGCCGGCGACGCTGCACCTCGAGGAACTTTGGATCAAGAACGTGACCATCACGACCGGGCTCGTCGACACCTCCAGCACGCCGATGCTGCTGCGCATGCTCGCGGCCGGCCGCCTGGACACCAG
>NZ_JBFACT010000164.1:0-1185 GCF_040640995.1 Amycolatopsis sp. NPDC021455 | reverse complement strand
TGCCGCATCAAGCAACGTTGGGTAGGTAATCCGGTCGGCGGATCTTGGAGTTGACGGCGAAGTGACGCTTCGGGTGGCAGTGGCGGTTGCGCCAGCGCAGGTAGCCGGCGATCGCTGCCTCCTGGGCGGCGTGGCTGGGGTAGTCGCTGCCGTCGAGGGTGAAGTAGCGGACCGCGGTGAACTCGCACTCGATCCAGTTCAACCAGGACGCGTTGGTGGGCGTGTAGACCAGCTCGATGTCGTTGGCCGCGCACCACGTGACGACCTCGGCCTTGCCGTGCGGTCCGTAGTTGTCGCAGACCAGGTAGATCTTCCCGGCCGGGAAGCGGCGGCGGATCTGCTTGCAGAAGTCGAGGAACTGGGGCCAGCGTTTGCGGTCACGGAACCGGTAGAACATCTGCCCGGACGCGAGGTCGAGCGCGGCGAACATGTGCCGGATGCCTTTGGTGCGGGTGTAGGTCGCGCGCAACCGGGCCGGTCGGCCGCGAGGGAACCAGCCGCGACCGGGACGGGGTTGCAGGTTCAGCGGCCCGAATTCATCGACGCAGATCACCCGTCCGTCGGCGGGCGGGTGGTCGTAGAGGTCGAGGATGCGGGTCTTCTTCGGTATGAAGTCCGGATCTTTGCTGGCTTTCCAGGTCTTGGTCGCCTGCCAGGACACGCCCTCCTGGCGCAGGATCTGCCGGACGGTCTCGGTGCTCGCCCTGATCCACGCGTGCTCGGCGAGGTAGTCGACCAGCTTGGCCAGGCTCCAGGTGGTGAACGGCAATCCCAGCTCGGCGGGTTTGCAGGCGGCGATGCGGCAGATCTGATCACGGGCGGCCGGCCCGAACTTAGCTGGTCGGCCGCCCCTCCATTTTGGGGACAGTGCCGCGAACCCGGAGTTGTTGAACGCGTGGATCACCTCCCGCACATACCCCTCGCTCGCCGCGAACATCGCTGCGATCTCTCCCGCGGACCGGCCCTGCGCCGAGGCCAGCACGATCCCGGACCGTCGCAGTCGCACCCGGTCCTTCGCCGACCTTGTGATCTTGACCAGCCGCTGAGCTTCTTCGGGCTCCAACGACCGCGTGAACACCTCAGGCTGACGCGCCATGACTCACCTCCACCGGCCAGCCTCGCGATCACCAGCCCGGATGTCCACGCGACACGGTTACCGCGTCAACGTTCCTTGATGAGGCACTA
>NZ_JBFACT010000163.1:0-1451 GCF_040640995.1 Amycolatopsis sp. NPDC021455 | reverse complement strand
GGAGGAGGCTGCCTAATGTTTTTGTCAAGCAGCTGTGACTTGTGCATGGTCGGCTTGGTAGGGCCGGCGGGTCCGCAGGAGCGCGAACAGGACGTTGATGCGGCGTCGTGCCAGTGCGATGAGGGCTTGATGGTGTCGTTTGCCCTCGGTGCGTTTGCGCCGGTAGAAGGCCTTGCTGGCCGGGTCGGTGCGGATGGCGCAGAACGCGGATTGGTAGAAGACGAACTTCAGGGTCTTGCTGCCGGCGGTGGCGCGGCGCAGGTAGTGCATCTTGCCGGACTGCTGCAGCACCGGCGCCAGCCCGGCGGCCGAGGCGAGCTGGTCGGCGGTGGCGAACCGGGTGAGATCTCCTGCCTCGGCGAGGAATTCCGCAGTCAGGATGGCCCCCATCCCGGGCAGGGTGCGGATGAGGGCCGCGTCAGGGTGGCGGTCGAGATCCTCGGCGATCTCGCGATCCAGTTCGGCGATACGTCCTCTGGCGGTGATGGCGTCGGTGGCGAACTCGCGGGCGAACTCGGCCATCCGGGCTTCACCGGGCACGACGATCCGCTGACCCTGGGCAGCGGTGACCGCCTTGTCCGCCAGCGCTTCGGCGTAACCGCGGCGGACCCCGGCGCGCAGCAGGTATTCGGTCAGGCGCCGCCGGCCGGCCCGGCGGATCTCGGCCGCAGTGGCGTAGCGGGACAGCAGCCGCAGGTCAGCCAGGTTGGTGACGTCCACGGCGCGTTCCAGACCGGGGAAGAAACCGGCCAGAGTTTCGCGCAGGCGCGCGAGACGGCGGGTCTGATCGACCACGAGTTCCCGGCGGCGGGACACCAGCATGCGCAGGTCCAGCGTGGTCTCGTCGCTGGTGCTCACCTCGCGCCAGTCATCGCGCAGCCGCAGCTGATCGGCGATGGTCCTGGCGTCACGCGGATCGGATTTGGCCTCGCCGCCCTTGGTGGCGCGGCGGGCTCGGTTGACCACCAGACCGGGCACGTGCACCAGGCGGATCCCGGCGTCGATGAGCATCGCGGTCAGCAGCCCGGCCACGCCGCCCATCAGATCGATCGCGGCGGTGAGTTCCCCGTACTCCTCCTCGGCTCGGCGCAGCTGACCGATCAAGCCCTCGATGCTGCCAGGATCGTTGTCGACCCGTTGAGAGACCACAACCTTGCCAGTTTCAGCGACGACGATCGCGACCCAGTGGAACTCCTTGGCGACATCGATTCCCACCTTTACTGCCATCGAACCTCCCGTCGGTCACACGATCAGGTGCGTCCCCGTTCCGCCGTCAACGCCCTACATAGCGATCGTTCGCAGTGCCTAATCAGCGGTCAGAACAAGGGCGCGGGACAGGGGGCCGAGCCTCCTGAGCCATCAAGGACAGCCAGCATGAAAGCCATACCCGCCCCGCCTGCACACCCCGATCATTCCGGACGACCGGGGGCACACCTGAAAGGTAGGGCGGC
>NZ_JBFACT010000162.1:0-1514 GCF_040640995.1 Amycolatopsis sp. NPDC021455 | reverse complement strand
GACCTGCGCGCGACGCTCTATGGGCTGGATGCCGTGCTGACCCTGCATTTCGCGCAGGAGGAGGAAGCGTACTTCACGCTCCCGTCCTCCTGAGCGGTCCGGGGAGTCGCTGCTGCTCGTCCCGCGGGCCTGCCGCTACTGGGCCGACCGGTGGGCGTTCGCGCCCAGCACCGCCAGTTCCAGCGTCCGGGCGATGTCACCCGGGCTCACCACTCCCACGAGCACGCCGTCCGAGACGACCAAGGCGAGGTCCTGTCCGGGGCGGCCGCCGATCCGGCCGAGGACCGCTGGCAGCGGAGTGTCCGGCGCGGCCACCAGGCACGCCGGCGGCCGCGCGCAGACGTCCTCGACCCGCGTGGAAGCGCGCGCCTGCTCCGGCACCCGGGCGAGCAGCGCCAGGCTGATCACCCCGACCGGGTGGCCGTCGAACGCCATCACCGGGTAGGTGCGGAACCGTGCGGCCGCCGCCTGGTCCACGAAGCCCTGGACGGTGAACCAGCCGGGTGCCGTCACCGGGGCCGGCGTCATGATCTCGCCCAGCCGGATCCGCCCGAGGACCTCGCGCGCCGGACCCGCGGCCAGCTCGGCGCGGGCGCTCAGGCTCAGGAACCAGCCGATGCCCGCAAGCCACAGCCCGGCGAAGCTGCCGGACCACAGCAGCCACGCCAGACCCGCGCCGGCCAAGGCCAGCCCGAGGACGCGGCCCGAGCGCGCGGACGCCGCCTGAGCTCTCCGCTTGTCGCCGGTGAGCCGCCACACGAGCGCTTGCAGGACCCGCCCGCCGTCCAGGGGCGCGCCGGGCAGCAGGTTGAACACCGCCAGGACCAGGTTCGTCCAGCCCAGCCAGGCGAGCGTGACGGCCACGACGCCGGACAGCGGCAGCGACACACCCAGGAAGCCGGCCCCGGCCAGCAGGCTCGCCGCGGGACCGGCGACCGCGACGGCGAGCGCGGTGCGCGGCGTCGAGGGATCGTCGGTCAGCTCCGTGCTGCCGCCGAACAGCCACAGCGTGACGCGGTCGACGGCCAGCCCGCGGTGCCGCGCCACCAGTGCGTGGCTGAGTTCGTGGACCAGCAGCGACGCCAGGAACACCACGGATCCCGCCGTGCCGCTCGCCCAGTAGACCACCGCGGATAGGCCGGGCACGGCGGCAGGCAGCAGCGACTCCGCCAGGAGCCACGCCAGCAGGGCCATGGTCAGGAGCACGGACCAGTGCGCGCCGACGCGGATACCGGCCGGGCGCCCGAGGGAGAACGTGGCACGCATCCCTCGACCGTCCTCCCGCGGGCGCGCGCGGGGGAGGGCCGCACCGCCCCGGAGCGAGGGACCAAAGACCCCTGCGCCGCCGACGTCCGGCCGCAGTACGGACGCCGGCCGGGTTCGTAGCGTCGGGGCATGCCCGGAGCCAAGAAGATCCCACGCGCGGTCTACGAGCGTGAACTGCTGCGCCTGCAAGCCGAGCTGGTGAAGCTCCAGGAGTGGGTCCGGGCGGAAGGAGCGCGCCTGGTCGTGGT
>NZ_JBFACT010000161.1:0-1530 GCF_040640995.1 Amycolatopsis sp. NPDC021455 | reverse complement strand
GCTGATAGGACTACCTTCCTTCATGGCTGGGACCTCCGAGGAACGCTTCGGGCGCTTGTCCTGCGAGGACTAAAATGAGACGGCGTCCTCGAAGGTTTTGGCCGGAGGCTTGTCGTCCTAGAGGATGTCGTCCCGATGAGGACTGGTTTATCAGCACGACGCAACGCCTCCCGCTCCAGCCGCTCCAGCCGCTCCAGCCGCTTCACCCGCGAACACGAGAGGAGGCGGGCCGCATGCTCGGTGTGGGAATCGATTGGGCCGAGTCGTTTCACGACGTGGCCTTGGGCCACCCCGGAAAGGGAGTGATCGAACAGTTCCGGATAGATCACACAGTCGCCGGTGTCCACCGGTTGGTGGCGCGCTGCCTGGAGCTGGAACCTGATCCGGCTGAGATCCGGGTCGTGCTGGAAACGCGGCACGGCTTGCTGGTCGAATCGCTGGTGGACGCAGGCTTCACCGTGCTGCCGGTCAACCCGGACCTGGTGGCCCGCCGCCGCGGGCCGGCGAAGAAGAAAGACGACACCGAAGACGCGAGAATCTGCTGCCTGATGGCACTGGACCAGTTCCTGGAACTGCGCAAACTGATCCCGCACGGCGAGCTGGCCGGAGAGCTGCGGTCGATCGCCCGTGACGACGACCGCGCCTCCCGCGACGAGCGTCGCCTGCTCAACCGGCTGCGCGCCGACCTGCTCACCACGTTCCCCGCCGCGCTGGTGATCGCCGGTGACGATCTCGGCTCCCCAGTCATGCTGAAACTGCTGGCCCGCTGGCCCGGCCACCGGCAACTCGCGGCCGCCGGCAACGAGGAGCTCGAAGCCTTCGCCCGCGCCGCCAAGCATGGCTGGCCCGCCCGGTTCGCCGCCCGCGTCACCGACGCCCTGGCCGCCGAGCAGCTGCCCGTCAAAGACTATCTGGTGCGGGCGAAGGAAACCGCCATTGCCTTGACCGCGACCCAGCTGCTCGCGCTGCGGCAGGCCCGTAAAGCCTGGGAACGAAGAATGGGCGAGCTGCTGCTCGGCTCGGTCCGCTACGGACGGGCGAAACAGCCAAAGGACCCCAATCCGGGAAAAGCGATCCCGGGCGGTGACATCTACCTCAGCTTCCCCGGACTCGGGGACATCCTCGCCGCCCGGATCGCCGGAGAAATCGGAGAACACATCACCCAGTTCGACGCACCCAGCGGACTGCAATGCTACGCGGGCACCGCGCCCGTCACCCGCCGCTCCGGCCGCAGCGAACTGACCATCGCCCGCCGCCTGGCCCACAACCGCTACCTCGGCAACGCCGTCTACCAATGGGCCTTCTGCAGCCTGACCAAATCGCAGTGGGCACGAGAGTTCTACGACACCAAGATCGCCGCGGGCAAAGGCCACCACGCAACCCTGCGCGCCCTGGGCAACCGCTGGCTGGAAATCCTGTGGCATTGCCTCATCAAGGGCAACCGCTACGACGAGACCGTTCACATTCGCAACCGTCAACGAGCCCTCAGCCCTCGAACTGCAGCCTGAGGTTGACAGAGGATGTCTCATC
>NZ_JBFACT010000160.1:0-1579 GCF_040640995.1 Amycolatopsis sp. NPDC021455 | reverse complement strand
CTGATCCGAAAATGGGACTTTGGGGGCGTGCGTCAGCATCCGGCGGAGCGGAGCGGAGCCGGTTTCGAGGGTGGGTGGTGTTCAGGCGGCGGGTTCGAGGGTGACTTTGTAGCCGAGTGCTTCGAGCTGGCGGATGTGGTTGCGTTTGCGGTGCTCGGGGTGGGTGTGGGTGGTGTGGAAGTCTGGTCCGAGGTCGTGGAAGCGGGTGCCGGGTTCGGTGAGCAGGTGCCAGGCGATGACGAGGATGGAGCGGCCAACGGCGACGATGGCGCGTTTCTTGCCGCGTCGCTTGGCGATGCGGCGGTAGCGTTCTCCGAGGAAGGTGTTGGTTTTGCCGGCGGCGACGGCGGCCTCGCCGAGGGCTCGTGCGAGGTAGGGGTTGCCGTGTCCGGTGCTGCCGGTGCCTTTCTTGCGGCCGGCTGATTCCTTGACGGTGGGCGCGAACCGGGCCCAGGACACCAGATGCCCGGCGGTCGGGAAGTGGGTCATGTCCATCCCGGTCTCGGCGATGATCACGGCTGCGGTGGTGGGGCCGATGCCGGGGATCTCAGCCAGCCGGTCGACCGCGTCCGCGAAAGGGATGATCTGCTCACCGATCCGGTCTTCGACCGCGGCGATGTCGGTGTTGATCGCGTCGATGCGTCCCAGCATCCGGGTCAGCAGGAACGCATGATGGTCGGTGAAGTGCCCGGTGAACGCCTCTTCCAACAAGGTGATCTTGGTGCGCATCCGGGTCCGTGCCAGCTGCGCGAGGACTTTCGGGTCCCGTTCGCCGGCGATCAGGGCGGCCATCATGTCGCGCCCGGAGACCCCGAAGATGTCCGAGGCCACGACCGACAGTTTGATGCAGGCGTCCTCGAGCAGCTTCTCCACCCGGTTTTTCTCCGCGCCGCGGGCGTTGACCAGGTCGATGCGGTAGCGGGTCAGATCCCGCAACCGGCGGATCGGCGGAGGTGGGACCAGGCTGGGCCGGATCATCTGCCGCTCCGCGATCTTGCACAACCACACCGCATCCAGGGTGTCGGTCTTGGGACGGCCGGGCAGGTGCTTGACATCGCGGGCATTGACCAGCCAGGTGTCGAAACCGTGGGCTTCCAGCAGGTAGAAGACCGGTTTCCAGTAGTCCGACGTGGCCTCCATGACCACCCTGCCCACCCGCAGCTGACGCAGCCGGTCGGCCAGCAGCAGTACCGCCCGGGTCATCGTTGGATGGGTGGTGACCTCCTGCAGCCGCCGGCCCGGCCGGCGTTCGTCGGGAACCCGCACGCAACACACCAGCTCGGCCTTGCCGATGTCCAGCGCCGCGACCTGCGCGATGATCTCCTCGGTGTCCTCAGATTCGGTCAGCATCTCTGCTCCTCGTCGGTGCCCTGCGGTCGCCCGCAGGAACCACCAGGCAAGGACCGGAATCTGATCCGCGTGCTCGAAGCAACACTGAAGAGCCCAAAGCGTGGTCCCCGGCGTCCCGCTGATCAACGGCCTCCAACGACCACAGAGCTACGACGTCAGCGAGCGACCAACCCCCATTTTCAACCCCGAACGAGCGCCCCACCAGAGGCACACCCAGCTGATCACGCGA
>NZ_JBFACT010000159.1:0-1857 GCF_040640995.1 Amycolatopsis sp. NPDC021455 | reverse complement strand
ACGCCGGTGATGGTGTGCATGGACGGCTTCGTACTGACCCACGCATGGGAACAAGTCGACATTCCGGACCAGGACCAGGTCGACGCCTTCCTGCCGCCGTACGAACCCCGCCAGGTGCTCGACCCGGCCGAGCCGTCGTCCATCGGGGCAATGGTCGGTCCGGAGGCCTTCACCGAGGTGCGCTACCTCGGGCATGCCCGGCTGATGGAAGCGCTCGACGTCGTCCCGGACGTCGCGGACCGCTTCGCCGAGGCGTTCGGCCGCAACTCCGGCGGGCTGACCCGCTCGTACCGCACCGAAGACGCCGAGACGATCGTCATCGCGCTCGGCTCGGTGCTGGGCACGCTCAAGGACACCGTCGACGAGCTGCGCCGGGACGGCCTGCGCATCGGCGTGCTGGGCCTGACCTGCTTCCGGCCGTTCCCCGCCGACGCGGTGCGCGCGGCCCTCGGCCACGCCCGGCGCGTCGTCGTCCTGGAACGAGCTTTCGAGCCCGGGGTCGGCGGGATCGTCACGCAGAACGTCGTCGCGGCGGCCCCGGCGGCCGAGGTCCACGCCGTGGTGGCGGGGCTGGGCGGCCGCGCGATCACCCAGGACTCGCTGACCCGGCTGCTGCGTGCGGACCGGTTGCCGCCGTTGACCTTCCTCGACCTCGACCACTCGCTGATCGACCGGGAGCTGGGCCGGCTGGCCGCCGCGCGCCGCTCGGGGCCGACGGCCGAAAACCTCCTGCGCGACCTCGGTGCGGTCGCTTCGCGAATCGGGTGATGCCGTGTCGAACGCTACCAATCCGACCGGCAGTCACGGCGGAAACCCTCACCTCGCACAGACCGGCTGCGGACCGTATCCGCCTGCTTTCGGCCGGATTGGCAGTGCGGCTGCGACGCCGATCAAGTTCTACCAGACCGGCAGCTTCGCGGTCGGTGGCCGGCTGCTCGGTGCGGACCAGCGCAGCGTCCAGTCCGACCGGCAGCGGATCAACTCGATCGACTGCGGGCACCGCGCGTGCCAGGGCTGCGGCGAGGCTCTGGGCGCGCGGTACGCGTTGGACGCGGCCATGCGGGCCACCGGGAACCGGATGGTCGCGGTCAACGCGACCGGCTGCCTCGAAGTCTTCTCGACGCCGTACCCGGAAACGTCGTGGCGGATCCCGTGGCTGCACTCGCTGTTCGGCAACGCCCCGGCGGTGGCCACCGGGGTCGCCGCGGCGATGAAGGCCAAAGGCCGCGACGACGTCCGCGTGGTCGGGCAGGGCGGCGACGGCGGGACCGTCGACATCGGGTTCGCCTGCCTGTCGGGGATGTTCGAGCGCGACGACGACGTGCTCTACATCTGCTACGACAACGAGGCCTACATGAACACCGGCGTCCAGCGGTCCGGAGCGACCCCGGCCGCCGCGCGCACGGCGACCACGCCCGCGGTCGGCCCGGAGCCCGGCGCGGTGTTCGGGCAGGGCAAGAACGTCCCGATGATCGCGCTGGCGCACGAGATCCCGTACGTGGCGACGGCGACCGTCGCGGACCTGCGGGACCTCGAGGCGAAGGTGACGCGGGCGATGGAGTTCCGCGGCGCCCGGTACCTGCACGTCCTGGTGCCCTGCCCGCTCGGCTGGGGCAGCGCCTCGCACGACACGATCCGGATCGCCCGGCTGGCCAAGGAAAGCGGGATCTTCCCGGTCTTCGAAGCCGAGCACGGCGAGATCGTGTCGGTCTCGAAGATCCGCCGCCGCGTGCCCGTCGAGGACTACCTGCGGCCGCAGACGCGGTACGCGCACCTGTTCGGCGACCCGCCGCGCACCGACGTGATCGGGAAGATCCAGGCGCTCGCCGACCGCAACATCCGCCGGTTCGGCCTGCT
>NZ_JBFACT010000158.1:0-2091 GCF_040640995.1 Amycolatopsis sp. NPDC021455 | reverse complement strand
CGTTCGGTGCGTCCAACGCACCGAACGCCACATTGGGTGCGTCCAACGCAACCAACGCCACATTGGGGCGCATCCGCGGGCCGCCGTCAACGAACCTCGGACGCGGGACACCGGGGTTTCACGCGGGCGGCAGCGCGCGGCACAGGGCGTCGAGAGCCGCGGGGTAGGCGTGTTCGGGCGGGGTCGCGTAGCCGACGACCAGTCCGTCCATTGTGGACATCGTGGCGGCCGGGTGGCGGAAGGCGGCCAGGCCGTCGAGCGCGAGTCCCTGCCACACCGCGGCCTTGCGGGCCGACTCCTCCGTGCCCGGCGGCAGGCGCAGCACGGCGTGCAGGCCGGCGGCGATGCCGGTCGGCACGACGTGCGGTGCCCGTTCGGCGAGCGTCGTCACGAGCTGGTCGCGACGGCGGCGGTAGCGCTGGCGCATCCGCCGGATGTGCCGGTCGTACGCGCCGGAGCGGATGAACTCCGCCAGGGTGAGCTGGTCGAGCACGCCCGCCCACGCCTCGCGCTCGCCCTTCGCCGCGAGCACGGCGTCGACGAGGTGGCCGGGCAGCGCCAGCCAGCCGAGCCGCACCGCGGGCGACAGGCTCTTGCTGGCCGAACCGGCGTAGACGACGTGCTCGGGGTCGAGGCCCTGGACCGCGCCGACCGGCTTGCGGTCGTAGCGGAACTCGCCGTCGTAGTCGTCTTCGACGAGCACGCCGCCGGTCGCGCGGACGTGGCCGACGACGGCGGTGCGGCGGTCGTGGTGCAGCGGGCCGCCGGTCGGGAACTGGTGCGCCGGCGTGAGCAGCACGGACGGCGTGCCCAGGTCCTCGACGCGTGCGCCGTTTTCGTCCAGCGCCAACGGGATCGTCTCGACTCCGGCCGCGGCGAAGATCGACCGGTGGAACGCGAGGCCGTACGACTCGACCGCGAGCGGCCCCGGCAGCACCGCCGGAAACAGCAACCGCAGCGCGTGCGCGAAGCCCGAGCACACCACGATCCGGTCCGGTGACGTCCGCACGCCGCGGGCCCGCGCGAGGTACTGGGCGAGCGCCTCCCGCAGTTCGCGGCGGCCGCGCGGGTCGCCGGGGCCGAAGGCGTCGTGCGGAGCCACGTTCAGCGCGCGGCGCGCGGCGGCGAGCCATTCGGTGCGCGGGAACGACGTCGCGTCGGGCTGCCCCTGCCGGAGGTCGTACCGGGGTTCCGGCGTGCGCGGCGCCTTTTTGGGCGTCCGCACCGGTTTCAGCGGCTCGGCCCGCTCCGCGACCCGGGTACCGGAGCCCTGGACGGCGGTGAGCCAGCCCTCGGCGACCAGCTCGGCGTAGGCGTCGGCGACGGTGTTGCGGGCCAGCCCCAGATCGGCGGCCAGCGAACGGTACGGCGGCAGCCGGGTGCCCGGGGCGAGCCGCCCGGCGCGGACGGCGTCGCGCAGCGCGGCGATGAGCGCCGCCCGCTTGCCGCCGGTGCCCACCAGCTCCAGGTGCAGGTCGACGCCCGAATTGGCCCAGTCTTTCGCCACGGAAATGCACCCTACACGCGGGTCAACCGGGCCCTAGATTTCTGGTCATGACGAACTCCCGCCCCAACTTCGCCAAGACCGCCCCGAAGGCCTTCAAGGCCCTGATCGGCTTCGACGCCGCCGCCCGCGCCGGGCTGGACCCCGCGCTGGTCGAGCTGGTCCAGATCCGCGCGTCGCAGCTCAACCGCTGCGCGTACTGCCTGCACATGCACACTTCGGACGCCCGCAAGGCGGGCGAGAGCGAAGAGCGGCTGCACATGGTCGCGGTATGGCGCGAAGCCGGTCATTTCTTCAGCGAGAAGGAGCAGGCCGCACTGGCCCTGACCGAAGCCGTCACGCTGGTCTCGGGTGGTGTCCCCGACGACGTCTACACCCGGGCGCTCGAGGAGTTCGGCGAGGAGGAGCTGGGGCAGTTGCTGGCGCTGATCTTCACCATCAACACGTGGAACCGCATCGCCATCACGACGGCGAAGGTGCCGGGCACGGACGAACGCGCGGCCCGCTGAAGCGCCCCAATGTGGCGTTGGGGGGGGGGGGGGGCCCCCCCCCCCCCAAGGGTGGGGTTGTGGCCCACAAACCCCCAA
>NZ_JBFACT010000157.1:0-2459 GCF_040640995.1 Amycolatopsis sp. NPDC021455 | reverse complement strand
GCGCCTCACCCCCCCCCCCCCCCCCTTACCCCCCCACATTCGTGCCACTCACCCCCCCCCCCGCCCCCACGCCCCCCCATGTGGCCCCGCCCCCCGCGCCCCCCCCCCCCACCACGGCCTACGGGCGCCGCGGTGGCCGGCCCGGCACCGGGATCGGCACGGGTGGGTCGACGCGCAGCCGGACCCGGAACTGCCGTTGCCGCTTCAGCAGCGGTTCGTTCCAGCCGACCAGCGACAGGGTGACCGCGAGCGAACACGCACCGGCCTCGACCGATTCGATGGCGCCCCGCCGCACCGCGACGGCGGTCTCGAACAGGCTGAAGACCAGGCTGATTTCGAAGGTGACCCGGGCGATCTCGGCGTCGTCGACCACCAGGCCCACGGAGGGCTGCTGGACCGACTTGATCTCGTACGGGTCGATCAGGGTGACCATGACTTCGGGCTTCCGCGGCTGAGAAAGCGTGTCCTGCGCGGCTTTCGTCAGCGCCTGGTACTTGGCGAGTCCGGCGAGCAGCGGTTCGGCCAGGCTCTCGTCGAGGAAACCCAGCGCGGTTTCCAGGATCCTGCTGTTGAGCAACCGGAAAGCCGGCTGCGGCAGCGGGCGCCGTCCGGACAGTTTCGCCTCGGCGATCCCGCCGCGCGGGATCCGGGTCAGCATCTCGGCGACGCGTGCTTCGTTGCCGCCGTTGCCGAGCGCCATCGAGCGCACCGTCGCCCGGTCTGTGAGCTCAGGGGTGGTCACGGGGCACCTCCCGCACTGTCTGCCGGCCGCGGTCCCAATGCATTTCCAGGGCTATCGAACGGTGCCGGACTTCCCGTGCGGAAGATCCGGCCTCGATCCGTGGCGGGGCGAAGATCGGCCGCACGTCCACCTCGTTTTCCCGGGACGAGCCGTCTCGTGGCCGCTTTTCCGTTTCGCCTCGGCTGCTCACCGTGGTGGCGGCCGCCGCGACGGCGACGCCGCCGGCGATCGTGGCGATCGCGCCGATCGTCCAGCCGGTGTTCTGGCAGTCGTCGGGACTGATGAAGATGTCGCAGTTGTCGGCCGCCGCCGGAGGTGTCAGCAGGAACAGCGTGAGAAACGCGGTGACGGCGGTCAGCAGGGCGATCCGGGTTTTCATCGGGTTTTCTCGCCTCCTTCCCGGAGCAGCAGGACGGTGCCGGTTCCCGCGAGCAATGTCGCGAGGAAGAACCGTCCGGATTCGTCCATCGGTGACTGGGGCGACTCCGTCGTGCCGCCGAAGAGGGCCGGAAGGTCCGCCAGGGATCCATGGACGACGAGGAAGGCGACCAAGATGCCGAAGACCGGTGCCAGCAGCACGCGGAGCCAGCGCGCCAACAGCCGGTCGCGCGTGGCGAAGAACGCGGCGAGGGTCGCGTCCATCTTCGGGCCGAGGAAGACGACAGCCGAGGCGACCAGCGCACCGGCGGCGGTGACCGCGAACCCTGCCCCCGACGTCCCTTGCCCGCGGAGCAGGAAATAGACCAGCGGAGTCAGGGAAATCAGCAGCCGCCGGACCGGGACCGGGATTTCCTTCAACCGGTCGAGCAGGGGCTGGAGCCGTTCGGCGATGCGGTAGCGCAGGACCGCGGCGGCGACCAGGCCGCCGCCGACGACGATGACGAACACGACGCTGCGGTGGATGATCCAGTCCAGCCAGGCCAGCAGCACGACATAGCCGATGAACACGGGGATTCCCCGGCGGCCGCTCATGACCGGACCCCGATCCGGGTGGGCGAGCGGAGCCGGGAGACGAGCCCGATCACGGTTCCGAACACCGCGTGGCTCGTCAGGCTCACGACGACGAAGGGGGCCAGGGCCGGGGGCCGCAGGATGCTGCTCGACGGGTAGATCAGCAGCATGGCCACTTCCAGAGCCGCGCCCCACAGCAGGCCGAACCACCAGCGGGCCGGGCCGGCGACCAGCGTGTACATCATCGCGAACGTGACGCCGTTGCTGAGGTGGTACGCCCAGCCGGCGATGTCCCCCACGGGGGAACCGAGGGGTTTTCCCGTGATGAGGCTGCCGAAGATCGAGATGGAGTAGAACGGTCCCGTGCCCAGGCCCAGTACCGCCCCGAGGACCCAGCGGGTTCCGTTGTAGGCCAGCAGACCGAGGAGACCGGCGGCGAGCCCGGACCGCAGGCGTCCGGTGATGATCGGCCGGTCCGCCTTTCCCGCCAGGACCAGCAGGCAAACCAGGAACGTCATGCCCGGCAGCGTCACGAACGAAAGGGTGTAAGGCATGCGGATGAGGCCGAGGAGGTGAAGCAGGAGCGCGGCGATCGACGTGGCCGCCGCAGCGAAGGCCAGCACGAAAAGCCGAGGGTCTTCACGGTAGGCCGCGAATGGTGTTTCCTTCATGCCGCCCTACCTTTCAGGTGTGCCCCCGGTCGTCCGGAATGATCGGGGTGTGCAGGCGGGGCGGGTATGGCTTTCATGCTGGCTGTCCTTGATGG
>NZ_JBFACT010000156.1:1622-2929 GCF_040640995.1 Amycolatopsis sp. NPDC021455 | reverse complement strand
TGTTTCTGGTGTGGTGTTTGAGAACTGTAGAGTGGATGCGAGCATCTTTGTGGTCAAGTTGTTAAGGGCACATGGTGGATGTCTTGGCTTCAGGAGCCGATGAAGGACGTGGGAGGCTGCGATATGCCTCGGGGAGCTGTCAACCGAGCTGTGATCCGAGGATTTCCGAATGGGGAAACCCAGCACCAGTGATGTGGTGTTACCCGCACCTGAATATATAGGGTGTGTGGAGGGAACGCGGGGAAGTGAAACATCTCAGTACCCGCAGGAAGAGAAAACAACCGTGATTCCGTGAGTAGTGGCGAGCGAAAGCGGATGAGGCTAAACCGTTTGTATGTCAAGCTGTCAGGCGTTGTGCAGGCGGTGTTGTGGGACCCAGCGTCGAGGATCTGACAGTCCTCGGAACGATCGCGCGTGTTAGTGGAACGCCTTGGGATGGGCGGCCGGAGTGGGTGAGAGCCCCGTACGCGAAAACATGTTGTTGATTGTTTGTTTGGTGTTCCCGAGTAGCAGCGAGCTCGTGGAATTTGCTGTGAATCTGCCGGGACCACCCGGTAAGCCTAAATACTTCCTGGAGACCGATAGCGGACGAGTACCGTGAGGGAAAGATGAAAAGTACCCCGGGAGGGGAGTGAAAGAGTACCTGAAACCGTGTGCCTACAAGCCGTCAGAGCCTTTCGGGGTGATGGCGTGCCTTTTGAAGAATGAGCCTGCGAGTTAGTGCTGCGTGGCGAGGTTAACCCGTGTGGGGTAGCCGTAGCGAAAGCGAGTCTGAATAGGGCGAATGTAGTCGCGTGGTCTAGACCCGAAGCGGAGTGATCTACCCATGGCCAGGGTGAAGCGACGGTAAGACGTCGTGGAGGCCCGAACCCACTTAGGTTGAAAACTGAGGGGATGAGCTGTGGGTAGGGGTGAAAGGCCAATCAAACTCCGTGATAGCTGGTTCTCCCCGAAATGCATTTAGGTGCAGCGTCACGTGTTTCTTGCCGGGGGTAGAGCTACTGGATGGTCTAGGGGCCTTACCGGGTTACCGAAATCAACCAAACTCCGAATACCGGTTAGTGAGAGCGTGGCAGTGAGACGGCGGGGGATAAGCTTCGTCGTCGAGAGGGAAACAGCCCAGAACACCAGCTAAGGCCCCTAAGTGTGTGCTCAGTGGGAAAGGATGTGGGATTGCCCAGACAACCAGGAGGTTGGCTTAGAAGCAGCCACCCTTGAAAGAGTGCGTAATAGCTCACTGGTCAAGTGGTCCTGCGCCGACAATGTAGCGGGGCTTAAGCACACCGCCGAAGCTGTGTCATTCGTAC
>NZ_JBFACT010000156.1:0-1531 GCF_040640995.1 Amycolatopsis sp. NPDC021455 | reverse complement strand
GGCCTGATTTCGTAGTAGTCAAGCGATGGGGTGACGCAGGAAGGTAGCTCCGCCAGGCGATGGTTGTCCTGGTATAAGCGTGTAGGCCGGGTGGTAGGCAAATCCGCCACTCATGTAGGCTGAGACGTGATGTGTAGCCGTTTGAGGCGAAGTAGAGTGATCCTATGCTGCCGAGAAAAGCCTCTAGTGAGTGCATGCACGGCCCGTACCCCAAACCAACACAGGTGGTCAGGTAGAGAATACCAAGGCGATCGGGTGAACTGTGGTTAAGGAACTCGGCAAAATGCCCCCGTAACTTCGGGAGAAGGGGGGCCAAACATCCTGAAGCTCTTCTCGGGCTAGGGGTGGGTGGCCGCAGAGACCAGCGGAAAGCGACTGTTTACTAAAAACACAGGTCCATGCGAAGTCGCAAGACGATGTATATGGACTGACGCCTGCCCGGTGCTGGAACGTTAAGAGGACCGGTTAGCCAGCAATGGCGAAGCTGAGAATTTAAGCGCCAGTAAACGGCGGTGGTAACTATAACCATCCTAAGGTAGCGAAATTCCTTGTCGGGTAAGTTCCGACCTGCACGAATGGCGTAACGACTTTCCGGCTGTCTCAACCACAGGCCCGGCGAAATTGCACTACGAGTAAAGATGCTCGTTACGCGCGGCAGGACGGAAAGACCCCGGGACCTTTACTATAGTTTGGTATTGGTTTTCGGTTCGGCTTGTGTAGGATAGGTGGGAGACTGTGAAGCGGCAACGCTAGTTGTTGTGGAGTCGTTGTTGAAATACCACTCTGGTCGAATTGGGAATCTGAACCTCGGGCCATGATCTGGTTCAGGGACAGTGCCTGATGGGTAGTTTAACTGGGGCGGTTGCCTCCTAAAGGGTAACGGAGGCGCCCAAAGGTTCCCTCAGCCTGGTTGGCAATCAGGTGTTGAGTGCAAGTGCACAAGGGAGCTTGACTGTGAGACAGACATGTCGAGCAGGGACGAAAGTCGGGACTAGTGATCCGGCACCTCCTGGTGGAAGGGGTGTCGCTCAACGGATAAAAGGTACCCCGGGGATAACAGGCTGATCTTGCCCAAGAGTCCATATCGACGGCATGGTTTGGCACCTCGATGTCGGCTCGTCGCATCCTGGGGCCGGAGTAGGTCCCAAGGGTTGGGCTGTTCGCCCATTAAAGCGGCACGCGAGCTGGGTTTAGAACGTCGTGAGACAGTTCGGTCCCTATCCGCCGCGCGCGTAGGATACTTGAGGAAGGCTGTCCCTAGTACGAGAGGACCGGGACGGACGAACCTCTGGTGTGCCAGTTGTCCTGCCAGGGGCATGGCTGGTTGGCCACGTTCGGAAGGGATAACCGCTGAAGGCATCTAAGCGGGAAGCCTGTTCCAAGATGAGGTATCCCACCCCATGTGGGTTAAGGCCCCCAACAGACCATTGGGTTGATAGGCCAGAAATGGAAGCACAGTAATGTGTTGTCGAGTTGACTGGTACTAATAGGCCGAGGACTTGCCTACGAAGATGTTACGCATCCACTCTAC
>NZ_JBFACT010000155.1:0-3110 GCF_040640995.1 Amycolatopsis sp. NPDC021455 | reverse complement strand
GGGGATGATGACCGGCCATCCGGGGATCTTCGCGGGCGGCGACATGGTGCCGTCGGGCCGGACCGCGACCGTCGCGGTGGGACACGGCGCCCGGGGCGCCCGGGAGATCGACGCCTGGCTGCGCGAGGCCGTCGTGCCGGAGCCGGCGGCCCGGCGCGAGGCGACTTTCGGCGACCTCAACACGTGGTACTACAGCGACGCCGACCGGACCGTCCGGCCGCACCTGGACCTGTCCCGGCGCGTGTCGACGTTCGACGAGATCAAGGGCGGCCTCGACGCGTCGACGGCGTTGTTCGAAGCCCGCCGCTGCCTGTCCTGCGGCAACTGCTTCGAATGCGACAACTGCTACGGCGTCTGCCCCGACAACGCGGTGATCAAGCTCGAACCGGGGGAGCGGTACGCGATCGACCTCGACTACTGCAAGGGATGCGGGATCTGCGTCGCCGAATGCCCGTGCGGCGCCATCGAAATGGTGCCCGAAGAAACCTGAGGAGAAGTCATGCACGAGAAGCGCTGGCACGTCGAAGTGCACATCGACGAAGACGACGACGGCCGTACCCGGGCGACCGCCCGGCTCCACACGGCCGACGACACGCGGGTCTCCGGGACCGGCGTCGCGCGGCTCAACCCGGCCGACCGGGACGTGCCCGAGATCGGTGACGAGCTGGCCGCGTCGCGCGCGTTGAGCGACTTGGCCCACAACTTGTTCGAATGCGCGGCCGGCGACATCGAAGCGCTGACCCACAAGCCGGTCCGGCTCGACCACTGAAGGGAGCGGACATGCGGATCCTCGTCGTCTTCGAGTCGATGTTCGGCGCCACCGAAGAGGTGGCCAAGGCCATCGGCAAAGGGCTGGCCGGCTCCGGCCCGGTGGAGGTGGTCAATGTCGACAAAGCGCCCCGGGACCTGACCGGCGTCGACCTGCTCGCCGTCGGGGGACCCACGCACGTGCACGGGATGAGCCGCGGCGCGACCCGGAAGTCCGCCGCGGACCAGGTGGACTACCCGACGCGGTCGTCGACGGGCATAAGGGAGTGGCTGGACGCGCTCGACGTGGTGCCGGCCGGGCTGGCCGCCGCGGCCTTCGACACCCGGATCGACAAGCCACGCGTGTTCACCGGGGCCGCGTCGCTCGGGGTGGCCAAGCGGCTGCGCCGGCGCGGGTGCCGGCTCGTCCTGCCGGCGGAAAGCTTCTTCGTCGGGACCGAATCGATCGATACCGGCCCGGAACCCGGCGAACCGGAGCGGGCCGAGGCGTGGGGTGCGGCGCTCGGGGCGGCGCTGCTCCGCGCCGGGTCCTGACGGCCGTGGCGGAGGCCCCGGCGGTCGGCGTGGAGGAGGAGTTCGTGCTGCTGGACACGCGGACCGGGAGGGCCGTCCCGGCGGCTCCGCGGATCCTGGCGGCGCTGCCCGGCGAGCCCGGCGTGGTCCCGGAGTTCCTGCGCTTCCAGATCGAAACCCTGACGGGGGTGTGCCGTTCGCTCGGCGAAGTCCGCGCCGACCTGACGCGGTTGCGCCGCCGGGTGGGCGAGGCGGCGGCGGACGCGGGGTGCTTGGCCGTGGCGACCGCCGTCGCGCCGTTCGGCGCCGCACCGCTGGTCACCGCTGACCCGCGGTACGAGCGGCTGGCCGCGCGCTTTCCCGCCCTGGTCGCCGGCGCGGGCACCTGTGCCTGCCACGTCCACGTCGGCGTCCCGTCGCGCGCGGCGGGCGTGCGCGCGCTCGCCGGGCTGCGGCCGTGGCTGGGTGTGCTGCTGGCGCTGAGCGCGAACTCGCCGTTCGTCGGCGGCCTCGACTCCGGCTGGGCGAGCGCGCGGTACCCGCTGTGGTCCCGCTGGCCGACGGCCCGGCCACCGGCCGCGTGGCGGGACGTCGCCGAGTACGACGCGGCCGTGGCCGAGGCGATCCGCAGCGATGCGGCGCCGGATGCCCGCGGGGTGTACTTCTACGCCCGCCTGTCGCCGCGGCACCCGACCGTGGAGGTGCGGATCGCCGACGTCTGCCTCGACGTCGGCGACGCCGTCGTGCTCGCCGGACTGGTGCGGGCGCTCGTGACCACGGCGTTGCGGGGCGAGGTGGGGCCGCAGCCGTCCGACGCGGCCCTCGCGCAGTCGCTCCGGGCCGCCGCACGGCACGGCCTCGACCGGGCCGGGGCCGCGCGGCTGCTGGCGCACGTCCGGCCCGCGCTGGAGGCGGCCGGCGATCTCGACGTGGTCCGGCGGGGCTGGTGCGCGCTCGCGGACCGGGGCGGTGGCGCGGCCCGGCAGCGTGCGCTGCGGATGGTGTCGGCCACCCCGGCGGAGTTCACCGCCAGGCTGGCCACAGTGACCCGGGGTACCGACGACGAATGCCTGGAGGCGGCGCGATGAATGCCGGAACAGTGACCGGCACGACGGAGTTCCATGCGGTGCCGGTGGCCACCGTCGCCGAGCAGCTCGGCGTAGACCCCGCGCAGGGGCTGAGCAGCGCAGAGGCCGAAGCGCGGCTGGCGCGCTTCGGCGACAACGTGGTGCGCGTGCCCGCCGGGCCGGGACCGATCCGGCGGCTGCTGGCGCAGTTCCACAACCCGCTCATCTACGTCCTGCTGCTCGCGGGCGTGATCACGTGGGTGTTCGGCGGGCACGTCGACGCCGGGGTGATCGGCGGGGTGGTCCTGCTCAACGCCGTCGTCGGGTTCGTGCAGGAATCCCGTGCCCAGCGCGCGTTGGAGGCACTGTCCAAAATGGTCCCGGTGACGGCCACGGTCCTCCGCGACGGGCTGCCGCAGCGCGTCCCCGCGGCCCGGTTGGTGCCGGGTGACGTCGTGGAGCTGGCCGCCGGTGACCGGGTGCCCGCCGACGTCCGGCTGGCCGAGGTGCACCTGGCCGAGATCGACGAGTCCGCGTTGACCGGGGAGTCGGTGCCGGTGGTCAAGGCCACCGGCGTGGTGGCGCCGTCGGCCGCGGTCGCCGACCGCACCGGCTCGGCGTACTCCGGGACGCTGGTGACCAGGGGACAGGCCCGCGGGCTGGTCATCGCGACCGGCGGCGCGACCCAGCTGGGCGGCATCCAGCACCTCGTCGCCACCGCCGAGGTCGTCGAGACGCCGCTCACCCGCAAGCTCGGGCGGT
>NZ_JBFACT010000154.1:0-4047 GCF_040640995.1 Amycolatopsis sp. NPDC021455 | reverse complement strand
GGCGCGAAGGCGCTGGGCGAGACCGTCGAAGAGCTCGAAGCCCGGGGCATCGCGGTGCTGCTGAAGGGAATCCAGGACCACCACCAGCACCTGCTCACCACCACCGGCGTCCTCCGCACCGGCGACCACCTCTTCACCAGCCTCGACGACGCGGTCGCCCACGCACGCGCCCACGTGCAACGCGCGTCGGCTCAGGCTCGCTGAGCCGCCTCGGCGAACTCCGCCGCCAGCGCGTCGACCAAGACCTCCGGGTCCGGGATCAGGTGGCGGTCCGTGCCGAAGCCGAACCTCACCTCACCGGCGTAGCTGAAGATGCAGATCGTGATCGCCTGACGGCCGCTGCAGGGTGCCCAGCCGACGATCCCGGCCACCTCCGCGCCGGCCAGCGTCATGCGCGCACGGGGACCGGGCACGTTCGTCAGCACGCCGACCGCCTTGCCGGCGAAGAACCGGCTCGCCGCCAGGCCCAGGGTCGCCGGGCTCTGCGCGATCGCGTACTGCACGCCGAACGTCAGCGCGGGTTCGAAGGAGTCGCGGATCCGGACGACCCGCCGGTGCACCTCGGCGAGACGCTCGGCGAACGTCCGGCGGCCGAGCGGCAACTGGGCCAGCACCAGGGAGAAGTGGTTGCCGAGGGTGGCCGGTAGCTCGTCGTCGAAGGACGACAGGCTCACCGGGATCAGCCAGCCGAGGTCCGACAGCCCGGGCCGGGTGGTTCCGTGGGCGGTGAAGTACCGGTCGAGAGCTCCCGCGACGAGCGCGGTGCAGACGTCGTTGATCGTCGATCCGGTGTCGTGGCCGATCCGGCCGAGCGCGAGCAGCGGGACAGGGTCGCTCCACGCGGCGGTCTTCTCTACGCCCGGTTCGCCGTCCCACAGGCCGGTGGCGGTCGACGGGCCGAGCAGTTCGCCGGTCCCGGTCGCGCTGTGCCAGAGCGTCGTCGCCGCGCTCGCGACCGTGTCGACCGCGCGCCTGGGACCGCCTTCGAGGGCCGACGACAGGAACCCGGCGACCGCGCCCGTGACCCCCACGGCCGCGGTCGCGCCGAGCACCGGCAGGGCGACCGCAGACTCCAGCACCGGGTGCACGCGGGCGGCCTGCTGCTGGACCTTCGCGCCGGTGTCCTCGAGGGCACGCAGCACGGTGGCGCCGAGCCGGACCACGGGCTGAGCCACGGGTTCGCGGTGAGGTCCGGCCCCGCCGACCTTCGCGTGCGGAGCCGTGGTGCCCTCGACCGGGTCCAGAAGGCTGAACAGCACCTGCGTCAACCGGATGCCGTCGGCCATCGCGTGGTGGGTGCGGCACACCAGCGCGCTACCGCCGCGATAGCCCTGCAGCAAATCCATCGTCCATAGTGGACGCCGGTGATCGAGGGGCTCGCTGCGCCGCGCCGCGACGAACGCCTGCAGGGCCGCCTGGTCGGCGGGCACCGGGAGATCCCGCACGACGAGGTGGTTGCCGAGGTCGAAGCCGGGATCGGTCTCCCAGGAAAGGGACCGGCCGTGGCGGACGGCTCGCTGGAAGTACACCGGGTACCGCGCGAGCAGGCGGTCGGACACGAGCGACCGCAGCCGCGCCGGGTCCACCGGGGTGCGCGTCCAGAGCACCGAGGTGACGACCATCAGGTTCTCGGGCCGGTCCAGGTGCAGCCACAGGCTGTCCTGCGCCGGCATCCGGCGGTGCGGCCCGACCAGTTTCCGCGTGTTCGGCACCATTCCACTGTGCGGTGGCGGCGAAGCGGGCGAAAAGGGCCGGAAGTCCTCCGCCCGCGCGGCCGAGGACCCTGCCTCCGGTACCCCGTCCAGGCGCATCGTGAAGACGTCTGCCGAACCACCGGAGTATCGGAGAAACTCATGTCCCCCTCTCACGTCGTCGTGCTGGGCAGCGGGTTCGCCGGGCTGGAGACCGCGTTCGCACTGCGCGCGCTGGCGAACCCGGACCGCGTCCGGCTGACCCTCGTCTCCGACCGCGACGACTTCCTCTTCCGCCCCAACAGCATCTACCTGCCCTTCGGCGCGGCCGAAGCCCGCCTGCACGTACCACTCGCGAAACCGTTGCGACGCCGGGAGATCGACGCCCGGATCGCCACGGCCGAAGGCGTCGACACCGACCGCGGGGTCGTGCACACCTCCCACGGACCGGTCCCCTACGACCACCTGGTCATCGCCACCGGCGCCGCGATGCGCCCCGAGGAGGTGCCCGGCCTGGCCGAGTACGCACGTACTGTGTGGACGCCGGGGCAGCTGCACGCTCTGGGCGAGGAACTGCAGTGGGTGGCTCAGCACGCCCGGCACGGCCGCCTGCAGCAGGTCCTGTTCCTCGTGCCGCCGGGCAACAAGTGCGCCGGGCCGCTGTACGAGATCGCGCTGATGCTCGACACCTGGCTGCGCCGCCGCGAGGTCCGCGACAACGTCCAGATCGCCTTCACCACCTCCGAGAAGAGCTACGTGCAGGCGTTCGGGCCGAAGCTGCACGACGTCGTGGCCGCGGAGTTCGCCGCCCGCGGGATCGAAGGCCGCACCGGCGTCGAACCCGACAAGGTCAGCGAGCTCGAGGTGGCCTTCACCGACGGCACCTCGCAGGAGTTCGACCTGCTGGTGGCGTTCCCGCCGTACGTCGCCGCCCAGCGCTTCGAGGGCCTTCCGGCCGACGACCGCGGCTTCCTCGTCTGCGAGGAGAACCGGCGTGAGGTGCTCGGGCACTCGGGCGTCTACGCGCCCGGCGACGCCGGCGACTTCCCGGTCAAGCAGGCGTTCCTGGCGTTGCTGCAGGCCCAGGCGGTGGCCGGCCAGATCGCCGCCGACGCCGGCGTCCACCTGCCGGGGCCGGGGTTCGAACCGGTGAGCATGTGTGTCCTGGAGATGTTCGACAAGGCGACCTTCGCGCAGGTCCCGCTGTCGGTCACCGGCGACCCGGCCCGTCCGGTCGTCGTCGATCCGGAGTCGCTCGACAGCTACCGCGTCGGCACGTCGGCCGTATGGCGGCTGGGCAAGAAGGCCCTCGGCACGTACGTGCCGGGCCGGTTCCGCGCCGGGCTGCCGGTCCACGCGGGCGCCGGCTGGGACTCGATGGCCTTCGGCCTGCGCGGCGCGACCCGCTGGCTGGCCCGGTGAACCCGAGGCGGTTGCTGGTCCCGGCCGTCGTCGCGGCGGTGCTGATCTACACGGCCGGCGATGTGCTGGCCTCGTGGCTGTACGACGGATACAGCGCCCGGGACCAGGCGATCAGCGAGCTGAGTGCGTTCGGCTCGCCGGTGCGGCCGCTGATGGTGAGCGCGATCCTGGTCCACAACGTCCTGTTGCTGGTGTTCGGGATCGGGATCGTGCTCGCGGCCCGCCGCCGGATCGTGCGGTGGATCGGCGCCCTCCAGATCGCCGACTTCGTTCTCGTGGGCCTCGCCACACACACGTTCTGGGCGATGAGCTCCCGCGACCGGCCACCGGGGTTCAACGACACCATGCACATCGCGCTGTCGGGCGTGTTCAGCCTGCTCGTGCTGGCGATGCTGATCCTTTCGGCGGTCGCTTTTCCGGGCTGGTTCCGCTGGTACGCGCTCGCCACCACGGTGGTGGTCGCGGGCTTCGGCGTCGCGTCCGCGTTCGCGATGCGCGGGCTCGACCGGAACGACACCCCATGGGCCGGCGGGTTCGAGCGCATCAACGCCTACGCCTACTTCGCCTGGCTCGTGGTGCTGGCCGTGATGGTGGGCCGCCGGGAGTTCGAGGGGCGTTCCGAGGGACGTTGAGTCCCTCGGAACGCCCCTCGGGCAGAACCGCTTCAGCGAGGCGCCGGAACCGCCGCTTCGCCGTTGGGCACCGCCGTGGCCGGCGCGGCAGCGGCCGCCTCGCGGGCCAGGAACGTGCCCAGCTCGCCGATCGTGCTCATCAGCGGCGCCGGGAACACCACCGTGCTGTTGTGGTCCACCCCGATCTCCATCAACGTCTGCAGGTTCCGCAGCTGCAACGCCAGCGGGTGCGCCATCATCGTGTCCGACGCCGAACCGAGCGCCGCCGCGGCCTGCGCTTCGCCCTCGGCGTTGATGATCTT
>NZ_JBFACT010000153.1:0-4180 GCF_040640995.1 Amycolatopsis sp. NPDC021455 | reverse complement strand
TTTGGGGGGTGGGGTGGTTGGCCACCAACATGTGGGGGGTTGGTTCCTACACCCCCACCCAACGCCACATTGGGGCGCTAGAGGCGGCGGTTGGCGAGGGCGCCGGTCGCCGTGCGGGCCTGAGCGGACACTGCCGGGTCCACGTCGACCAGCAGCATCTCCGGCGCCCCGGCCGCCTGGGCCACGACCCGGCCGAAGCCGTCCGCGGCCAGCGAGTACCCGATTCCCGTCGGGGCCTTCGGGTTGACCTCGATGCCCGTCGCCGCCGGGTCGGCCTGGCCGCAGGCCAGCACCCAGCAGCCCGAATCGAGGGCCCGGGCCCGCACCAGGACCTCCCACTGCTCCCGCTTACCTGTCCCCGCGCCCCACGACGCCGGCAGCAGCACGACGTCGGCGCCGTCGTCGGCCAGCGCGCGGAACAGCTCCGGGAAGCGCACGTCGTAGCAGGTCGCGACGCCGTACACCACGCCGTCCAGCTCGAAGGTGGTCGCCGAAGAACCGGGCGCGACCGTGTCGGACTCGGCGAAGCCGAACGCGTCGTAGAGGTGGATCTTGTCGTAGCCGAGGTGGTGCCCGGCGCCGGTGACCAGCAGCGTGTTGCGCACGCGGCCCTCGTCCGCGGGGGTGAACATGCCGGCCACGACCAGCACGTCGTGCTCCGCGGCGACCGCCGCCACCGCCGAGGCCCACGGCCCGTCCAGCGGTTCCGCCACCGGCTCCAGCGGACGCCCGAAGCGCGCCATCGTCGCCTCGGGGAACACGACGATCCGCGCGCCGCCCGCCACCGCGGCTTCCACCCCGGAGCGAACCAGTTTCAGGTTCGCCTCCGGATCGTCACCCGAGTTGACCTGGCACAACGCGATTCGCGCCACCGCTGCCTCCTGCATCGTGGGATCGGCAATCACCAGGGAGTATCGCTGAAAACCCGTTCGGCGTGACCTCGTACCCTGGGGGCATGTTGAACCGCACCGACCTGCGCGGGCAGGTCCCGACCGCCGCCGAACTGCGCGCCACGCTGCCACGCGCCGAATACGACGTGGACGCGGCGCTGCATCACGTGCGCCCGGTGGTCGAGGCGGTCCGGGACCGCGGTGTCGAAGCCGTCCTCGAGTACACCGAGAAGTTCGACAAGGTCCGCCCCGGCGCCGTGCGGGTACCGCGCGCTTCGTTGACGCAGGCACTGCGGCAGCTGGACCCGGCCGTGCGCGCGGCGCTGGAGGAGTCGATCACCCGCGCCCGGAAGGTGCACGCCGAGCAGCGCCGCACCGACGTCACGACCACCGTCGTCGAGGGCGGCACGGTGACCGAGAAGTGGGTGCCGGTCGAGCGCGTCGGGCTGTACGCCCCGGGCGGGCTGGCCGTGTACCCCTCGACCGTGGTGATGAACGTCGTCCCGGCGCAGATCGCCGGCGTCGGCTCGCTGGTCGTGTGTTCGCCGCCGCAGGCCGCGTTCGACGGCCTGCCGCACCCGACGATCCTCGCCGCGGCCGAGCTGCTGGGCGTCGACGAGGTGTGGGCGGCCGGCGGCGCGCAGGCCGTCGCGCTGCTCGCGTACGGCGGCACGGACACCGACGGCGCCGAGCTGGCCCCGGTGGACGTCGTCACCGGGCCGGGCAACATCTACCTCACCGCGGCCAAGCGCCTCCTGCGCGGCCTGATCGGCATCGACGCCGAGGCCGGGCCGACCGAGATCGCCATCCTCGCCGACGAGACGGCCGACCCGGTGCACGTCGCCGCCGACCTGATCAGCCAGGCCGAGCACGACCCCCTCGCGGCGAGCGTCCTGGTGACGACGTCGCCCGAGCTGGCCGACGCCGTCGACAAGGAACTGGTGAACCGCGTCGCGGCGACGAAGCACACCGAGCGCGTCGCCGAAGCCCTGGCCGGCAAGCAGTCCGGCGTCATCCTGGTGTCCACAGTGGACGACGGTCTGCGCGTCGTCGACGCCTACGCCGCCGAGCACCTGGAGATCCAGACGGCGGAAGCGCGTTCGGTCGCGGCTCGCGTTCGCAACGCGGGCGCGATCTTCGTCGGCGCGTACGCCCCGGTGTCGCTCGGCGACTACTGTGCCGGGTCCAACCACGTGCTGCCCACCGGCGGGTTCGCCCGCCACTCCTCGGGCCTGTCCGTGCAGAGCTTCCTCAAGGGCATTCACGTCGTGGACTACTCCGAGGACGCGCTGCGCGAGGTCGCCGGCCGCGTCGTCGCGCTGGCCGACGCCGAGGACCTGCCCGCGCACGGCGAGGCGATCACCGCGCGCTTCGGAGGTTCCGTCCGATGACGATCGGCGAAGAGGTCACCCTGGATCAGCTGCCGCTGCGCGAAGACCTGCGCGGCAAGTCGCCGTACGGGGCGCCGCAGCTGGACGTCCCGGTCCGGCTCAACACCAACGAGAACCCGTACCCACCGCCGCCCGCGCTGGTCGAGGACGTGGCCGAGGCGGTTCGTCTCGAGGCCGCCGAGCTGCACCGCTACCCGGATCGCGACGCCGTGGCGCTGCGCCAGGACCTGGCCGACTACCTGAGCGTGTCGACGCGGGTGGTGCTGTCGGAGGCGAACGTCTGGGCGGCCAACGGGTCGAACGAGGTGCTGCAGCAGATCCTGCAGGCGTTCGGCGGGCCGGGGCGCAGCGCGCTGGGCTTCGAGCCGTCGTACTCGATGCACCCGATCATCGCGTCCGGCACCCGCACCGAGTGGGTCCCGGCACCGCGCCGCGAAGACTTCACGCTCGACACGGCCGCGGCGGCCGCGGTCATCTCGGAACGGCGTCCGGACGTCGTGTTCGTCACGAGCCCGAACAACCCGACGGGCGGCTCGATCCCGCTTCCCGAGCTGCGCTCTTTGCTCGACGCGGCCACCGGGATCGTGGTGGTCGACGAGGCGTACGCGGAGTTCTCGTCGCAGCCGAGCGCGGTCGAACTGCTGGCGGACTACCCGGCTTCGTTGATCGTCTCGCGCACGATGAGCAAGGCGTTCGCGTTCGCGGGCGGCCGGCTGGGCTACCTGGCGGCGGCGCCGGCGGTCGTCGACGCGCTGCAGCTGGTGCGCCTGCCGTATCACCTGTCGCGGCTGACGCAGGCGGCGGCGCGGGCGGCACTGCGGCACGCGGACGCCACTTTGGACAGTGTGCACAAGCTGGCGGCGGAACGCGACCGCGTCGTGGAGGCGTTGGCGGGCCTGGGTTACGACCCGGTCCCGAGCGATTCGAACTTCGTCCTGTTCGGACGGTTCTCTTCGCCTTCGGCCGCTTGGCAGTCCTATTTGGACAAAGGGGTGCTGATCCGTGACCCGGGCATCCC
Source organism: Amycolatopsis sp. NPDC021455 (assembly GCF_040640995.1). NCBI lineage: Bacteria > Bacillati > Actinomycetota > Actinomycetes > Pseudonocardiales > Pseudonocardiaceae > Amycolatopsis > Amycolatopsis sp. NPDC021455. Next base: position 881 of record NZ_JBFACT010000153.1, on the reverse strand, counting down.
GGGTCACCTGCGCGTGAGCATCGGCACCCCGGAAGAGAACGACGCCTTCCTCGAGGCGAGTAAGGAAGTCTCGCGATGACCCGCATCGGCAAGGTCGAACGGACCACCAAGGAGTCCTCGATCTCCGTCCAGCTGGACCTCGACGGCACGGGCGAGGTCGAGATCTCGACCGGCGTGCCGTTCTACGACCACATGCTGACGGCGTTCGGCGTGCACGGTTCGCTGGACCTGAAGGTCGAGGCCACCGGCGACACGCACATCGACGCCCACCACACGGTGGAGGACACGGCGATCGTGCTGGGCCAGGCGATCCGCCAGGCCCTGGGCGACAAGAGCGGGATCCGCCGCTTCGGCGACGCGTGGATCCCGATGGACGAAACTCTGGCCCACGCGGCGATCGACGTCTCGGGCCGGCCGTACTGCGTGCACGTGGGCGAGCCGGAGCAGTTCAACACGTTCACGATCGGCGGCAACTACCCGTTCGTGCTGACGCGCCACGTGTTCGACTCGCTGTCGTTCCACGCCCAGATCGCGGTGCACGTAAGGGTGATCCACGGCCGCGACCCGCACCACATCGCGGAGGCGGAGTACAAGGCGGTGGCCCGCGCACTGCGCGCGGCGACCGAACCGGACCCGCGCGCGGGCGGCATCCCCTCGACGAAGGGCGTCCTGTGAGCAGCGGAGTCGTCGGAGTGCTCCTGCTCGCCCTCGGGGGTTTCCTGGTGGGTGGGGTCTACTCGACGTGGAAGTCGGCCAAGTTCATGGCGGTGGTCCTGGGGATCGCGGCCCTCTTGGCGATCGGCGGCGCGATCTTCTGGTTCTCCAGCTGAAAAGCCGTGAAGGCCTCCTTACCGGCTCTTATGGCCGGTAAGGAGGCCTTC
>NZ_JBFACT010000152.1:0-4324 GCF_040640995.1 Amycolatopsis sp. NPDC021455 | reverse complement strand
CGCGGTAGCCCTCGAGATCGAGGGCTCTGACCAGCGACTCCCGGATGGCGCGGTCGTCGTCGGCGAGCAGGACGCGGTGCGGCATGGCCGCCATCGTGCCTCCGGCGGCTCCGCGGGGCTTGGTCAGCCCTTTCGAGCCCGGACCTTCGCCAGCCGGGTCGCCGCGAAGAGGGCGGCCACCGCGACCGCGCCGAGGGTCGCCAGGAGGCGGTTGACGTCGACCGCCGGTTCCCAGCGGAGCTTGCCGTCCTTGATGACATAGGCACCGACCGGCTTGGCCGACAGGCCGAAGCCGCCGCCTTCGCCGGAACGGCCCTTCTGATCGCGGCTGTCGCCGCCACCACCGCCGGTGCCGACGGCCGACGCCACGATCACCGTGACGCCGTCGGCCTCGTACGGCTCGCCGTAGACCATCCTGGTCTCCAGCCCGTCCTTCGCCTTCGCGAGCAGTTCGTCGACCTTCATGCGGCGAAGTCTCACCGCCGTCCGCGCGGCAGCCACAGAGCCGATGGTCCCCTGCGCGGGTGACCGAGGACCCCGGGGCCGGTGGCGTTCGCCAGCGGTGCCGGCCACCCTCCCGCGATTTGCTGGTCGCACACGAAATCAGCGACCCCGGAGGCCGTCATGGCGTACCGTCCCCCGCTGGCCGAGCTCGGGCTGAACACCGGCAAGAAGACCCGGCTGCACCGCATCCTGCACGAGCACGGCCTCCGCAACGGCACCGCGTTCTTCCTGCCCTACGACCAGGGTCTCGAGCACGGTCCCCGCGACTTCTTCGCCAACCCGGCCGCGAGCGACCCCAAGTACATCCTCAAGCTCGCGCTGGAGGGCGGCTTCAACGGCATCGCGATCCAGATCGGGCTGGCCGAGAAGTTCTACTGGGACTACGCGGGCGAGCTGCCGCTGGTGCTGAAGCTCAACGGCAAGACCGAGATCCCGTCCGACGCCGAGGCGCTGTCCCCACTGCACGGCAGTGTCGAGGACGCGGTCCGGCTGGGCGCGGACGCGGTCGGCTACACCCTCTACGTCGGGACTCCCGCGCAGGAGCAGGACTTCGCGCAGCTGCGGCAGGTCCGCGCCGACGCCCACCGCCTGGGCATGCCGCTCATCGTCTGGGCCTACCCGCGCGGCTCGGCCATCGACGCCAAGGGCGGCCGCGACTCCTTCTACGCCGTCGACTACGCCGCCCGGACCGCGTGCGAACTCGGCGCCGACGTCGTCAAGGTCAACTTCCCGCATCCGGCGAAGATCGACAACGTCCCGGGCGCCTACGCCCGGGAGATCACCAGCCAGGAGGCGATCGACGCGGTCGTCCGCTCGGCCGGGCGGACGCTGCTGCTGGTGTCGGGCGGCAGCAAGGCCGGCGACGACGCCATGCTGGAGAAGGCCCGCGAGTCGATGGAGGCCGGCGCGACCGGGCTGATCTTCGGCCGCAACGTCTGGCAGCGCGACCACGACGAGTCCCTGCGGTTCGTCTCGGCGCTGCGCGACATCCTCGCCAAGTACCCGAGCGCATGAGCACGACCGAGGTCCGTATCCACGGTCGCGGCGGCCAGGGCGTGGTGACCGCGGCCGAGCTGCTGTCGGTCGCCGCGTTCACCGAAGGGCGGCACGCGCAAGCGTTCCCCAGCTTCGGCTCCGAACGCACCGGCGCGCCGGTGGTCTCGTTCTGCCGGATCTCCGACGCGGTCATCCGCACGCGGGAACCGATCGTCGCGCCGGACGTGCTGATCGTCCAGGACGCCACGCTGCTGCACCAGGTGAACGTCTTCGAAGGCTTCGGTCCCGACGGTTACCTGCTGATCAACTCCGCCCGCGGCTTCGCCGAACTGGGGCTGGCGGAGTTCACCGAAGGGTTCCGGCCGGAGCGGCTGCTCGTCGTCCCGGCGACCGAGCTGGCCCGCGAGCACCTCGGCCGCCCGGTGCCGAACGCCGCGCTGCTCGGCGGGTTCGCCGCTCTCACCGGGATCGTCGGCCTCAAGAGCGTGCTGTCCGCCATTTCCGGCCGGTTCCACGGCCCGGCGGTCGAAGGCAACCTCGCCGCGGCAACCGTGGCCTACGAATTCGTGCGCGCCGAGCGGGAGGAGCTGGCCGGTGCTCAGGCAGATTGAAGGATCCCGGGCCGTCGCCGAAGCGGTCGCGCTGTGCCGTCCCGAGGTCGTCTGCGCCTACCCGATCTCGCCGCAGACCCACATCGTCGAGGGCCTCGCCGAGCTGGTGAAGTCCGGCGCCCTCACGCCGTGCGAGTTCGTCAACGTCGAGTCGGAGTTCGCGGCGATGTCCGTCGCGATCGGCGCGTCCGCGGCCGGGGCGCGGGCCTACACCGCGACCGCCAGCCAGGGCCTGCTCTACATGACCGAGGCGGTGTTCAACGCCGCCGGGCTCGGCCTGCCGATCGTGATGACCGTGGCCAACCGCGCGATCGGGGCGCCGATCAACATCTGGAACGACCAGAGCGACAGCATGGCCCTGCGCGACGCCGGCTGGATCCAGCTCTACGCCGAGACCAACCAGGAAGCCGCGGATCTGCACGTCCAGGCGTTCCGGATCGCCGAGGAGCTGTCCACGCCGGTGATGGTGTGCATGGACGGCTTCGTACTGACCCACGCATGGGAACAAGTCGACATTCCGGACCAGGACCAGGTCGACGCCTTCCTGCCACCGTACGAACCCCGCCAGGTGCTCGACCCGGCCGAACCCTCGTCGATCGGCGCGATGGTCGGTCCGGAGGCCTTCACCGAGGTCCGCTACCTCGGGCACGCCCGCCTGATGGCCGCGCTCGACGTCGTCCCCGATGTGGCTGATCGCTTCGCCGAGGCGTTCGGCCGCAACTCCGGCGGGCTGACCCGCTCGTACCGCACCGAAGACGCCGAGACGATCGTCATCGCGCTCGGCTCGGTCCTCGGCACACTGAAGGACACCGTCGACGAACTGCGCGAAGAAGGCCTGCGCGTCGGCGTGCTGGGCGTGACGTGCTTCCGGCCGTTCCCCGCCGACGCGGTGCGCGCGGCCATCGGGCACGCGAGACGCGTTGTCGTGCTGGAACGGGCTTTCGAACCGGGCGTCGGCGGGATCGTCACGCAGAACGTCGTGGCCGCGGCCCCGGCTGCCGAGGTCCACGCCGTCATCGCGGGACTGGGCGGCCGGGCGATCACGAAGAAGTCCCTGCGCCGGGTGCTGCGGTCCGCGGATCGCCTGCCGCCGTTGAGCTTCCTCGACCTCGACCACTCGCTGATCGACCGCGAGCTGGGCCGCCTCGCCGCGAGCCGCCGGTCGGGGCCGACGGCCGAAAACCTCCTGCGCGACCTCGGTGCGGTCGCCTCGCGAATCGGGTGATGAGCATGGCGGTGACGCCGATCAAGTTCTACCAGACCGGCAGCTTCGCGGTCGGTGGCCGGCTGCTCGGTGCGGACCAGCGCAGCGTGCAGTCCGACCGGCAGCGGATCAACTCGATCGACTGCGGTCACCGGGCGTGCCAGGGCTGCGGCGAAGCGTTGGGTGCCAGGTACGCGCTCGACGCGGCGATGCGCGCGACCGGCAACCGGATGGTCGCGGTGAACGCGACCGGCTGCCTGGAGGTCTTTTCGACGCCGTATCCCGAGACGTCGTGGCGGATCCCGTGGCTGCACTCGCTGTTCGGCAACGCCCCGGCGGTGGCCACCGGGGTGGCGGCGGCGATGAAGGCCAAGGGCCGCACGGACGTCCGCGTGGTCGGGCAGGGCGGCGACGGCGGGACCGTGGACATCGGCTTCGCCTGTCTCTCGGGGATGTTCGAGCGCGACGACGACGTGCTCTACATCTGCTACGACAACGAGGCGTACATGAACACCGGCGTCCAGCGCTCCGGCGCGACGCCGCCGGCCGCCCGCACGGCCACCACCCCGGCGGTCGGTGCGGAGCCGGGCGCGGTGTTCGGGCAGGGCAAGAACGTGCCGATGATCGCGCTGGCGCACGAGATTCCCTACGTGGCGACGGCGACCGTCGCGGACCTGCGGGACCTCGAGGCGAAGGTGACGCGGGCGATGGAGTTCCGCGGGGCCCGGTACCTGCACGTGCTGGTCCCGTGCCCGCTCGGCTGGGGCAGTGCCTCGCACGACACGATCCGGATCGCCCGGCTGGCCAAGGAAAGCGGGATCTTCCCCGTGTTCGAAGCGGAAGCCGGGGAGATCGTCGCGACCTCGAAAATCCGGCACCGGGTGCCGGTCGAGGACTACCTGCGGCGGCAGGCCCGGTACGCGCACCTGTTCGGCGACCCGCCGCGCACCGACGTGATCGGGAAGATCCAGGCGCTCGCCGACCGCAACATCCGCCGGTTCGGCCTGCT
>NZ_JBFACT010000151.1:0-4926 GCF_040640995.1 Amycolatopsis sp. NPDC021455 | reverse complement strand
GGCGTCGTGACCCGCACGCCGATGGCGAAGCCGCGGCGCGGGACGACGAACGCCACATTGGGGCGCTTGAGCCGGTCAGCGGCCGAGGATGGCCAGGGCCGTGGCCACGATCTCCGCCAGCCGCGCCTCGTCGGCCAGTGCCGCGGCCAGCCAGTCGTCGCGGGTCCACCTGTCGGCGGGCAGCGGACCCGAGGCGTCCGCGCCGAACACCAGGCGGACCACCGCCGTCACCGCCGCCTCGGGTGATTCGCCGCGGTCCAGGCGGGCTTCGATCGCGTGCAGTGCCTGCTGGGCCAGTTCCGCCAGCCGGGTGTCCTCGGCTTCGTGCGGGTTCGCCAGGTCCAGTGCCGGCAGCTCGGCCGCGTTGTCCGCCGGCATCGGCGCGACCGGTGCCTGCTTGTGCCCCAGCGGGCGCTCGACGTGCTCCGCGTGCCACTTCGGGCGGGTGCGCATCGCGGCCAGGACCGTCCGGACCTCGCGGTCGAGCGTTTCGCGAGCCGCCACCGGCTCGCCGGTGACCTCGGCGCGCCGCGCCGCCCAGCCGTCCAGTGGCCACAGCTCGGCGCCCGCCGTCGACGGCACCCCGGCCCAGACCAGGATCTGCACGGCCAGCTCGCCCAGCCACCGGTCGCCGCCGAGGGCGGCGGACAGCCAGGCCGGGAGCCTCGGCCGTTGCAGCGCGCCGATCTCTCCCCGCCGCCGCCGGTGCGCGTCGACCGTCGCCGGGGCCAGGCGGGTCGCCAGCCAGCCCTCCAGGTTCTCGATCGGGTCGGTCGCGCGCCGCAGCGCGTGCTCCACCACCGCCTCCACGTCGTCGTGGAAGCGGTCGAGGCAGTCCGGCCGCATCGACTCGAGCCGTCTCGTGCAGTCCGGGTGGCGGCGCTGCTGTTCCAGTGGTTTGGTGATCCGCGCGAACACCAGGGGCCACGCCACGGTGTAGACCGCGCCGCGCAGCCGGGCGAGCCGGCCGGGCGAAGCGGCCGCGGCCGAGCTGGCGAGCAGCCCGTCGCGCGCCAGCCCGCGGAGCACCGCGACCTCGGCCTGCTCGTTCGGCGGGAGCGTGCTGGGGAGCAACTTTCCTCCGGATGCCGTCCTGGACTGCGCCGACGGGGGAAATGGTCGGTCAGCCGGGGAAGCGGAAAAGGCCCGCGGCGGGCCGAATTTCCACGGAATTGGCCAAAAACTGGCCACCCGGGAATCACCTGATCGGCCCACGCGCTTCCGCCGATCGCCCGGAAGTCCGCGTGTCACAATCGAAATCCCATGGCACACGACGACGGACTGATCCGCGAACTGACCACTTTGCGGCGGGGCTGGGGCCTGGAAACCGAAAAGCTGCGCGGCCGGCTGGGCCCGCTGCTTTCCGGTTGGTGCGAATTGCACCGGACGACCAGCGACCGCGAAGCGAGACGCGTCCTGCGGGAAGCGATCGCGGCCGCGATGGCCGACTTCCCGGCCGACGACCGGCTGGCCGTCAACGTCGCCCTGGCCATCACCCCCGGCGCACGGCACGCCCGGCTCAGCGACCGGGTCGGGGTCCTCGCCGAGCGGCTGAGCGTCTCCGAACGCACGGCGCGGCGCCGGATCGACCGGGCGTTCGCCCGGTTGGCCGCCGAGATCGAGGCGGGCACCCGGCCCGGCGAGGGAGTGCCGGACCCGGACAAGGGCTGGTTCGTCAAACGCCTCAAGGCCCTCGTGCGGCTGGACACCGGGGAACCGGAGCTGATCGAAGAGCGGGTGATCGTCTCGACCCGGGACGGCCTGAGCAGGATCTCCGCCCGGTTCACCGTGCCGCGCACCGAAGACGGTGGCGGCGGGGGCGAACGCGACGTGGTCGCCGACGCCCAGCACGGCGTCCGCATCGGCGCCCCGGACCGGGAGGGCCAGCGGCACTTCCGCTGGCCGCTCGACCTGCCGCGGCCCCTGGCTCGCGGCGACAGCCACACCTACTCCCTGGTGTTCCGCATCCGCGACGGCAAGCCGATCCGCACGTCGTACGCGTTCGTGCCGCTGGTGACGTGTGAATCGTTCACGGTCCGCGTCCGCTTCCACCCGCACCGCCTCCCGCGGGCGGTGTGGCGGCTCGACCGGGTACCCCAGTCGGTGCTCGCCGACCCGGCCCAGCCCGGCGCGGCACTCCCGCTGGACGGCGCCGGCGAAGTGGCCCAGGACTTCGTGGGCCCGCAGCTCGGCTTCGCCTACGGCGTGCGATGGCTGGCTCGGTGAAAGGGAATCACCGCGGCCAAGGTGACGGCTTGTCCCGCAGTTCATCGGCGAAAATCGCGTCGACCCGCGAGTTCGCCTGCCGCAGCAGCCGCGCCGCCGCCCGGACCGCACCGCCGAACCCCACGGCGAAGAGCAAGGCCAGGCCGATGGCCGCGGAGTTCGCCACGAGCGCCTCCCGGTACTGGTGCGCGAGGTAACCCAAGGCCGCCCCGGCGGTCAGTGCGTCGAGCAGCGCCAACCCGAAAGCCCGGGGACGGGGCGGCGTGGTCCGCGATGACGTGGCCATGGCCCTCCCGCCGTTCCGTTCAGCGGTGACGCCCTTGCAACGTAGACGAGCGTGCGCCGGTCGGCGGCCACTTCAACCTGTTTGGCCTACCGGATCTGCCCGGATGGCCGCTGTGATAACTTGGAGCGAACTGAGTCTTCTGTGCGGAAGCAAACCCCGAGCCGCCTGCGCGCCGGGGGTCAGGGGGCGGTAGCTCAGTTGGTTAGAGCAGGGGACTCATAATCCCTTGGCCGCGGGTTCGAGCCCCGCCCGCCCCACCCGATCGAGGCCGGTGAGGTGTGCACGCGGAAAGCGCGTGCCAAGCCTCGCTCGGCGTGTTTTCCGGGGGTGCAACCCCCGGGCCCCGCCCGGAGGGCTCCGCCCCCGGACCCCCGCCATGGTCGCCTTTCGTTCGAACCCTCCGGTTGTGCCCGCGCACTAATGGGCCATCCGGCTTTGTATGTCCCGTGTACAGCGCCGGGGCAGGGTCGCTCGCCATACATCCGATCCAGGAGGCGAGTCGTGTCCCAGAATCCCCTTTCCGATCTCACGCTTTCCCGGCGGTCGCTTTTTCGGGCCGGGGCCGCCACCGCTGTTGCGCTCGGCGGCGGGGTTCTGCTCGGCAGCGGGACCGCTTTCGCGGAGGAACTTCCCGCGTCGCCCTTCATCGACATCACCAAGCCTTCCTACGATCTCTTTCGCAGCAAGATGCTGCATGAATCCCACCACGTCATGCAGGGCTTCGCCTTCGACAACGTCAACCGGCGGCTCTTCATCGTCCAGGCCCAGAACGGCACCTCCGGCGACGACCTCTGCATCAACCAGGTCAGCTTCGCCGGCGAACTGCTCGGCTCCATGCACCTCAACCACGCCGGGCACGGCGTGTCGTTCGGCGTCGAACCCGTCGGCACCGCCTCCTACATCTGGATGGAATGCGACGCCGACGGCACCACCACCGACGCCCGCGGCACCGCCCTCGCCCGCTTCAAGTTCGTCAACGGCGGCACCCCGTCGGTCAAGAAGTTCCTCACCGGCAGCAAGACCATCACCTGCGCCACCGATCCGGTGTACGAGCGGATCGCCGTACGCCGCAGCGAAGGCGGCCAGATGTGGTACAGCGTGTACCCGCTCGCGAAGGCCGCCGCCGGCGACTTCTCCGATCCGCTGGCCCACTTCCCGCAACCGGCGCTGAGCACGTCGAGCGTCGTCTTCCAGGGCTACACGATCCTCGGCAGCTCCCTGTACACATTGGACGGATCGGGCCACGCCGACTCGGCGGACATCGACTCCTACGTCACGCGCATCGACATGAAGACCGGGGAGGTGCAGGAACGCGCGATCACCCGGGCCGGCGAGTCCCTCGTCTACCGCGAACCCGAGGGCATGGCGGTCTACCGCACGGCCGACGGCGAAACCCGGCTCTTCCTCGGCTTCGGCTCGCGAAGCAGCCTTGACAACGTCAACCGCTACGCCAACATCTTCTACAAGAACGTCCTGGTGGGGTGAGACATGAAACTCGCGACCGCGCTCCTGGCCGGCGCACTCGCCGCGGCCTCGTTCGCCGGAGTCGCCGCGCAGGCGCTCCCGGCCTGCCCGGTGATCGTCAGCCACGGCGGCTACCCGACCGGTGCGAACCCGTGGGACCGCGACCAGCTGCGCGCCCCCAACAACTTCAAGGCGGTCGACACCCTGATCGCCCAGGGCTCGGGCGGCTTCGAAGCCGACGTCCAGCTGACCAAGGTCGCCGTCGGCGCCGACGGCACGGTCAGCGGCAAGGCGGTCATGTGGCACAACACGTCGACGCACGGGCTCGACGGCGTCAAGAAGAACATCACCGACATCTACTGGTCCTCGGGCAGCGACAAACTGGAAGGACGGACGCTGCAGTGGGGCCCGTACAAGGGTGAAGGCGTCTATTCGCTGCGGCAGTGGCTGGACCACGTCGCCGCGAAGGGCGCGTACGCCGAGCTGGAAATCAAGCCCGAGACGAAGGTGTTCCTGATCGACGGCTCCGCCGCGGTCAAGGCGAAGGCGTGGAGCGAGATCACCGACCCGGTGCGCGAGCGCTACCGGAACCAGGCGATCACGGTGTACTCCCACGACGCCGACATCGCCGCGGCCCTGAAGTCCCGGGTGGCGGCGGGCACCTTCCCGCCGGTCCTGGGCGGCGGCCCGTCGTGGCCGGACACGGTGAAGTGGGAGGAACCCCCGCCGTCCTGGAGCGGCAACGCGGCAAGCTGGCAGGCGAACCTCGCCACGGCTCCGGACCGCGTGGCCACCAGCTGGACGGCCGACTACAAGCGCTGGCTCGCCGGCCGCTGCTCGTAACCGTCCACACGGGAGCCAAAGTCCGTGAAGGCCTCCTTCCCGGCCATAAGAGCCGGGAAGGAGGCCTTCACGGACTTCAGGCGGGAACGAGCTCGCCGGCCGGGGTG
>NZ_JBFACT010000150.1:0-5024 GCF_040640995.1 Amycolatopsis sp. NPDC021455 | reverse complement strand
CGCCCGCCCCCGGGCCCCCCCCCCCCCCGCCTCTCGTCCCGCCCACCCGGCCCGGGCCGGCCCCCCCCCCGGGCCCCCCCCCCCCCCCCCCGTGGGGGGGGGGGGGGGCCCCCCCCCCCCCCCACGCCACATTGGGGCGTTTGAGGCTCAGCTCACGTACTCCGCGAGGTGCTTGCCCGTCAGCGTCTTCTTCCGCGCCTTCACCAGCTGCGACGGCGTGCCCTCGAAGACGATCCGGCCGCCGTCGTGGCCCGCGCCGGGGCCGAGGTCGATGATCCAGTCCGCGTGGGCCATCACGGCCTGGTGGTGCTCGATGACGATCACCGACTTGCCCGCGTCGACCAGCCGGTCCAGCAGGCCGAGCAGCTGCTCGACGTCGGCCAGGTGCAGACCCGCCGTCGGCTCGTCGAGGACGTACACCCCGCCCTTCTCCGCCATCCGGGTCGCCAGCTTGATCCGCTGCCGCTCGCCGCCGGACAGCGTCGTCAGGGGCTGCCCCAAAGTCAGGTAGCTGAGGCCGACGTCGGCCAGGTGCGTGAGGATCTTGTGCGCCGCCGGCAAGGCGGCGTCACCGGAAGCGAAGAACGCCTGGGCCTCGGTCACCGGCATCGCGAGCACCTGGCTGATGTCGCGGCCGCCGAAGGTGTACTCCAGCACCTCGGCCGAGAACCGCTTGCCGTCGCAGACCTCGCACGGGGTGGCCGTGCTCGCCATGATCCCCAGGTCCGTGTAGACGACGCCGGCGCCGTTGCAGTTGGGGCAGGCGCCCTCGGAGTTGGCGCTGAACAACGCCGGCTTGACGCCGTTGGCCTTGGCGAACGCCTTGCGGATCGGCTCCAGCAGCCCGGTGTAGGTCGCCGGGTTGCTCCGGCGCGACCCGCGGATCCCGGTCTGGTCGATCGCCACCACGCCGTCCTGCCCGGCCACCGAGCCGTGGATCAGCGAGCTCTTGCCGGAACCGGCCACCCCGGTCACCACCACGAGCACGCCGAGCGGGATGTCGACGTCGACGTCCTGCAGGTTGTGCGTGGCCGCCCCGCGGACCTCCAAGAAGCCCGACGGCTGCCGCACCGAATCCTTGAGCGAGGCGCGGTCGTCGAGGTGCCGTCCGGTCAGCGTGCCGCTGGACCGCAGACCGTCCACAGTGCCCTCGAAGACGATCTCGCCGCCCTCGGTGCCGGCGCGCGGGCCGAGGTCGACGACGTGGTCGGCGATCGCGATCGCCTCGGGCTTGTGCTCGACGACCAGCACCGTGTTTCCCTTGTCGCGCAGCTGCAGCAGCAGGTCGTTCATGCGCTGGATGTCGTGCGGGTGCAGGCCGATCGTCGGCTCGTCGAAGACGTAGGTGACGTCGGTGAGCGACGACCCGAGGTGGCGGATCATCTTGGTGCGCTGGGCTTCCCCGCCGGAAAGCGTCCCGGATGGACGGTCGAGCGAGAGGTAGCCGAGGCCGATCTCGACGAACGAGTCGAGGGTGTGCTTGAGCGCGTCCAGCAGCGGGGCGACCGACGGCTCGGCCAGCTTTCCGACCCACGCGGCGAGGTCGCTGATCTGCATCGCGCAGGCGTCGGCGATGCTGATCCCGTCGATCTTCGACGAGCGGGCCTCCGCCGTCAGCCGCGTGCCGTCGCAGTCGGGGCAGGTCTGGAACGTCACCGCCCGCTCGACGAACGCGCGGATGTGCGGCTGCATCGCGTCGACGTCCTTGGAGAGGAAGGACTTCTGGATCGCCGGCACCAGCCCGGAGTAGGTCAGGTTGATGCCCTCGACCTTGATCTTCGTCGGTTCCTTGTACACCAGGTCGTTGAACTGCTTCTTGGTGTACTTCTTGATCGGCTTGTCCGGGTCGAAGAAGCCGGACCCGCGGAAGATGCGGCCGTACCAGCCCTCCATGCTGTAACCCGGGATGGTGATCGCACCTTCGTTGAGCGACTTGTTCTCGTCGAACAGCGCGGTCAGGTCGATGTCGTTGACCTTGCCGCGGCCCTCGCAGCGCGGGCACATGCCGCCGGTGATGCTGAAGCTGCGCCGCTCCTTGATCTGCCGGCCGCCCTTCTCGACGGTGACCGCGCCCGCGCCGCTGATCGAGGCGACGTTGAACGAAAACGCCTGCGGCGAGCCGATGTGCGGCGTCCCGAGCCGGCTGAACAGGATCCGCAGCATCGCGTTGGCGTCGGTGGCGGTGCCGACCGTGGAGTGCGGGTTGGCGCCCATCCGCTCCTGGTCGACGATGATCGCGGTGGTGATCCCGTCGAGGACGTCGACGTCGGGTCTCGCCAGCGTCGGCATGAACCCCTGCACGAAGGTGCTGTAGGTCTCGTTGATCAGCCGCTGCGACTCGGCGGCGATCGTGCTGAACACCAGGGAGCTCTTGCCCGAGCCGGAGACCCCGGTGAACACCGTCAGCCGCCGCTTCGGCAGCTCGACGCTGATGTCCTTGAGGTTGTTCACGCGCGCGCCGTGGACGCGGATGAGGTCGTGGCTGTCGGCGGCGTGCTTGCTCATCGGGTACTCCAGCTTTTCGTTCGGGCCTCGGCGGCCTGTTGGTATTCGTGCGGCGAAAGGCCGTAGGCGTCCTGGAAACGGCGGAGGAACAAAGCGACCGGAAGGTCGACTGTGTCAGCGAGCGTTTCGACATCCGGCGGCAGCGTGTATTCGCGGTCGATGCGATCGCGGACGCGGCGCAGCAGCGCCAGTTCACGCAGGTGTTTCTGCGCGGCGGATTTCAGGCTGAGGCACATGTCGGATTTCCTTCCGGAATTCGCCCGAGTACTGCCCGGGCCGCGATCGGGAGCAGCAGGAGGGTCAGCACGCCGGACAGCACGAGGCCGCCCGTGCTGCCGGCGAATTCGATCAAGGGTCCGCCCAGGGCCAGCCCGAGCGGGGCGGCCACCGTGGCGCCGGTCGTCCACAACGTGACGACCTGCTGCTGTTCACCGGGGGCGAGCCCGGACTGCAGGAAGCTGTACGCGACCGGCGTGAACGGCGCGTACACCAGGCCGCCGAGGCCGAACACGACCAGCGCCACGGTGAGATCGCCGGTGAGGGCGAGCGCGATCGGGCACAGCGCCCACAGGCCGATGATCGCGACCAGCAGCGGCCGCTGCGGCAGGTTCCGCAGCTGGTTGACGAGCGCGGCGCCGAGGAACGCGCCGACCCCGAGCGCACCCCACAGCACCCCCAGACCGGACGCGCCGGCGTGCAGCGTCCCGCTCACGTACAGCGGGAGCGCGACTTCGACCGGCATGTACAGGAAGTTGAAGAAGAACTCGACCACCAGCAGCCGCGCGGCGACCGGGCGGCGGCGCAGGATCCGCCAGCCCGACTCGGGGGTTCCGCCGTCGCGCAGCGCGTCGCGGCCCTCGGTTCCGCGGGGGACGCACGCGAGCGTGGCGGCCAGCAGGATGAGCGCTCCGGCCGCGTCGACGAACAGAGCGAACCCGGCGCCGGCCGTCGCCACGACGACCCCGCCCAGCACCGGCCCGGCGATGTAGAGCGCGAACGTCGTGTTCAGCCCGAGCAGGCCGTTGACCGAGAACCGGCCGGCCTCGCCCGCCGCCGACGTCGCCAGCAGGCGGCGGCTGCTCGACCCGGCCAGCCGGAACGTCGCCCCGAAGAGGAGCCCGGCGACCAGCACCGGCAGCGTGAGCAGGCCGGTGACGGCCAGGACGCCGAGGGTCGCGAAGGTGAGCGACCGCAGCACGCAGTCGGCGACGAGCAGCGTGCGCGGCGGCACCCGCACCCGGCCGAGGCCGATGGCCAGGGCCAGCACGGTGGACAGGACGAACGGCGCGGCCTCCACGAGCCCGATGGCGATCGCCTTCGGGACGTCGCCGTGGAGGGAGAGCGTCTGGACCGGCATGGCCACGAGCAGCATGCCGGTGCCGACGTTGGCCAGGAGGTCCCCCAGCAGGAGCCCGGCGATCCGCCGGTCGCGCAGCACCTGGCCGTAGCCGAGCGCCCCGGGGGTGGTCGTGGTCAGCGGAGTTCCTGGATGCGCAGGAGGTTGCCGGCCGGGTCGCGGAACGAGCAGTCGCGGATCCCGTAGGGCTGCTCGACCGGCTCCTGGACGACCTCGGCGTTGCCTGCCTCGAGCTTGGCGAAGAGGGCGTCGAGGTCCTTGGTGGCCAGGTTGACCGAAGCGTAGGTGCCCTTGGCCATCATCTCGGCGATCATGCGGCGCTCGTCGACGGTCAGGCCCGGCGTCGCGGCCACCGGCGTCAGCACGATCGAGGTGTCCGGCTGGTTCGGCGGGCCGACGGTGATCCACTGCATGTCGCCGTACTTGACGTTCTGGCGGACCTCGAAGCCGAGGAGGTCGCGGTAGAAGGCGAGCGAGGCTTCCGGGTCCGTGTGCGGGAGGAAGCTGGCGTGAATGGTGACGTCCATGGTGGTCACACTAGGTGGCCGTCGAGGGCCGCGCTTCTCGATTCCTGATCGGTCGGGTGACCTGCTTGGCGACGCACGGCGGCATCCCGACGGTGGCCTCGGCCTGCTGCTCGCGGTAGACGCTCGGGGGCATGCCGACCAGCTCGGCGAACCGCGTGCTGAAGGTGCCCAGCGACGAGAAGCCGACGGTGAAGCAGACCTCGGTGACGCTCAGCTCGCCCTTGCGCAGCAGCGCCATCGCCCGTTCGATCCGCCGCGTCATCAGGTAGGAATACGGTGACTCTCCGTACGCCCGCCGGAACTGCCGGCTGAGGTGCCCGGCCGACATGTTCACGCCACGGGCCAGCGCCTCGACGTCGAGGGGCTGGGCGTACTCCCGGTCGATCCGGTCGCGGACCCGCCGCAGCAGCGCGAGGTCACGCAGGTACTGAGCCGTGGCGGAGGAGCTGGTCACCCTTGGATCCTGCCATAGGGGAGGAGGCCGGCGGAGGAGTTTCACCCGGCCCGGACGTCCTGAACGACTCGTTCAGGACATCAGACTCCGACCCGATCGACGTGTCATTACGCAATGTGGCCGCGCGAGGTCGGGCATGTGTTGTCGTGCCACGCTTTCGAGTGGATTGGAGCCAGGGAAA
>NZ_JBFACT010000149.1:0-5067 GCF_040640995.1 Amycolatopsis sp. NPDC021455 | reverse complement strand
ACCTTCCTCGCGGTCCCGCCCACGACGCCGTGGTGGTTGTGGCAGGTCAGCGCGCCACTACTTCTTGAGGACCTCGATGGACGGGTAGTCCGGCATGCGCCGGAAGTCCAGGGCGGCCGACTTGAGGTTCTTCGACTTCGCCGCGACGCCCTTCTCGTCCCAAACCGGGATCGACGGCAGGTCCTTGGCGATCAGGTCCTCGGCCTGCTGGTACAGCTTGACCGCCGCGTCCTTGTCGGCGGTGGCGTCCGCCCGCGCGAGGAGCGCGTCGACCTGCGGGTTCGAGTAGCTGGAGTCGTTCGAGGACCCGCCGGTCTTGTAGATCGGGTTGAGGAAGTCCTCGATGGACGGGTAGTCCGCGGACCAGTCCGAACGGCCCATGCCGGTCAGCTTCTTCTTGGTGACGATGCTGCGCCACTGGCCGAAGTCGGTCGCGGGCACGAAGTCGCACTCGACACCGAGGGTGTTCTTGATGCTGTTGCACGCCGCGACCAGCGGTTCCTTGCGGCCACCGTCCGCGTTGGACGCGATGGTCAGCTTGCCCTGGAAACCGGACTTCTGGAAGGCCGCCTTGGCCGCCGCCGGGTCGAACTTGCAGAACTCGCAGACACCGGGACGCGCACCCGGGATGCCCTGCGAGATGTAGCCGTCCGCGGGCACGTAGGTGTCGTTCATGACGGTCTTGGTGATCTGCGCGCGGTCGATCGCCATCGAGATGGCCTTGCGCAGCTCGAGGTTGTTGTACCCCGGCACGTAGTAGGGCACGGCGATGGTGCTGATCCCGAGCAGGTGGCCGGTGACGAGCCGGTCGCCCAGGTCGTTCTTGTACTTGCCGCCCGCGACCGCCGACGGCGGCAGCGCCTCCATGAAGTCGAGCCGCCCGCTCAGCAGGTCCTGGTAGGCGGTCTCCTGGCTGGCGTAGATCTTGATGTCGAGGTCCTTGAAGTGGACCTTGTCGTCACCCTTGTAGTCGTCGTTGCGGGTGAGCTTGATGTCCTGGTTGGGCGTCCGCGAGACGAACTTCATCGGGCCGTTGCCGATGGGGTGCTGCTCGAAGGCCTTGGGGTCCTTGAAGAACGAGTCGGGCAGCGGCGCGAACGCCTGGTAGCCGACCTTGATGTCGAACACCGAGAACGGCGCGTCCAGCGTCACCTGGAACTCGTAGTCGTTCTTCTGGACCAGGCCGGACATCTTGTCCGTGGCCGGCTTGGCGTTCTCGTCCTCGGGGTGGACGTCCTTGTAGCCCTGGATGTTGGCGAAGAAGTCGGTGTTGAGCTGGCCGTTCGGCGCGTAGGCGCCGTAGTTCCAGGCGTCGATGAAGTTGTGCGCCTTCACCTCGGTGCCGTCGTGGAACTTCCAGCCCTGCTTGATCTTGATGTCGTAGACCTTGGAGTCGGTCGTGGTGATCGAGTCCGCCATCAGGTTGAACGGCTTGGCGTCCGCGCCCTTGAAACCGACCAGGGTGGCGAACATGACCTGGATGGCCTTGGTGCCGCCGAGGTCGTTGATGTTGGTCGGGACCAGCGCGTTCTGCGGCTCGGTGCCGTAGACGCTGACCGTGCCGTCCGGGTTCGTCTCGCCGGCGCCCGCGGAGTTGCTGCCCGAACCGCCGCCGCACGCGGCGAGCACGAGCGCCAGCGAGGTCATCACCACCGTGGGTCCCCAGAGCCTGCGCGAACGACGCATGATCCCCTCCATATCCGGTGTGTCCGAAAGGTGAGACGCACGCTATCGGGGGCGGCGAAGCTGATCACGGACTGCGGTGTTGCAAATGTGTGACGACCGTCGGGACCACCTGGTTGGAGCACAACCAACGTAGGAATCCGGATACTCCGGACGGCCTAGCGCGGACAGCAGGTCATCACGCGCTCACCCTCGGTCCCGTTGCGGCACAAGCCCTTTCGGGCGGCCGAACGGTCGGTCAGCTGCGGACGTCCTGAACGACTCGTTCCTGTCGTCCGGTGGCAGGAACGAGTCGTTCAGGACATCGGTGCGCTCGCCTCAGGCGAGGGAGAGGGCGATGCCGTCGAGGATGTCGTGCTCGCTGACGACCAGCTCGGTCGGGCCGCCGCGGGCGGCGAGCTGCTCGGCGAGGGTCTGGACCACCACCGCGCCGCCGCCGATGACGTCGACGCGGCCCGGGTGGATCACCGGGTTCGCCGCGCGGGTGGCGTGGTTTTCGCTGAGCAGGCGGGTGGCGAGCCGGTCGATGTCCGCCGCGCTCAGTTTCGAAAGGTGCACGCGGTCGCGGTCGTACTCCGGCAGCTCCTGGGCGATCGCCGAGAGCGTGGTCACCGTGCCGGCGACGCCGACCCAGGTCTTCGCGCGGGCGACGTCGACGACGTCGAACGCCTCGGTCAGCACCTTGCCGGCCAGGTCGCGGGCGGCGGCGATCTCGTCGGCGGCCGGCGGGTCGCTCTTGAGCGCGCGCTCGGTGATCCGCACGCAGCCGATGTCGACGGACTTCGCGGCCAGCACCTCGGCCTGCCTGCCGTCCCAGGTGCCGAGGACCAGCTCGGTCGAACCGCCGCCGACGTCGACCACGACGAACGGGCCGTCGTCCGGGTCCTGCTCCCCGACGGCGCCGGTGAAGGACAGGCGGGCCTCCTCGTCGCCGCTGATCACCTCGGCCTCGACACCGAGGGTCTCGCGGGTCATGCGGAAGAAGTCGTCGCGGTTCTTCGCGTCACGGGTCGCCGAGGTGGCGACCATGCGCACCTTCTCGACGCCCTTGCGCCGCGCGGCGACCGTGTAGTCGGCGAGCGCGACCCGGGTGCGTTCGAGAGCCTCGGGGGCCAGCTCGCCGGTGGCGTCGACGCCCTGGCCGAGCCGGACGATCCGCATCTCGCGGTGCAGGTCGCGCAGGTCGACCGTGCCGTCGTGGCGCGGCGTCAGCTCGGCGACGAGCAGGCGGATGGAGTTGGTCCCACAGTCGATCGCGGCAACACGAGGCATGCGATCACCCTAACCGGCCGCCGCCCGGCCCAGGGCGCCGGCGGGAACGTCGCGAATGACTCATTCGGGACCTCCGGCGCCGCGAATGAGTCATTCGCAGCGCTCCGGCCAGGCGGTGTCGCTCAGCCGCTGGGCGGTCCCACGGTGGTCGTGGTCGGGGTGGTCGACGTGCTGACCGAGGTGACCGTCGCCCCGCACGTCGCCTTCGGCGGGGTAGTCGACTGCTCCGGCGGTGGGGTGCTGGTCTTCGGAGTCGTGGTCGGCGGCGGAGTCGTCGTCGTGGTCACGCTCGTGACCGTCGTCGTGGTGACCGTCGTCGTCGGCGACGCGCACGGCGGCGACGTCGTCGCCTTGGTCGGCGAGCTGGTCGTGCCCTGGGTAGGCGTCGTCGTGGGCGTGGGCGTCGTCGTCGGGATCGGCGGGGGCGGGACCGACGGCGGAGGCGGCGCCGCGGCCGCGTTCGGGGCGCCGATCGGCACCGTGCTGTCCGGGACCTGCATGATCCCGTTGCGGTAGGCCTCCGCCCAGAGGATCACCGTGTTCACGTACGTGTCGGAGTTGTTGTACCGGTAGATCGCCCCGCGCAGCTGGTCCGGCTTCGACAGGTCGAAGCCGCCGGAGCAGAGGTAGCGGCCGGTGGCCAGCGCCGCGTCGAAGATGTTGTTCGGGTCGGACTTGCCGTCGCCGTTGCCGTCGGAGGCGTAGGCCTTCCACGTCGCCGGGATGAACTGGGTCGGGCCGACCGCCCGGTCCCACACCGGGTCCGTGTCGAGCACGCCCTGGTCGGTGTCCGGGATCGCGGCGAACCCGCCCTGGCCGTTGAGCTGCGGGCCGAGGATCGGCTCACGCGTGGTGCCCGCTGCGTCGACGTACCCGCCGCGCGCGTGGTTGGACTCGATCCGGCCGATGCTCGCGATCAGCGCCCAGTCGATGTGACACGCGGGCAGCTCGCGGCCGAGGATGTCGGCGGCGTTCTTGTACGCGGCGAGTGCGGTGGCGGGGATGCCGAGCGGGCCGTCGGGGAGCTCGTAGGCCGGCAGCGGCAGCGGGGTGGGCGCGCCGGGGAGGGTGCCGTCGACGGCGATCTGCTGGAGGGCGGCGTGGCCGGGGTCGTAGCCCTGGCTCAGCGCGGCGTCGCGGGTGTGCTCACCGCTGCCGCCGAGCCAGCCGAGCGTGCCGCCACCGGCGACCAGTGCGGGGATCACCGCGAAGATGCCGGTGATCAGGGGGTACGCGGTGCGGTGGCGGATGCCGAATCTTCGGGCGTAGCTCCCGACTGCGTCTGGCAGTCGCCGCACACGCATGACTCAGAGCCCTCCTGGCCGGATCGGTCCACCACTCTCGGGTGACAGCCTGCCGCACCCGAGACGAGGTTTCACCCCGACGAGAGACCCGATCGAGGTTTTCGCTCACCCAGCCCAGTTATCTCTTCACACCGCGCGAGCGTTACGCGGCGCAGTCCCCCGAGGGCCACCCGTTCGCCTTAAGCATGGCGATGGTCTCGTCACCGAACGGGTTCACGCCGGGGCCGACGGCCAGCGCGTGGGCGACGTGGACGTGCAGGCACTTGACGCGGCCCGGCATCCCGCCCGCGGTGACCTGGTGACCGAGCGGCTCGATGGCGTCCCGCTCGGCGAGGTAGGTCTCGTGCGTGCGCTGGTACTGCGCGGCCAGCTCGGGATCGGTGGAGAGCCGCTCGGTCATCTCCTTCATGATCCCGGACGCCTCGATGGTGCCGATCATCGAGTTCAGCTTCGGGCAGGTGAGGTAGTAGAGCGTCGGGAACGGCGTGCCGTTCTCCAGCCGCGGGCTGGTCTGCACCACGGACGGGTGCCCGCTCGGGCACCGCGCGGCGATGGCGCGCAGCGCTCGCGGCGGCCGCCCGAGCTGCTCCGCGATGATCTCGCGGTCGGCGTCGGTGACGGGCTCGAACCGGTGCTGCTGCGTGCTGTCCACGCGCTCAAGGTTAGTGCGTGGCCCCCGCCACCCGGTCCGCGCCCCAAGCGCCCCAATGTGGCGTTGGTTGCGTTGGACGCACCCAATGTGGCGTTGGGGGGGGGGGGGGGCCCCAACAACAACATGTGGGGGTTTATAAAAGAACCGAGGACCACA
>NZ_JBFACT010000148.1:0-5181 GCF_040640995.1 Amycolatopsis sp. NPDC021455 | reverse complement strand
GGCATCCTGCTTCGCAAGTACTGGTTCTCCGTCAGCCTCGACGAGCAGGAACGCCGGTTCCGCGCCCGCGTCGACGACCCCATGCGCCGCTGGAACCTCTCGATCATCGACCTGCAGTCGGTGACGCACTGGGAGGACTACTCGCGGGCGAAGGACGACATGTTCGTGCACACCGACACCACCGAATCGCCTTGGCACGTAGTGGAAAGCGAGGAGAAGCGACGCGGGCGGCTGAACATGATCGCGCACCTGCTGGCCGGCATCCCGTACTACGAGGTGCCCCGCCAGGCGGTGTCGCTGCCCCCGCGGCCGGAGCCGACCGGCTACTTCCGGCCCGACCGGCGGCTGCAGACCTACGTTCCCGACCACGCGGCCACCCTGCTGCCGCACTGAACAGGAGGAGAAACCATGGACGACAAGGAAAAGGCGGCCATCGAAGCCGAGGCACGCCGGGACGTCGCCGAGCGCGGGCGGCACGGTCCGAAGGTCGGCCGGTACCTGCACGTGGTCGAACACCACGCGATCAAGGAGAACGAAGAGGACCTTCCTCCGGCTGCCGCGGACGAACCGCGGCAGCCGGCAGGTGAACGTCAGGGCTGATCGGTGCGCGTGTAGGCCGCGAGGGCTCGTTCCCGGGCTTTCGCGGCCATCGTGCGGATGAGCGCCGTGTGCACCGAACCGATGGCCGGCCGGGCGATCCGCCAGTAGCGGCGGAACTTCAGCCAGCTCTCCGGGTCGCTCATCCGGACGCGGGTGTGCACGGTCAGCGCCGTGCGGTGCGCGCCGTAGGGCGCCACTGAGACGGCCATCACGATCTTGCCGAAGCCGGGCTCGTCGAACGCCGCGAAGTCGTCCGCCTCGACCCGGCGCCAGGTGATCACCGGCTTCCAGAACTTGCCCGCGACGCCGAGGGCGAACTCGGCGCCCGGACGGTCGCCGAGCAGCGTCCACTCGGAGCCGGCGTCGAGGTCGTCGGCCGTCAGGCGGGTCGGACGGCGGGGCGGGCCGTGCCGCCGGTTGTGCCAGCGTTCGGGCAGCGCGCGCAGCCAGCCCGCGGCGGAGACGACGCCGCCTCGGACGTCGGTGAAGTCGAGTTCGCGCGCCGCCGCGTAGGTCTCCTTGGCCGGCGCGTCCACGATGGTCGTGCGCACCAGCTCGAAGTGCGGGTGCGGCAGGAAGTGGTCGATGAACAGATCAGGTGCAGTCATCGTCCCAGCGTCGGCGACGACGGCCGCGCGGACAGGCGGATTTGGTCCCCGGTGAAAGGGACTTCGGGCCCTGACCGGCGAGTACCGGCCGCACCCATGCTGAACCTCCCGGACCCGCAGGAGGAACTCATGACCGCAAACCGGCCGGTGCTCGCCGGGGTGGACGCTTCCGAGCCGTCGTACGCCGCCGTCCGCTGGGCGGCGCGGGAAGCGGCGCGGCGCGACACCACGCTGCGCCTGGTGCACGCCTGCGTCTTCGAGGGCACTCCGGCCCACGAGCACGACGAGCTCCTGCTGGAACACATCTACCGCTGGCTGCACCGCGCGGCCGGGATCGCCCGTGACTGGGCGCCCGGCGTGCGGGTCGAGACGGCCGTCCGGCTCGGGCTCGCCGTCGATCTGCTGCTGGAGGAGGCGGCGGACGCGGCCCTCGTCGTCCTCGGTTCGCACGGCCTCGGCGGTCTGCGCGGCGCGCTGATCGGTTCGGTCGCCCTGCGCGTGGCCGCCGAAGCGCCGTGCCCCGTCGTCGTGGTGCCCGGGCACCAGCCCGTCCGCACCGGGCCGGTGGTCGCCGGGATCGACCGGTCCGAATCGAGTGAACACGCGCTGCGATTCGCCTTCGACGAGGCGGCCGCGACGCGGGCGCCGGTCCTGGTCGTGCACGCCGGGGAAGACGACGCCGACCTGGCGGCCCGCGTCACCGACTGGCGGCGCAAATACCCCGACCTCGAGGTTCGCACGCGGGTCGTGCCGGAGCGGGTCCCGGCCCGCGCGCTGCAGCACGCCGCCCCGGACGCCCGGTTGATCGTCATCGGCACCCGCGGCCGCGGTCCGGTCGCCGGCGGGATCCTCGGCTCGACCGGCAACACCCTGCTCGCGCACGCGGCCTGCCCGGTCGCCGTCGTGCACTGAAAGGAGCCGAAGTGAAGGCACGCGACATCATGACGAGGCCGGTGGTGCGGGTCGGACCCGCGACCCCGGTCCGCGAAGCCATCGTGCTGCTCACCGAGCACTGTGTCGCGGCGCTGCCGGTCGTCGGCGAGGACGACGCGGTCCTCGGCGTGTTCACCGAAGCCGACGCGCTCCGCAGCGGCATCACCGGTGCGGCACCGGACGTGCTGGTGGCCACGATGATGACGACCCCCGCCGAGACCGTGCGGCTGGACACCGACATCACCGAGATCGCCCGGCGCATGCTGGGCGACCGGCGCCGCAGCATCCCGGTCACCGACGACGACGGCGTCCTCGTCGGCATCGTCAGCCGCCGTGACATGCTCAGCCCGCTGGTGCGCCAGGACGACTCGATCGCCTCGCACCTCAACGCGCTGCTCACCGACTACTGCGGGCACCGCGACCGCTGGGCGGTTTCCGTCACCGGCGGCATGGTGACCATCCGCGGCACCTTCACCGACGAGGCCGAGCGCCGGGTCGTGACGGCGCTGGCGAAGACGGTCTACGGCGTCGTCGGCGTCGAGCTGTGGGAAGAAGCCTCGGTGCGGACATGAAGATCCTCGTCGCGGTGGCCACCCGGCACGGGGCCACCAGGGAAATCGCCGAAAGCGTGGCCACCGCGCTCGGCTCCGCGCTGACCGACGCCGGGGTGTGGTCGCTGGTGGAGGTCCGCGACGCGGGCCTGGTGCACTCGGTCGAAGGCTTCGACGCCGTTGTCGTCGGCAGTGCTGTCTACATGGGACACTGGCTCGAACCGGCGAGGAAGCTTGCGGAGTCCTTTTCGGACGAACTTCGCCGGGTGCCGGTCTGGCTCTTCTCCAGCGGACCGGTCGGCGAACAGAAGCGCCCCGCCGAAGAGCCGGTCGCCGTCGAAGACCTGGTGCGGCGGCTGAACGCCCGCGGGCATCGCCTGTTCGGCGGCCGGATCGACCGGCACACCCTGAACTTCCCCGAACGTGCCGTGGTGGCGGCGTTGCGGGTCGCCGACGCCGACAACCGGGACTGGCCCACGATCCGCGCCTGGGGCCGCGAGATCGGGACCAGCCTCGCCCACGTGGAAAGGAACGTGTCATGACCGAATACCCCGTCCGCGTCGAGGCGACGCTGGACGAACCGCTGTCCCGCGGGCTCTGGCTGGTGAAGTGGCTCCTCGCCGTCCCGCACTACATCGTGCTGGCGTTCCTCTGGTTCGCCTACCCGTTCGTCACGATCGCGGCGTTCTTCGCGATCCTGGTGACCGGCCGCTATCCGCGGCCCCTGTTCGAGTTCACCTCCGGCGTGCTGCGCTGGAGCTGGCGGGTCCAGTACTACTCGTACGCCGCGCTCGGGACCGACCGGTACCCGCCGTTCACCCTGGCCGACGTCCCGGACTACCCGGCCCGGCTCGAAATCGCCTACCCCGAGCGGCTTTCACGCGGCCTGGTGCTGGTGAAGTGGTGGCTGCTGGCCATCCCGCACTTCATCGTCGTCGGCCTGTTCGTCGGCGGCGGCACCTGGCTGGTGTCCCGCACGAGCGACGGCACTTTCAACTGGGCCGCCGGTGGCCTCGTCGGCGTGCTGGTCCTCGTCGCGGGCGTGGTGCTGCTGTTCACCGGCCGCTACCCACGGCCGATCTTCGACTTCGTCCTCGGCATGGACCGCTGGGTGCTGCGCGTGGCGGCCTACGTGTCGCTGATGACCGACGAATACCCGCCGTTCCGGCTCGACATGGGCGGCGCCGAGACCGGCCACGAACCCCCGCACCCGCAACCACCGCACCCGCACGCGGCGGGCTGGACCGCGGGCAGGATCGCCGCCGCGGTCACCGGCGCCGTGCTGGTGCTCGGCTCGATGGGACTGCTCACCGGCGGCACGGCCGTGCTGTGGGCCGACCGCACCCAGCGTGACGCGGACGGCTACCTCACCGCGTCCACCACGTTCGTCTCGGGCGGGTACGCGTTCGCCACCGATCCGGTGCGGCTGGAAGGTGTGGCCGTGCCGAAGCTCGAGAGCTTCATCGGCGACGTCCGGATCCGGGCCACCGACACCGGCGGCCGTCCGGTCTTCGTGGGCATCGGCCGCACGGACGCCGTCGAGCGCTACCTGGCCGCGACCGAGTACACGACCGCGGGCAACCGCACGCACCTCGGCGGCGCCCCGGCCGTCCCGCCCGGCGACGCTCGCGTGTGGGTCGCGAGCGCGTCCGGCGCGGGCACGCAGAGCGTCGCCTGGCCGGTGCTGACCGGGCAGTGGACCGCCGTGGTGATGAACGCGGACGCCTCGCGCGGCATCTCCGTGCGCGCCGAAGCGGGCGCGACGGCACCCGCGCTCGGCTGGATCGCCGTGGCCCTGCTGGTGTCCGGTCTTGTGGTGCTGGCCGGCGGCGTCGTCCTGATCGGCGTGGCCGCGCACCGCGCCTCGCAACGCCCGCCGAGCCCCACCGCGCCCGAGCCGTCCACTGTGGACATCTGAGAGAGGAACGACCATGCACGCACAGCCGGGCGACTGGCTCGTCGTCAAGGGACCGTGGGTCGACGCGCCCGAGCAGCGCGGCCGGATCCTCGAGGTCCGCTCGGCCGACGGGACCCCGCCGTACGTCGTCCGCTGGACGGCCGACGACCACGTGTCGACGGTCTTCCCCGGCCCTGACGCGATCGTCGTGACCGCCGAGGAGGAACAGGCCGCCGAAGACCGCGCCCGCACCCGCTTCGACCGGGTCCAGCGATTCATCCACGAGGGAGACGGCGATGTCCGGGTTCGTTGACGGCGTGGTCGTCGCCGGGATCGACGGCTCCGGGTCGGCGGTGCGGGCCGCGGTGTGGGCCGGGGCGGAGGCTGTGCACCGCGGGCGTCCGCTCCGGCTGGTCCAGGTCTACGCGCTGCCGCAGGTGAAGGCGCCCGTCGCGTTCGGCACCCATGAGCAGGTGCGGGCCGGGCTGGCCGAGCGAGCCGGGGAGTGGCTCGCCGACGCGAAGGCCGCGGTGCTCGCCGAGCATCCCGGCCTGGCAGTCACCACGGCCGCGCGGGAGTGGAGCCCGGTCAC
>NZ_JBFACT010000147.1:0-5426 GCF_040640995.1 Amycolatopsis sp. NPDC021455 | reverse complement strand
CCCGCCCACCCGGCCGCCTGTGGGGGGTTCGTGGGTTGGCACCCCCCGAACGCCACATTGGGTGCGTCTGACGCAACCAACGCCACATTGGGGTGCTCGGGTCACCGGTCGTCCTCCAGGCGTTCGGCGCGGCGCAGTTGCCAGCGGGCCAGCAGGGCCATCGCCGGGTAGGGGAGGACCGCGAGCATCAGCCAGGACACCGGAATGCCCAGCAGCCGCACGGTGTCCAGGGCCGGGAAGATCGCGAAGACGCCGGGGAGGCCGAGGAGGAGGGCGAACATGAGGACGAGAGCGGGGATGCCACGACGGCGTTGCGCGCGGTAGAGCGCCGTGGCGCGCTGGGTGTCGCCCGCGGGGAGGCGGGGCTGGCGCCAGCGGCCGCGCGACCGGCGGCGTGCGTGGGCGAGCCGGGTTTGCGGGCTGGTGACGGCGACCCGGCGGATCTTGGTCATCGCGGGCCCGGCCGGGCTGGGGCCGGCTGTCGCCGGTCGCGGCTGAGGATCAGTGCGGCACTCATCGGGCGCCCGGTCCGAGCTGGCCGCGCTGGGCCGCTTCCAGCAGCCTGTCCCGCAGGTCGCGGGCGTGACGGCGGCTGACCGGGACGTCGCCCGCCTCGGTGTGGGCCAGCAACCCGCCCGCCGTGTCGCTCCGCAGTTCCAGCACCGCTCCCACGGAGAGGAGGAACCCGCGGTGGACCCGGCTGAACCCCGTCCCCTCCCAGTACTCCTCGAGCCGTGAGATCGGCATCCGCACCAGGTGGATCCCGCCGCGGGTGTGGAGGCGGACGTAGTCGCCGTGGGCCTCGACGAACAGGACGTCGTCGCGGCGGACGTACCGGGTCCGCCCGCCCGACTCGACCGGCAGCGCCGCCATCGCGTCGGGTGTCGGCCGGGACGCCGGCGTCGCCATCCGCCGCACCTTCGCCAACGCCGCCGACAGCCGTTCCGCGCGGACCGGTTTGAGCAGGTAGTCGACCGCGCCGATGCCGTACGCCGCCACCGCGTGGCCGTCATGGGCCGTGACGAACACGATCACCGGCGGCTCGCTCAGCTTCGCGAGCAGGGATGCCAGTTCCAAGCCGTCGAGGCCCGGCATCGAGATGTCCAGGAACACCGCGTCGAAGCGGTCGGCCTGCAGCAGCTTCAACGCCTTCAGCGCGTCGGCCGCGCCGACGACTTCGCCGACTTCGGGCGCTTCGCGCAGCATGCGGCAGAGTTCGTCGAGTGCGGGTGGCAGGTCGTCGACGGCCAAGACCCGGAGCCCGGTCACGGCAGCACCCCCGGCTGGAACCGCGGCACCCGGACGATCACCCGGGTGCCCGCGCCGACCTCGGTCTCCACCGTGAGGCCGTACCAGGCGCCGTAGACGTCCCGCAGCCGTCTGTCCACATTGGCCAGTCCGAGACCGGCCGGGTCGTCCTCGCCGACGCGGCCGGCGAGGAGGTCCGCCGCCCGTTTCGGGTCCATGCCGACCCCGTCGTCCTCGACGAAGATCACGCAGTCGTTCCCTTCCGCCTGGCCGTGCACCTGGACCTGCCCGGTGCCCGACCGCGGCTCGATGCCGTGCCGGATCGCGTTCTCCACCAGGGGTTCCAGCACTAGGTACGGGACGGCGACGGCGAGGATCTCCGGCGCGACGCGCACCTGGACGCGCAGGCGTTCGCCGAGCACCGCCTTCTGCAGGGCCAGGTACGTCTCGATCGCGCGGAACTCCTCGGCGACGACGGTGTACTCACCGTGCCGGGCGAGGCTGTAGCGGGTGTAGTCGGCGAAGTCGAGCATGAGGTCGCGGGCCCGGTCGGGGTCCGAGCGCACCAGCGACGCGATCACCGTGAGCGCGTTGTAGACGAAGTGCGGGGACATCTCCGCCCGCAGCGCCCGCAGTTCGGCCTGCGCGGCCTGTTCCGCCGACGCCTCGAGCCGCGCTCGTTCGAGGGCCTGGACGACGAGTTCCGCCGCCTCGCCCGCGACCGCGTCCCGGACGTCGCCCACGACGAGCAGTGCCCCGACGAGCTCGTCGCGGACGTGCAGCGGCAGTACGAGGACGTCGGGCGCGGAGCCGGGTTCCTCGGTGTGCAGCACGCTTTCGAGCACCGAAGCGACGGCGTCGTCGGGCCCCGGCCGTCCCGACCACAGCAGCGCGCCGGAGAGGTCGGTGAGGCCGAGGCCGGGGAAGCCGAACAGCCGGCGCAGGCGGTGCGCGGCGCGGCGGGCGCGGGTGCCGGACAGGCCGTCGCGCAGGTCGTCGGTGATCCGGCGGGCGGCGGCGAGCACCGGCAGCGGGTCGGCGCGGGACGCCGCGCGCAGGTGCACGGTCATCGGGCCTCCCCTCGGCTGCGGTGTCCAGGGGAATTGATCCTACGGCCAGGTGGCGTCCTCCCGGTCGGCCAGCACCTGGGCGTGGCGGCGGAACCGGCGCCAGGTGCGGTAGTGGTCGATCGAGGTGACGCCGCCCAGCAGGCTCGCGTTCGCCGGGTACGGCCGGTCGGGCCGCGAGATCCAGCCGGTCGTGCGGGTCTCCTTGACCGCCACCGGCACCGGCCGGAAAGTCGCCGGGTCGAGCCCGTCGCTGTGCCGGACGACCTCGTCGAAGAACCACGCCGACGTGATCAGCGCCAGCACGCCGGGCGACGCCTTGAGCGTCTCCTTCAGCGGCTTCGCCTCCAGCAACCGGAACGTGTGGTTGATGGCCGGCGCGGTGACGCCGTGGTCGTCGTAGGCGATCTCGCCCGCGTGCAGCGCCATCCGCAGCCGGATCCGCGCGCCGGGGTCGTGCGTCCGGTTGTGCCGGTGCAGCGCGACGGCGAGCGCGGCGGGCAGGAACTCGACGAAGAGCCCCTTCGGGATTTCCGGCGGGGCGAGGACGAAGACGCCGTCGCCGCAGTCGTCGGGCCGGCAGTCCCGCCACGGGACGCCGGCGTCGTCGAACGCCCGGTCCAGCGCGCGGTAGAGTCCCGCGCGCAGCGCCAGGCGGTGTGGTGTCGTCCTGCGCTGGTCGCCGTAGCCCTCGACGTCCACGGCGAAGATCGTCCGGTGTAAAGCTGGTCGTTCGTACCTCACCGCACCCTCCCTGCGATCATGCATGTGCCGATGCATGTGCAGATGAGTGTGACGGGGGACACTCGGCCGGGGGAACGGGGCGTGCGGTGAGCGGTTCTCCCACCGCGGTGACTGGCAGTGCCTGTTCACTGGCGGTGAACCTGCTGGTCAGAACCCTGCGAGCGGTGCGCGCACCGCTCGCAGGACTCTGACGGACACCTCAGCAGCTCTGCTTGTAGAAGTACTGCGAGTTGGCGTCCATGTCCGCCTTCGTGATGGAGTGCAGCTGCGCGGTCAGGTTCCGCGTCACCGTCTTCCCCTCGATGGCCGCGACGGCCTGCTGGACGCCTTGGGTGCCGATCGACGCGGGGTCCTGGGCGATCAGCGCCTGGTACTGGCCGTTCTTCAGGCCTTCGACCTCCGACGGGCTGGCGTCGAAGCCGATCAGGTTCACCGCGCCGACCTTGCCCGCGTTGCGCAGGCCCGTGGCCGCGCCTTCACCGGTGTTGAGGTTGGTCGCGAAGACGCCGATGAGGTCCGGGGTCGACGACAGGGCGGCCGTCACCTTGGACGCGGCCTGGTCCGGCTCGTTCTGGGTGAACTGGACGCCGATCGACTTCAGGTTCGGGGTGTTCTTCAGCTCGTCCTCGAAGCCCTTCGCGCGGGCGGCCGTGGTGGACGTCCCCGCGATCGTGTCGAGGACCAGGACCGAACCGCTCTTGCCGGCCGCGAGCTTGGCCATCGTCTGGGCGGCGAGCTTGCCCCCGGCCGTGTTGTCGGAGGAGACGGACGAGACCGCGACACTGGTGTCCTTCAGCGAGGTGTCGACCTCGACGATCTTCGCCCCGCGGTTCTTGACCTGCTGGATCGGCGCGAGCATCGCCGTGTCGTCGGTGGGGGCGATGAGCAGCGCGGCCGGCGGGTTCGAGCCGAGCGCGTTGACGAGCTGGGTCTGCATCGGCGCATCGAACTTCTGCGGCGCCTGCGTGGTCAGCTCGTAGCCGAGCTTCTTCGCCTCGGCTTCCGCACCGCACTGCAGCGAGATGTAGAACGGCTCGGCCTGCACGCCCGGGATCAGGGCCAGCTTCTTGCTCCCGGCCGGCTTGGCCGAGTCGCCGGACCCGGTCTGCCCGACCGTGCCGGAGCCGCACGCGGTGAGCAGCGCCGCCGCGGAGACCACGGCACCCATGGCGGTGAGAGTCTTGGTCAGCTTCATAAGCACCTCTTTGTACTTGTGGGGAACTCAGCGGGAGTTGCGACGGCGGCGGCGTCGCTGGTCGAACCAGACGGCGGCGATGAGCACCGCGCCGACGGCGATCATCTGCCAGAAGTCCTGGACGTGGGTGATGTTGAAGCCCTTCTTGAGCACGGCCGGGATGAACACGCCGATCACCGTGCCCAGCACCGAGCCGACGCCGCCGAACAGGCTCGTGCCGCCCATCACGACCGCGGCGATGGCGTTGAGGTTGTCGGTGGTGTGCGCCGAGATCGTGGTCGACGCGTAGTACGCCAGCGAGAGGAACCCGGCGATGCCGGCCAGGAAACCCGTCAGCGTGTACACCTTCAGCAGGTGCCGGGTGACGCCGATGCCGGCGCGCCGCGCGCCCTCGGCGTTGGAGCCGACCGCGAAGGTGTACCGGCCGAACTTCGTCGTGTGCAGCAGCCAGGCCCCGATCAGCGTGATCACCACGGCGACGATGACCAGGTTCGGCACGATGCCGAACGACGTGCCGTAGCCGAGGGTCTGGTTCAGCACGACCGGGATGCTCCGCACGTCCGACCCGTTGTTGAGCAGGTAGGCCGCGCCGAGCGCCGCGCCCATGGTGCCGAGGGTGACGATCAGCGGCGGGATGCCCGCCACCGCGATGAGGAACCCGTTGACCAGGCCCCACGCCGTGCCGGCGACGACCGCGGCGATCAGGCCGACGGTGATGACGCCCCAGCCGGCGTTGGAGGCGTTGCCGCCGGACATCGCCTCCATGACCTTGCCGGCGACCATGCCGGCGAAGATCAGCACCGAGCCGACGGACAGGTCGATACCGGAGGTGATGATCACGAACGTCATCCCGACCGACAGCACCAGCAGCACCGACGTCTCGATGAGCAGCGTCTGGAACGTGAACAGCGTGGGGAACTCGCCGGGGGCGATCGCGCTGAACACCACGATCAGCGCCAGCAGGACCAGCGCGATCCAGAACGTGTTCGCACCGACCAGGCGCTTGCCCAGTGGCCGCTTGCCGAAGCCCGCGTCCGGCGCTTCCTGGATGTCTTTCGGGGGACTGGACACGCTCACGCCGCCCTACCTTTCAGGTGTGCCCCCGGTCGTCCGGAATGATCGGGGTGTGCAGGCGGGGCGGGTATGGCTTTCATGCTGGCTGTCCTTGATGG
>NZ_JBFACT010000146.1:0-5738 GCF_040640995.1 Amycolatopsis sp. NPDC021455 | reverse complement strand
CCCGCGGCCCACCACAGCGCCCCAATGTGGCGTTCGGTGCGTCCAACGCACCCAATGTGGCGTTCGGTGCGTTGGACGCAACCAACGCCACATTGGGGCGCTTGGGACCGGCTCGTCGCGGCACCGGCGGGTCGCCGTCACCTCACCCGCCCGCCGCGACCGAGCAGCCGACTCCCGCGGTGACCTCGGCCGGCTCCGGCAAGCCCAGCTCCCGGTGGTGATCGCGGGCCGCGCGC
Source organism: Amycolatopsis sp. NPDC021455 (assembly GCF_040640995.1). Taxonomy (NCBI): domain Bacteria; kingdom Bacillati; phylum Actinomycetota; class Actinomycetes; order Pseudonocardiales; family Pseudonocardiaceae; genus Amycolatopsis; species Amycolatopsis sp. NPDC021455. The sequence goes on along the minus strand of NZ_JBFACT010000146.1, from coordinate 5,502 downwards.
CAGTGCTCGCGTGCGCCCTCCGGGTCACCCGTCGCGGTCAGGGCCCGGGCGAGGCCGGTGTGGGCGCGCGCCGCCGCGTGCAGGCTGCCGAGGTCGGCCGCGATCGCCAGCGCGCACTCGTGTGCCGTCCGGGCGTGGGCGGTGTCGCCGAGTTCCAGTGACGCGTCCGCCAGGCACAGCAGCGCTTCCAGGTGCAGGTCCCGGTCGCCGGCCTGCTCGGCGATCGCCGTCGCGCGGCGGAAGTAGCCGCAGGCCTCCGCGTGCCTGCCGGACCGCAGGTGCGTGTCGCCGATGTTGAGCAGGGTGCGGCCGGTGTCGCACAGGTCGCCGGTCTGCTGGTCGATGACGAGCGCCTTCGTGTGGAACTCCAGCGCCTCGGCGTACCAGCCCAGCCGGCCGTAGACGTAACCGAGGTTGGTCAGCGCGGTGCGTTCGCCCGACCGGTCGCGCACCTCGCGGGCCAGGGTCAGCGCCTCCCGCTGGAACTCCGCCGACCGCGCGAAGTCGGCGTTCCAGGACGCGATCGCGCCGAGCGTGCCGAGCGCCCGGCACTCGCCCCAGCGGTCTTCCGCACCGCGGAAGCAGTCCAGCGCCTGTTCGGCGAACCGCGTCGCCACCTCGTAGCGGCCGACCTGGCTGTGGGTGGCCGCGAGGCTCACCAGCGCGTGCCCGCGGGCGACCGGGTCCGCCGACTCCGTCGCGCTCGTGTGCAGGACCAGCGCCTCCCCGATGTAGCCGCCGGTCTGCAGGTAGCGGAACAGGATCCGCGACAGCAGTCCCGCGTGGCCCGACGAAACGCCGTGGATGCCGGCCCCGACCAGGTTGGCCCGTTCGGCGTCCAGCCACGCGGCCGCCCGCTCGCGGTCGGTCAGGACCGGGATCGGCAAGCCGGGATCGGGGACGGGCGGCCGGTGGCCACGTACGCGCGGCGCGTAGTGGTCCATCGCGGTGGCGGCGGCGAACGTGTAGTAGTCGAGCAGACCCGTCAGCGCGGCCCGCCGTCCGGCGGAGACGTCCTCGTCCTCGGCGCGCGCCATCCCGAAGGCGCGCACGAGGTCGTGCAGCTCGAACCGGTCCCCCTCGCGGCGCCGCACCAGGCTCGCGGCGACGAGCCGGTCCGCGGTCCGGGTCGCCTCGTCCAGGCCGGTCCCGGCGAGCGCGGCGATGCCATAGGCGTCCAGATCCGCGCCCGGGTGCAGGGAGAGCAGGCGCAGCGCCCGCCGTTCCGGCTCGCCGAGCTGGTCGTAGGACAGGCTGATCGACGCGTCGACGGCGTTGTCGAGGCGCAGGTGCGCGCGTCGTTGCTCGAGCCGTTCGAGGTGGTCGGCCAGCAGCCACGACCGGTGGGCGGGCGCGGTCATCCGCAAGGCGGCGAGGGTCAGCGCGAGCGGCAGCCGCCCGAGCTCGGCGGTGATCCGCCGGGCCACGCCGGGTTCGCGGTCGACCCGTTCGGCGCCGACGGTGCGCCGCAGGTAGGCCAGCGCTTCGTCCGGGCTCAGCACGTCCAGCCACACCTGGGCGGTCCCGGGCAGCGCGATCCGGCTGGTGACGAGAACCGGCCCACCGCGCTCGTCGGGCAGCAGCGGCCGGACCTGGTCCTCGCTGTGCGCGTTGTCGAGGACGACCAGCAGGCGCCGCCCGGCCGATCGCTCCCGGTACACCCGCGTCTTGCCCGGCAGATCGGCGGGGACGGCGTGCCCGGGAACGCCGAGCAGCCGCAGGAAGGAGTCGAGCACCGCGGCCGGATCCACGGGCGGCTGGCCGGGATCGGGGTGGAACCCGCGCAGGTTCACGAAGAGCGCGTTGTCGAAGCGGCCGGCATGCAGCAGCTCGTGGCCGACGTGCACGGCCAGCCCGGTCTTCCCGACCCCGGCCATGCCCGCGATCGCCGACACCTGCCCACCGACGGCGTCCCCGAGCGCGGCGCGGAGCCGCGCGAGGTCCGTTCGACGCCCGGTGAAGTGCGGAATCGCCTCGGGCAACCCGAGCTGGGCTTGCACGAAGGACGCCGCCTCGGCGCGGCTGCGGACAACCCGCAGCATGTCCTGCCACCGGGCGACGTAACCGGGATCCGGGTACAGCACCTCGACGACGGCGAGCAGCAGATCGGTGTTGGGCCGCGCGCGCCCGGTGTTGAAGCAGTCGGCAACAGTGGTCCGGGCAGTGCGCTCGGCGGGCGGGCGCCCGGCCGCCGTCCAGAGCCGGTTGACGCCCTCGGCGATCTGCTTGTACGACGGGCCGCCCGCCCACGCCTTGAGCAGCCGCAGCTGGGCGATGAGCTCGGCCAGGGTGCGCGCCTGGCCGGGATCAGGTGGTTCGGTGAACGCCATCCCGCCATGGTGGCCGCGATCCCGCGGCGGCGGGCGCGGTTGGCGAAGATGGCCGACCTGCGTCGCGACCACTGCGTACGCCTGGTAGCACCTCCGCGACCAACGGTGCCGACTTGAACGTGAGCTGCCGTGGTTCCCGGCCACGCGGCCAAACCGCTCGGCCGTCATCGACACCACCGCCGGCGGCTCCCGGACGAAAAGCCAAGGAGCCGCCGAGTAGCGCACAACCGTCGGCCGTGACCGGCAACGCCGCCGACCGGAAAGTGTCAGTCCCCGGCGGTCAGGAACTCCCGCACGAGCCCGAAGAACTCGTTGATCCGCTCTGCGTCGCCGGCACCGGTGCCCAGCCGCCGGGCGACCAACTGGGACGCCTGGTAGTTCCAGGTGAGATTCGGACCGTCGCCGCCGTTGCGAGCCAGCCATTCACGGAAGCCGTTCAGGAACGCGAATTCGGTTGCCGTGTCGAATCCGTCGAAGAACGCCAGAGCCTGTTCCAGGTTGCCGATTCCGTATGCGCCCGGACGACGCATCACGTCGGCGGCGCGGTCGCCCGTGTCCATGACGCTCACCCTTCCGGCGACGGCTTGAAGTCGAAGTACTCACCGTACTTGAACTTCGTCCGGTATTCGTCGAGTGTCATGCCGTACCGCCCGGTCGTGGCGTCGTACACGCGGCCGTCCTTGATGAGGACGTCGTGGTAGTGCCAATCCGTGGCGTGCCAGACATCCGGTTTGTCGAGGTCGCGCATCTCACCGAGCTTCGCCCCGTAGCGATCGGTGGCACGGTAGATGTCACCACCGATCTTGGCCTGGATTTCCCGCGCGGTCTGCGTGCAGGTGTTGGTGCCGCACACCTCGGCCACCCGCTTCGGCACCCAGCTCTCGCCGAGGTCGTCGAGGCAGTTGTTGTGCACCAGCAGGTGCATGCTCGTGACGAAGTAGTCGTGGTCGCCTTCGACCTCGAAGTTGTAAACCGTGACGGCGCCGGTCGCGGTCTCCGTGGCGGTCACCTCCGGCGAGCCGCCTTCCAGGCTCTGGACCCGGTCGTGGACGCGCAGGTCCTCGGCGTGCACCCAGCCCCGCGCCGGAACCCAGAAGGGGTGCTCCCGGGTCACCCGGACGCTGGTCGCTCCGAAGTGGACGGTGACGAGCGCCTGGGCGTCGTGCTCGAAGGTCCGGACCACCTTCTGCAGCCGGGTCTGGCCCGTCACGGTGTCCTTGGCCCAGACCAGATCGCCGGTGCGGACCTGCTCGATCGGCCTGTCGCCATCCGCGGTGGCCACCAGTGTCCCGGCCGGGAAGCAGTTGACCTTGGCCTCGGCGATGATCGAGCGGCCGCGGTCGAGGACCTTCTTGAAGTTCGCTGTCTCCTCGAAGTACTTGCCGATGGTCCCGATGACACGCCAGAGCGCCTTGCCGACGTCGTACGCCTTGAGCACCGCCAGGCCGAGCGACGCGATGTCGATCGCGCCCATCAGGCAGTTGACGAGGTTCGGGTCCTTGACGCACGCCTTGATGCCGCCGATGAACAGGTCGACGAGGATCTGCCCGCCGTTGGCGATGATCCAGTCGATCAGGTTCTGCTCGGCGCCTCCTTGCGCCGCCTTGTACTGGTCGACCAGCTCCTGACCGCCGGCCGCCCGCAACGCGGCTTCGTCTTCGGCGCTGAGCGGGCCGGACTGCCCCTGCCCGCTCGCCTGACGTCGCTGCTCTTCCTCGTTCTGCCGGTCGGCGGCGAACTTGGCCGCTTCCGACGCCGCCTGGGCCGCGGCGTCGGCGTCCTTGCCCGCCTCGACGGCGACGGCACGGGCGCGCTCGGCGTATTCCTGGGCCGAGCTGGCGGCCGTACTGGCGCGTGTGGCCGAAGCCCGGGCCTGGACGGCCGAATTCGCCGCACTCCTCGCCGCTTGCTGGGCACTCTGCGCCGCGTTCCGGGCCTGTCTGGCCGACTCGGCGGCCTGCTCCGCGGACTTCTGCGCCTGGTTCGCCGACTCGTTCGCCTGGTCGGCGTAGATCTTGGCCTGGTCGGCCTGGCGGCGGGCCTCGTCGGCCGCCTGGGTCGCCTCGTTCGCGGCGTTCCGGGCACGAGCCGCGGCTTCGGCGGCCAACGCGGCGTTCGCCCGGGCGTTCGCGGCGATGCTCGCGGCCTCGGTCACGTACCGGTGGACGTCGGCCGCGTGCGTGGTCGTGTCGATGTCGCGTTGTTCCGCCTTGAACCGCTCGGTGCCGAGGAAGTCCTTCAGGTACGACACCGGGCCGGCAAGCGCGGCCTCGGCAGCCGCCTTGACCTCGGGACCGCCGTTCGTGAGGGCCTGCGTCACGGCGATCCGGTCGTCGTGTTCGGCCGCGACGTACTGCCCGGTGCGCAGGAATTCGGCGACATCGTCGGCGGTGCCGCTGAGGGCTCGGTTCGCGGCCTCCTTGGTGGCCGGGCCGCCGTTGTTGAGGATCAGCTGCGCGGCGATCCGGTCGTCGTCCGCCTTGCCCGGGTAAGCACGAGTTCGCAGGAAATCGGCCACTCCCCCGTCCGGTCCGGCGAACGCGCTCAGCGCGGCCTGCTTGTACCGCGTGTTCGTGGTCTCGTCAGCGAGCGCGGCGACGCTGGCCCGGTCGTCCTGCTTGGTGGAAACGGCCAGGCCGGTGCGCAGGAACTCGCGCAGGCCGGCTTCGTCCCCGCTCAGGGTGGAGGCCGCGGCGGCCTTGGTCCAGGGTCCGCCGCTTTGCATGAGCTGGACGGCGGCCAGCCGGATGTCCTTGATCACCGTCTCCGGTGCCGTGGCCGGGTTCGCCGCCTCATCCAGCAGCCGCTGGGTCTCCGCCGCCCGCTTCGCGGCCTCGCCGGCTTTCCAGTCCCCCGCGGCCTTGCGCGCGTCCTCGGCCTGCTTCGCGGCTTCCGCGTCGGCGATGGCCTGGGCTTTCTGGGCCTCGAGGCGGGCGGCGTCGGCGTCGCGGGAGGTCTTCTCGAGTGCGGCTGCCTGGTTTGCTGCTGTGGTCGCGGTGTCCGCCGACACCTTCGCCGCCGCCGCATACCGGGCCGCCGCGTCGGCGTCCTTCTTGGCCTGATCCGCCGCCGCGGCAGCCTGATCCGCCGCCAACGCCGCCGCATCCGCATGCCCCGCCGACGCGTTCGCCGCATCCCGCGCCTGCCGCGCCGCCCCCGCAGCCTGCGACGC
>NZ_JBFACT010000145.1:0-5985 GCF_040640995.1 Amycolatopsis sp. NPDC021455 | reverse complement strand
CGGTCGGTGATGTCGGCGTAGCGGGGGTCGACGAAGTCGGCGGGCCGCAGCGCGAGCCGGTCGCGGCGGTTGCGGCGCGGGGACGTCGGCTCGGCTGTGGTCGCCGGAGCGGTTCCGCGTGGACTGTCCATGGTGGGCCTCGCTCTCGTCAGGATCCAGGCTCCGCCGGGCGGGGCTGGGCGACGAGGGCCGGACCGCCCCGGTTCCGAGGGCCCGGCGGCCCCGGTTCTGGTGGGGCGAAAGCCCGGGCGAGTGAGGACTTTCGGCCGTCAGGAGGTAGCGCGCACCAAATACACGGGCAGGCCGCGTTGTGCAGCAGGGCCTGTCCAGTGAAGCCCGGCAGCAGGCCGGCGAAGCCGCCGCAGCCGCGGTCGCCGAGCACGACGCTGCCCGGTGTCAGCTGAGGCCGCCGGGTCCTGATGTGTTTCGGCTTCCGGGCGGGGTGGATCGTCGGCCGACGCACACTCCCGTCGATGTGAGGTCGACGATCACCGGCAGTGGAATCCTGAACCTAGGTGCAGATGCACCTAGGTTCAGGTACCTTGGAACCATGAGCTGGCCGTTTCGCGTGACTCCGCCACTGTTGGACGTCGTCCAGGTTCTGACGCAGATGGACGAGAAGGTGCACGGGTGGGACCTGGCGGCTCGCTGTGGTCAGAGCACGCCGAATGTCTATCGCGTGCTCGAACGGTTGCTCAGGGTGGGCTGGGTCGCCTACGAGTGGGAGGCGGCGAACCCCGAGCCGGGAAAGCCTCGGCGCCGTTTCTATTGGCTCACCGACGAAGGAGCCGCGCAGGCTCCGCGCCTGCTCGCCGAGCGCCGTGACCGGCGAAAGCCACGAGGAGCCGGGGTCCCCGGGATCGCCCTGCTCGGCTTGATCGTGGGCGGTGGTCGGTGACGGCTTTGGTGACGGTTGTCGGTGGCGTTTTGCTCGGCGTGCTGTCGAACGAGTTGTTCGATGTGCTGCCGTGGATCGCGGTGCGGATGTTACGCCTTGCCGCGCGGCTCGACGCGCGGTTCGCGGGGGAGGCGGACCTTCTCCTGGCCGAGTGGGAAGAGCAACTGGAGCATCTGCCGGGCAAGGCGACGAAGCTCGCGTATGCGGTCAGCCTGCTCGTGCGAGTTGCCCTGAGACGTCGGATGGACCTGGCTGTACTGGCTCTCCGTGAGAAGCCGGCGGCGGGTGTCCGGCAGCTACGCGACGCTGCCGGGGACCTCGTAAGCGGTCTTCATTCGCTCGTCGCTTCCTCGGTGAGGTCGTTCACCTGCGCGTGGCGCATGTACTGATCTGGTTTCAGTGCGTCGGCCGGCGGGCTTCGGTGCCCAGCACCGCCAATTCGAGCGTGCGGGCTATGTCGCCGGGACTCACGACGCCCAGGAGGACCCCGTCCGAGACGACCAGGGCGAGGTCCTGACCGGGGCGGCCGCCGATCCGGCCGAGGACTGCGGTCAGCGGCGTTTCGGGAGCCACCTGGAGGCACGCCGGAGGCCGCAGGCAGACCTCCTCGACACGGGTCGACGGTCGGGCGTCCTCGGGCACCCGGGCGAGCATCGCCAGACTGACCACCCCGAGCGGACGGCCGTCGAACGCCACCACCGGGTAGGTGCGGAACCGCCCGGACGCGGCCTGGTCGATGAACGCCCGCACGGTGAACCAGCCGGGCGCGGTGACCGGGTCCGGCGTCATGATCTCACCGAGGTGGACGCGCGCGAGGACGTCACGCGCGGGGCCGGCCGCGAGCTCGGCGCGGGCGCTGAAGCCGAGGAACCAGCCGATGCCGACCAGCCACAGCCCGGCGAAGCTGCCGAACCACAGCAGTTCCACGAAACCCGCCGAAGCCAGCAGCAAACCGAGAACGTGGCCCGAGCGGGCCGCCGCGGCCTGCGCCCGTCGCTTGTCACCGGTGCGCTTCCAGACGGCGGCCTGCAGGATCCGGCCACCGTCCAGCGGCGCGCCGGGGAGCAGGTTGAACACCGCGAGGACGACGTTCGTCCAGCCGAGCCACGTCAGCGTGACCACCACGACTGCGGGCACGGCACCGGAAAGCAGCACGGCGCAGCCCAGGAAGCCGGCACCGGCCACGAGGCTCGCCAGCGGGCCGGCGACGGCGACCGCGAATGCCGACCCGGGGCTCGGTGGGTCGCCGGGCATTTCCGTGCTGCCGCCGAACAGCCACAGCGTGATGCGGTCGACGGCCAGGCCGCGGTGGCGAGCGACCAGCGCGTGGCTGAGCTCGTGCGCCAGCAGCGACGCCAGGAACACCACCGAACCGGCCACGCCGGTCGCCCAGTAGACGGCCGGGGACAGGCCGGGAACGACTTGCGGCAGCAGCGACTGCGCCAGGAGTTCGGCCAACAGGGCCATGATCAGGAGCACGGACCAGTGCGCGCCGACGCGGATACCGGCCGGGCGCCCGAGCGGGAAGGTGGCACGCATACCCCGACGGTCCTCCCGCGGGCGCGCGCGGGCGAGAGCCGCACCGCCCCGGGACGAGGGACCAAAGACCCCTGCCTCGCCGACGTCCGGCCGCAGTCCGGCAGCAGGCCTGATTCATAACGTCGAGGTGGGGAGGAACGGAAGGAACACGTCCGGACTGGCGGCTACTGACAGGAGGAAAGTCATGGACGACAAGGAAAAGGCCGTCATCGAAGCCGAGGCGCGGCGGGACGTCGCCGAGCGCGGGCGGCACGGTCCGAAGGTGGGTCGCTACCTGCAGGCGGTCGAGCACCACGCGGTCAAGGAGAACGAGGAGGACGTCGTTCCGGCCGCCGCGGACGATTGGCGGCAGCCGGCGGACGGCCGTCAGTCCTGATCGGTGCGCGTGTAGGCCGCGAGTGCCCGCCGGCGGGCGTTCGCGGCGATCGTGCGGATCAGTGCCGTGTGCACGGACCCGATAGCCGGCCGGGAGAGCCGCCAGTAGCGGCGGAACTTCAGCCAGCTCTCCGGGTCGCTCATCCGGACGCGCGTGTGCACGGTCAGCAGCGTGCGGTGCGGGCCGTAGGGGAACGCCGACACGGCCAGGACCAACTTCCCGTAACCGGCCTCGTCGAATGCCGCGAACTCGTCGGCCGCCACCCGCCGCCAGACGATCACCGGTTTCCAGAACTTGCCCGCGACGCCGAGCGCGAACTCGCTGCCCGGCCGGTCGCCGAGCAGCGTCCACTCCGAGCCGGCGTCGAGGTCGTCCGGCGTCAGCCGGGTCGGGTGGCGGGGTGGGCCGTGCCGCCGGTTGTGCCAGCGTTCGGGCAGCATGCGCAGCCACGACGCGGCGGACACGACGCCGCCGCGGATGTCGGTGAAGTCGAGTTCGCGCGCCGCGGCGTAGGTCTCCTTCACCGGCGCGTCGACGATGACGTTGCGCACCAGCTCGAAGTGCGGGTGCGGCAGGAAGTGGTCGATCAGGAGGTCAGGTCCGGTCATCGTTCCAGCGTCGGTGAACAGCGGCGGGAAGGCAGGCGGATTTGGTCCCCGGCGAAAGGGACTTCGTGCTCTGACCGGCGGGTACGCGCTTCGCCATGCTGACCCGGAGACTCTGCTGGAGGACGTGATGACCGCAACCGCGAACCGGCCGGTGCTCGCCGGAGTGGACGCTTCGGCGGCGTCGTTCGCCGCGATTCGCTGGGCGGCGCAGGAAGCACGGTGGCGCGACACGACGCTGCGGCTGCTGCACGCCTGCGTCTTCGACAGCGCGCCGGCGCACGCGCACGATGATTCGGAACTGCTGCTGGAACACATTTACCGCTGGCTCCGCCGTGCTGCCGAGATCGCCGGTGAGTGGGCGCCCGGGGTACGGGTGGAGACGGCGGTGCGGCTCGGCCTCGCCGCCGACCTGCTGCTCGCCGAGTCAGTTGACGCAGCGCTCGTCGTGCTCGGCTCGCACGGTCTCGGTGGCCTGCGCGGGGCGCTGGTCGGTTCGGTGGCGCTGCGGGTGGCGGCCGGGGCGTCCTGCCCGGTGGTGGTCGTGCCCGGGCACCGGCCGGACCTGGCCGGGCCGGTCGTGGTGGGCGTCGACCCGTCGGAGCCGAGCGAGCACGCGCTGCGGTTCGCGCTCGACGAGGCGACCGCCGTACCGGCGCCAGTTCGGGTCGTCCATGCCTACCACGACGGGACGCAGAGCTCCGGCTATGAGCTGGCGGAGCTGGGGGCCGGCGAGCGGCGGGACCTGGAGGCGCACGTCGCGCCGTGGGTCCGCAAGTACCCGGCGCTGGAGATCACCACCCAGGCCGTGCGGGACCGAAGTGCGTCGCGCGCCCTGCTGCGCGCGGTTCCCGATGCCCGGCTGATCGTGGTCGGCACGCGGGGCCGCGGCCCGGTCGCCGGCGGCGTCCTCGGCTCGACCGGCAACGCTCTGCTCGCGCACGCGTCATGCCCGGTCGCGGTCGTGCATTGAAAGGAGCCGATGTGAAGGCACGCGACATCATGTCCAGGCCCGTGGTGCGGGTCAGGCCGGGCGTCCGCGACGACCTTCTCGCCGTCGGCCGCGAGCGCGTCGAGGCGGGCCGGTTCCTTCCGGACGATCCAGCCGGTGAGGGGCGGTCAGTCCGGAGGTCGGCGTGGCCGGTCCAGCTGCGCCGGCCGGACGGTCGTACCCGAGTGTCTTCATGGCCCTCGTAGGGCCCTTGGTCCTCCCAGATCGGGCGGAACGACAGCTTCGCCGGTGGACCGGAACGGGTTGACTGGCAAGAAAAAGGGCGGCGGAAGGAGCGACGATGACGGAAGCGACGGCGAAGGGCCGGATCGTGGTGGGCGTCGACGGTTCGGACGCCGGCACCGCCGCGCTGCTGTGGGCGGCCGCACAGGCCGAGACGAGCGGTGCGGAGCTGGACGTCGTGACGGTCTGGACCTATGACGCGATGCTCGACGACACGTCGGTGAACCGGAGCATCGGCGAGGCCCGGCGGATGCACGTCCACGAGCTCGAAGAGCTGGTCACCGCGGTGACGAAGGGCTTTACGGGCGTGACCGCGCGGTGCTCGGCACCGGACGGCGACCCTGCGGACATCCTGGTCGACTGGGCCGCAGACGCGGCCATGCTGGTGGTCGGCAGCCACGGAAAGGGCAAGCTGCGCGAGGTCCTCACCGGCTCGGTCAGCGGCGCCTGCCTGCGGCGGGCGACCTGTCCCGTGGTCGTGATCCCACCGCCTGCCCGCGCGCCCGAGAGCCGGCTCGGCAGGCAGCTGGCCGAGCTTTCGTGAGCCGGCCGTGACCACCACTGCGGAACGATCCGCCGAACTGCCGTCCGCCGACCCGGCCGGGACGCCGTTGCTGCGTGTCCGGGGTGTCACCAAGAAGTTCGGGCCGGTGCAGGCGCTGGCGGGGGTTGATCTGGACGTCCCGGCCGGGCAGGTGACCGCGCTGGTCGGTGACAACGGCGCGGGCAAGTCCGTGCTGATCAAGTGCGTCGCCGGGATCCACGTCCCGGACGCCGGCGAGATCACCTGGCAGGGGCGGGGAGTACGCATCCGCACGCCGCGGGACGCCGCCGCGCTCGGCATCGAGACCGTGTACCAGGACCTCGCGTTGTGCGACAACCTCGACATCGTGCAGAACATGTTCCTGGGCCGGGAAAAGGTGCGGCACGTGTCGCTCGACGAGGACCGCATGGAGCTGGCCGCGAAGGAGACGCTGCACAGCTTGGGCGTGACGACGGTGACGTCGGTCCGGCAGCCGGTGGGGTCGCTCTCCGGCGGTCAGCGCCAGGCGGTGGCGATCGCGAAAGCCGTGTTGTGGCACTCGAAGCTGGTGATCATGGACGAGCCGACCGCGGCGCTCGGCGTGGCGCAGACCGAAGTGGTGCTGGAGCTGGTCGGACGGCTGGCCGAGCGCGGGCTCGGGGTGGTCGTGGTGTCGCACAACATGAATGACGTCTTCGACGTGGCCGATCGCATTGCGGTCATGTATCTGGGCCGGATGGCGGGTGTGTTCGCCACCGGTGAGCTGACCAGGGAAACGGTCGTCGACCTGATGACCGCGGGCCGCTCCGA
>NZ_JBFACT010000144.1:0-6310 GCF_040640995.1 Amycolatopsis sp. NPDC021455 | reverse complement strand
CGGACGGCCACGCCCGGGTACTCGGCCCGGACCTCGCCGACGACCTCGTCCAGCTGCCGCCGCTCGCGATCCGCGACCGCCTGGGGCGTCCCGGCAACGGCCGCACCGAGGTCGTAGACCGGTTCGAACGTCCACGCCCGCAACGCGACGACCCGACGGCCGCTCACCGCCGCTTCCGAGACCGCCCAGCGCAGGGCGGCCACGCTCACCGCCGAATGGTCCACGCCGACGACGATGTCGCCCTGGTATGCCGTGGTCATGGGATTTCACCTTCTCCTCGTTCTCAAGAATGGGTCTTGCGGTCCTGGACGGCGAACCACTCCTGCTGCCAGCGGGCGTAGCGGAGCCGGTTCAGCGAGAACACCGTGAGCCCGTAGGCGGCGGCCAGCAGCGCGATCGCCCCGAGCCACAAGCCGAGCGCGACGACGACGGCGTCGATCACCACGCCCGCGCCGCTGAGCGGCGGATCCACCGGGTTGCCGGCACGATCCACCCAGATGCCGAAGGTGTACCCCTTGAGCGTGCCCTCGTCGGCGACGACCTTGCCGACCTTGCGGGTGCCGTCCGGGAGCAGCCAGGTCGCGTCGGTGGGCTCACCGTTGCCGACGACGCCGGTCCGCGAGTTCACCTTGATGCCGGGACCGTCGGCGAGCAGCGTCGCGGTCACCTGCGTCCGCTCGCCCAGCTGCCGGGCCGACTGGTCCCGCTGGCTCACGTAGGTCTCCGAACCGAAGCCGGCGGCCACCGGGAGCGCGGCGAGCGCCAGCAGCACCACGACGGCCAGCAGGCCACCCTGGACGCGGTCCGAGCGACGTGCCACCGAACCGCGGCGCGGGAACACCGCGCGCCACATCCGCACGATCGGGCTCATGCCTGCCGTCCTTCCGGTCCGGTTTCCGTTCCCTTCCCAGGATCGGCGGATTTCCCGGTGCACCGAAGAGGCCTTCGGCCCCGGACCGGAGTCCGTCGGCGGCCGGGCCGGGGACTTAGGACCCTGGGCCGCTCGCGGAACCGGGCGGGATGGTCGGGACTCCCGACGGATGGGAGCACGGCCATGCGCGCACGCGACATCATGTCCACCCCGACGTTCGCCCTGGCCCCGTCGGCGACACTCGACGAGGCGGCCGCGACGATGACCGCGCACGGTTTCACCACGATGCCGGTGGTCGACGCGGACGGGCGGATCCTCGGCCTGGTGTCCGAACAGGACATCCTGCGGGCGCCGGCGCCCTGCGGTGACCCGGACACCGGCGTGATGCTCGACGGCCGTTCACGCACGGCCGGCTCGGTCATGCGTACGACCGGCCTGGCGGTGCCGGCGGACACCGGCGTACGGGAGCTGGCGCGGTGGATGACCGACGCCGGGGTGCGCTCGGCGCCGGTCGTCGAGGGCAGGCACGTGGTCGGCATGGTCACCTTGCAGGACGTCCTGCGCGCCACGGCCGGCCGCGCCTGAGCGTCACCCGGCCGTGGCGCGGTGGGTCAGCACCTCGTGGACCGGGCGGCGGCCGGTCAGCCGCGTCGGGTAGCCGTAGCCGATGCGCAGCAGCGTGTGCGGCTGCCCGAGCCCGGCGAAGAGCCGGTCGAGCGCCTCCCGCGTGTGCGGGGTTTCGAACGGCTGCGACAGGAACGACGTCGCCAGGCCCTCGGCGGTCGCGGTGAGCAGAACCCGCTGCATCGCCATGCCCGCCCGCACCTCGGCGTGCGGCCCGCGGTCCCGGGTCAGCACGGCACCGAGCAGCGGTTCCTGCTCGTACTCGCGAGCCGGCAGGTCCCGGTTTTCGTGCGACGCGCGCAGCGACACGATCCCGTGCCCCTGCGGCGGCGGCCCGGCCGCGACCTTCGGCACGCCGTCGGGGCTGTCGGGCCCGCGGTGGGTCCAGAACGCGGCTTCGGCGCGGAACGCGTGGTCGTCCGCCTGGACCGCTTCGGCCTGCCGGACCAGCGACGCCACCGGGGTGTAGCGGCCGGACGCGTCCAGGTACTCGATCTGCCCGCCCTCGCTCAGCGCGGCCGACTTCAGCGCCGCCCGCACGGCGGACGGAACCTCCTTGTCCAGCAGCGGGCGGCGGTTGGTGTGCCGCCGGAAGACGGCCTCGGCCAGCTTGCGCTCGGCCGCGGTCGCCTTCTCGTTGCCGTCGAGCCGGATCACCGCGACCAGGTCGGGTTCGGCCGGGTCCGGCAGCATCCGCACGACCGCGGCGATGCCGTTGGCCCGCAGGCAGATCTGCAGGTTGAAGGCGGCCGCGCCGCAGGCGAGCCGGGCTTCCCGGCCGTGCGGGTCGGCGACGGCGAGCACGCGCTCGCGGTCCAGCCACACCTCGACGGTCTCGTGCTCGACGACGAACCGCCAGGGCTGGGTGTTGTGCGGCGAAGGCGCGCGCACGGCCGAGGCGAGGGCCTGGTCGAACACGCTGGGCAGGGGACGGCTCATCGTCGGGCTCCGGTGTTCTCGGGAACGGACACGGCCAGCATCACCGGCCGCGGGCGGTCGCCGCGACGGCCGCGCGTCATGACCTGCGAGGACCAAAGACCCTCCGGCGGGGCTGCGACGCCGGCCTCCGGCAGGACGCGCCGCTCGGCCGACGCGATCGCCGCCCCGGCGTCGCCCTCGGCCGGCAGGCCGCGCGAGTGCCGACCTCGAGGGCCTCCGTGAGGACGCCGCTCGGCCGGCACGATCACCGCCGCTCGCGGACGCAGGTCACCGGCTTCTTCCTGAAGGCGGGAACAACTCGCCGAGCGGGAGCCGGGGCGACGGGGCCGACGGGACGGCCGGGTACCCGAAGCGGAAGATCGCCTGCGGGACACCCAGGAGCGCCAGCTCCGACACCAGGCGCGCCCGGAACCCGGTCAGGTGCAGCGGCTGCGTGATCACCGAGCCGACCAGGGCCTTCGAGGCCGCGGCGAGCCACGCGCGCTGCAACGCCGCGCCGGCGGCGAGGTGATCGGTCCGGGTGTCGCCGTCGGTGCAGAAGATCAGCAGGTTCTCCGCGGCGAGCCGGTCGGCGAGCACGGCGTCGTCCGGGATCGGCGTGCCGGCGCGGACCAGCCCCGCCACCGGCAGGGCCTCCGGGCTGAGCGCGTCCTCGGGGACGCCGTCGCCCAGCGCGTCCCACGCGTGGGTGCGCGCCGTCCACATCTCGAGCTCGCGCTGGTAGGCGCGGTCGCGCGAGAGGACGCGCGTGGCGAAGCCGAGCAGCTCGGCCAGCTTGTCCAGGTGCCCGGGGACGACGACGTGCACGCCCGCCGTCTCGCCGGCGGCCACCACCGCGGTGCGCACGTCCGCCGGCACGCGGTTGTGGAAGAACCGGTGCCGGTGGCTGCGGCGGCGGCCGATCGCCTGGTACAGCGTGTAGGCCCGGACCGAGGTCGCGCGCGGGCGGCCGATCGTCACCGTGGCCACCACGTCACCGGTTTCCTTCAGGCCGGCGTGGCAGTCGCGGCCGAGGGCGCGGACGGCCAGTTCGAGGTTGGTCAGCGCGGCCCCGCAGGAGAGCACGCGGTCGCGGCCGAACGGGTCGTGCCGGCGGAGTCCGACGTCCCGGCGCTCGAGCAGGTCCACTTCGGTCCCGCGGATCAGCAGCTGCCACGGCTGGCTGTTGTGCACCGACGGCGCACGGCTCACCGCGCGCGCGAGCACGCCGATCTCATGGGACGTCAGGGTCGCCGGTGCCGCGGTGGTCATCGCGCTCACTCCTCGTCGCGGAGCCGGACGCTCCGCCCCGGGCCATCGTCGCGGTGGCCGCGGTGCCGGCACCGGAGCACAAAGTCCCTCGCCCCGGCGGAATTCGTCCCCTACCCGGCCGCGGCCCGCCGGACGCACGATCGCGGCAACACCTGAGGAAAGAAGGAGAACCATGGAGTCAGGAACTGGCCGCGTGCTGGTCGTCGGCGTGGACGGCTCACCCCGCGGCGACGCGGCCCTGCGGTGGACCCTCGAGACCGGCGCGCACACGGGTGACACGGTCCGCGCGATCCTCGTCCGGCCGCGGGACGGCCTGCTGCCCGGCACGTCGTTCGCCCTCCAGCCGCACGGCCGGATCCCCGAAGGGCGGTACTCGCTGGCGACGCACGTCTCGGGCCTGGGCATCGAGACGGCGGCCGAGGTCGAGACCCGCACGGTCCACGGCGACCCGGCGACCGAGCTGGTGACGGCGTCGGCGGACGCGGACCTGCTGGTGCTCGGCGCCCACCGCGGCGGCGCGGTGGCGGACCTGGTGCTCGGCAGCGTCGGACGCGAATGCGTCCGCTACTCCCGCTGCCCGGTCGTGGTCATCACCCCGGAGGCGGCGCACCGCCTGACGCCGGCTTGACCGTTGAAAGTCCGTGAAGGCCACCTTGAGGAACTTGTAGTCCCTCAAGGTGGCCTTCACGGACTTGCGGGTCAGGCGCGGCGGGTGACCCAGCGGAACACCTCGTCCGCGCCCCAGACGATCACCGGCATCGGCAGCAGCATCGCGATCACCCACGCCGGGAGCGCCGCCGTCCCGAACAGCGCCTGCAGCGGCGGCAGGTAGATCAACGCCGCCGCGAAGACCAGCTCGAACGCGATGCCGCCCAGCAGCAGCCGGTTCGTCGTCAAGCCCACCGAACGCAGCGACACCCGCTCGGTCCGGGCCGCGAACGCCGTGCCCACCTGGCAGAACACGATCGCCGCGAAGCTCGCCGTCGTCGCCTGCAGGTACGCCTCGTGCAAAGCTCCCGTGGAGACGTCGGCGCCCGGGTGCCAGCCCGCCGCGGCCAGCACCGCGAAGAACGCGCCCAGCACCAGGACTCCCGACAGCAGGCCCATGATCCCCCACGCCCGCAGCAGCATCCGGCCCGTCACCACGCCTTCGGACCGCCGCCGCGGGCGGCGGGACATCAGGCCCGGCTCGGCGGGCTCTCGGCCGAGGGCCAGCGCCGGCAGGGTCTCCGTGCCCAGGTCGATGGCCAGGATCTGCAACACCGTCAGCGGCAGCGGGATCATCCCGCCCGAGACCGCGAACAGCAGGAACGGCAGCACCTCCGGGACCGCGTGCGCGAAGATGTACAGCACGAACTTCCGGACGTTGTCGAACACCCGGCGTCCCTCGCTCACCCCGGCGACGATCGTCGCGAAGTTGTCGTCGGTCAGCACCACCGTCGCCGCTTCCTTGGCGACATCCGTGCCGCCGATGCCCATCGCCACGCCGATGTCGGCCCGGCGCAACGCCGGCGCGTCGTTGACGCCGTCGCCGGTCATCGCCACCACTTCGCCGCAGTCGCGCAGCGCGTCGGCGATGCGCAGCTTGTCCTCCGGTGCCGCGCGGGAGAACACGATCTCCCCGCCCGCGGTCAGTGCTTCGTCGAGCGCCGGCTCCGGCAGGCCGGCCAGCTCCTCGCCGCTGATCACGCGGTCCGCGCCGATCCCGACGCGGCGGGCGATCTCCGCCGCCGTGCGGCCGTTGTCCCCGGTCACCACGTGCACGGTGATCCCCGCCGAATGGCAGTCCGCGACCGCCGCGGCGACCTCGGGCCGGGGCGGGTCCACCAGCCCCACCAAGCCGAGCAGCGTCAGGTCCGTCTCGGCTTCTTCGCGGCTACCCGGCACCACCGATACCCGGCGGCGAGCCACGGCCAGCACCCGCAGCGCACGGCCCGCCATCTCGTCGACGAGCGCCATGAACCGGGCCCGGTCTTCGGCCGGCATCGCGCACCGGGGCAGGATCTGCTCGGGCGCGCCCTTGGCCGATACCCACAGCTCACCGTCGACGAGGTCCACAGTGGACATCCGCTTGAGCCGCGGGTCGAAGGGGTACAACGCCTTCCGGGCGGACAGGTCGGCGCCGTCGGCGCCCGCGTAACGCAGCAAGGCCAGTTCGGTGGGATCACCGCTCGACGCCGTGACGTCGGCGGTGCTGCACCGCGCCAGCGCCGCGGCCAGCGGCCCCGGCTCCCCCACCGGGTGAGCTTCCTCGACGCTCATCTCGTTCCGCGTCAGCGTGCCGGTCTTGTCGGTGCAGATCACCGTCGTCGACCCGAGCGTCTCGACCGCGGAGAGCCGCTTGACCAGCGCTCCGGCCTTCGCCATCGACCGGACGCCCGCGGCCAGGGCCAGGGTGATCGTCGGCAGCAGGCCCTCGGGGACGTTGGCCACCAGCAGGCCGATCGCGAAGACGAAGGCGGCCGACCACGACAGGCCGGCGAGCCAGCCCAGCGGCAGGAAGCCGATCCCCACGACGACGGCGACCAGGGCGATCAGCCACGCGACCCGCCGGACCTGGCGTTCGAGCGGGCTCTCCTCGCGCCCGACGCGCGAGGAGAGCGACGCGATCCGGCCGATCTCGGT
>NZ_JBFACT010000143.1:0-6760 GCF_040640995.1 Amycolatopsis sp. NPDC021455 | reverse complement strand
CGCCATGACTCACCTCCACCGGCCAGCCTCGCGATCACCAGCCCGGATGTCCACGCGACACGGTTACCGCGTCAACGTTCCTTGATGAGGCACTACCTCGCGATCTCCCACCTGGTCAGCGACCAGGACAGCGACCGGATCAACAGCGCGGTAGGCACGTTCAACCTGGCCAGGGGCCACGACCAGGCGACCACTCGCACCTACCGCGAAGTCGAAAAGATGTTCGGTGACTTCGAGCTGATCGACCCGGGCCTGGTCGGCTGCGCGCTGTGGCGACCGGGCCCGGGCGACATCTCGGACGACCCGTACACCAACACACAGCTCTACGGCGGAGTGGCCCGGAAGGTCGCCGGCTGACCGCATTCACGCCGCCGTGACAGGTGCCGGCGACTCCCGGGATGGGCGAACGATCGGCGAGCGCAGTAGGGGCCGCCCAGAGGCGGGCGGCCCCTACTGAAACTGGATGGTTCAGCGCTCTACCGGGGGCGTCATCCCATCGATTCGACGCCGGTGTCGAGCAGTGTCGCTCCGAAAACGGCACAGTTTCCGGTGATGTAGTACAGGCCGACCGGGTGCCACCCGCTGTAGTACGTCTGATTGTTGGAACACTTGATCCACACGCGGACGGCTCCCGAAAAGACCCGGCAGTCCCACGTGACGAGGTACCTGCTGCGGAAGTTGACGCTGCAGATGTAACTGGCTTGGATTTTCGCTGACGCGGTAGCATTTTCCTGCCGGACGACTGTGCTCACTGCTTGCGCGGGAGTCTGGGCCGCCGACGCCGCAGCCGGAGTGGCCGCCATCGATCCCGCAAAGAGTCCTAGCCCGAGCGCGAACACGCCAATTCTCGTCATGATTGCTTTCCGGATATTCACTACGCTCCCCTTCGTATTTCATGTACTTCCGAAATTGTGTCGCTGTATTGGACCGTGGCGGTGATGAGCGGCCGAGCCGACCAGGCAGTGGAACACCGCCGTGCGGAGGATGGTGTCCGGGTCGTGCCTGATACCGCGGCGGGCAGGGGCGCGGCAGCGGTGGCTGTCCCGGTGGTACCCGCGAGTGTCGGTGCCGCGAGGACCACAGCCAAGGCGTGGTGAGTACGCTGCCGGTGCGTCCGACGATGATCGGCTAGCCCAGGGCGGTGACGTCCCGCGCTGGATGGAACTCCGGTGTGGCGTGGGTGTCGGGTGGGCCGGGGTTGATCGTCGTGGTGCCGTTCCATTCGTAGCCGAAGGTTGCCGGGACCGGGTCGCAGTGGATGCCGACCGGCACGAGATTGGGGCAGGAACCGGTGTTGTCGGCGACGCGGATCTGGTCGTGGCAGTAGTCGCGGGAGGTGTTTCCCTGGTTGAGCGCGTCCTGCTGGAACGCGGGGTAGAGCAGCCACCAGGAGTAGACGCCGAGCTTGGTGAACGCGCCGTGTGAGGTGCTGCTCGCGTCGGGGTAGGTGTTGGACACCTTCTTGTTGAACATCAGGGTGCCGTTTTCCCAGATGCGCAGCCAGCCGGTGCCGTCGGTGTTGAACTTGACGTCGAGGACGAAGTTGGTCCACTGGCCGAGGTGGACCGGGCCGAGCGGGATGCTTTCGCGGTCGGGGTTGTATCCGTTGGCTGGATTGCTCGATCCTCGGACGCTGAATCCCCATTTGACGCCGTCCGTCCCCAGTGTCATCGGTGGGCCGTCCAGCGCCGGCGTGGTGGTGTTGTGGATTTGGAATACGACATCGGTGACCCTTGTGCCACGGCTGGGGTCGATCGGGTTGGGTTTGAGGGTGGGAGCAGGCCGGACGTTGAACGTGTACCAGTACTCGTTGCCGACCTTGATGTTGGAGCCGCCGTGGCCGAGGATCTGGACTTCACCGCGGTCGGAATGGGTGTCGTGTTGACCGGCCACGCCGACACCGATGCACATCGACTGTGCCCCGCCGACCGCGGCTTGTTTGCTGATCGTCGGGGTGTAGGGGCTGCCTCCCAGCAGGGCCAGCTGGCCGCCTTCCGCGTCGGTGTAGACCGGATTGAACGTCATGGTGTCGATGCCCTCGAAGTCGTACGCGCTGATCACCGACCCGGCGGCGCTCGCGGTTCCACCAGGGCCGAGAGACAGGACCACGGCGAGACACAGCGAGAACAACGTCGGGGTTCGTGACAACGACACTCTGGTGGAACGGATCGCCATCGTCATTTCCCCTCGTGAGTTCGGTGGCGGGAGGAATGGTTTCATTGTCGCAGGACGGCAAGCCTCTGCGACTGCCCAACTTTGGACTCCCGGCTACCTATCTTGCGCGGTGAGGATGCCCAGCCGGTGAGCCGCCTCGATCGCCTTTTCCCGTGAGTGGACCGTCAGTTTCGCCATGACGGCTGCGACGTGGTGGTCGACGGTGCGCACGGACAGGCACAACTGCCGGGCGATCTCGGCGTTGCTGACCCCGGTGGCCAGGTGGGCCAGGACCTCCATCTGCCGTTCGGTGAGCCGGGCGGGGTTGGCCGCGGTGGCCGCGCGTGGCCCGCGGGGTACCCGTCGACCCTGTTCACGCAGCCGTCGGCGTAGCTGTGTCGCCGCGGGGATCGCGCTGAGCCGGTCGAAGATCGCCAGTGCCTGCCGGTGCGCGGCGTCGTGGTCACCGCAGGCGAGAGCTTCGGCCTGCTCGTAGGGGCGGCCGCGTCGCTCCCACTCATTCGCCGCGTCGTTCCAGCGACCGGCGAGCAACAGGCGGTACGGTTCGGCGATCCAGTCCGGCACGGCCGGTTCGCGGCCGGCGCGGTGGAGCCACCAGGCCAGTTCGCCGGCGAACCAGGGATGCCGGGTTCGCAGCGCCAATTCGAAACCTCGGGTGGCCTCGGTAATCGCACGCTCGGGTTGCCCGCACAGCCAGGCGTGTTCGATACGGGCCGCCACGACAGGCGCGACCCGTTGCGGCTCCCCCATATCCGACACAAGGCGGGCGGCCTCCCTCAGCGTGTCGGCGGCGTCGGCCTGCCCACGGCGGGATTGCAGGCGGCCCAGCGTCATCAGCGCGGGCGCCACACTGATCGACCTCCGTGCGGACCGACCGAGCGCATCTCGTGCGTCGTCTTCGGCACCGGTCCAGTCCCCAAAGTTGAGGCGCCACCAGGCGCGATGCCCCACCAGGTACAGCTCGTACGCGTGCAGGTCATGCCGTCGCGCGAACGCCCAGGCCCGTTCCCAGTCCCGGAGGGCCCGGGTGACCTCACCGAGTTGCATGGTGGTGATGGCGAGGTTGGTCAGGGCCCGGGCCGCATGATGCGGGAAGTTCATGCGCACGGCGATGTCCACCGCCCGCTCCAGTTCGACCCGTCCGGCCGGGTCCCCCAACCCCTGCCGCGCGGATCCGACGCTGGTCAGCGCATGGGCCAACGTCTCCTCGTCACCCACCTGCTCGGCGACCCCGATCGCCCGGGTCGACCAGTCGATCGCCGATGGCAGCTCGTGGGCCAGTACGTCCAGCTGGGCCTGGGTGCTGTAGGCCATCGCCAATTCCTTGCTGGCCCCACCGGGTTCCAGCTCGGTGATCGCGCGTCTGGCGGCATCCTCCGCCTCCTCGCGGCGGCCGGCCCACCAGTGCAGCCGCGACAACCAGCGCAGGTCCTCCCCGGCCCGGGAAACCTCTCCGGCAGCGCAGCGTAGCCGCAGCGCTGTCACCCGCATGCCGCACGCTTCGTCGACGTTCCCGACCAGATAGGCATTGAGCGAACAGTGCTCCAGCAGCTCCGCGCGTTGCGAGGCCGGTACCCGGTCGGCATACCGCAGAGCAGTCCCATAGTGGTCGAGCGCTCTCTGGTACGCACCGGACGACTCAGCCGCGACGGCGGCTTGCCGGGCGTACCGCAGCGCAGCTGCTCCGTCCCCGGCCTGCTCCGCGTGGTACGCCAACTGTGCCGCGTCCACTCCGGGCTCTTCGGACAGCGCCCGCAGGGCCAGCCGCTGTACCTGGCGGTACCGTAACACCGACAGCGACCGCTCCACCGCTTGGCGAAACAGCTCATGCCGGAATCTGACCGCCTCACCGTCCGGCACCACCAAACCACCGACGAAACATGCCTCCACCGCAGTCACCGTAGGTCGCAACGCCCGTGTCAACGTTCCCAGCGCGGTGCGAGTGGGGATCACCGACACGAACCGGACGACCCGCCGAGCCGCCGGAGGCAACCCGGCCAACCGGGCCAGGACCACGTCGCGGACCGCCGCCGGAACGCCGGGTTGTTCAGCTGCCAGAACCTCCTTCACCAGCAACGGGTTTCCGTCCGTGACCGCGTGCACACCGGTATCGGTCCGGCCGGACAGACGCGCCAGTTCAGCCACCGCCTGTTCCGACAACGGCTCCGGCCGCAGCCTCGACACCCGCTCGGAGGGCAGGCTACCCAGTACACCGTGCAGCGGATGACTCGCGGCCAACTCGTCATCCCGGTAGGTCAGTACGAGCAGCAGCGGCAGGCACTCCATGCGACGCCCCATCATGATCAGTACATCCGTCGTCACCTCGTCCGCCCACTGCGCATCTTCCACCACCAGCACCTGTTGCCCATCGTGCCGGAACAACGCGCATTGCAACGCCGCGAAGGTTTCCTCACGCCCTGTCTCCGTGGCGAACGGGTCGACCTGCCGGACGATGTCACGCAATGGTCCCGAAACCCGTGGTGTGCGTACTGGGTCACACAGTCCTATCAGGACGCGGGCGTTCTCGTGATGCCGCCGGAGAAACCCCCGCACCAGTGCCGACTTGCCGATACCGGCCTCACCGGCCACCAACACGACACGACCACCCGGCCCGGTGGCAGCCAGCGTCCGGTCCATCGCGGCCAACAGCGCCGACCGCTCCAACAACCGTGGTGACACACCATGATCGAACCGAGCGCAAGGTGGAGACGGCGACATGGTTCCAAAGTGACAAGACAATGCCGTGTATGTCTTCGTCACTCGACGAAGATCTACCCGACGAGGTTTGTCATTTTGTGCAAGGTCTACGCAACTCCTGATCGTGGAAGTGCACCTGATGACCGACATGATGTACGGCGTGGAGAACGCTGTTGGCGCTCGAGGGCGAGATCACCGATCGCCTCACGCACTCGTCGAGCGTGGCTTGCGGTTCGGGCTGACCGCCGCGTCGGCGGCCTTGACCTCATCTGCGTGGCGACGCCGCCGAGTCCTGGTGTCTCCGTTCCATCACGTTTTCAGGCGCTTTGCTACGGTATTTCTGCGGCTTTCGGTGGCCTCGTTCCCCGGATGCGTTGGTGGTTGTGTGCCGGGTCGATGGCCGCGAGAATACTGTGCAGTGGTCGGCTGACGAGCGGAGGTCATCGTGAGGAATGTACGCCGGTTCGTGACCGCGATGGCGTGTGCGCTGAGCCTGGGGGTCGTGATGGTTCCCTCCGGTATCGAAGGTTCCGGACGAACGGTAGCCGGCATCCAGGGCTCCGGACTGACTGTGATGGCACTTCCGGCCGGACGCTGAGACCCGGGTCGGCCTCGAACGAACGGGCCCGCTTGGTCACAGCTTGCCGATCTGCGTTACGAGGCGGCGCGGCAAGCCGTGACCGGTCGGTGCTCAGGCACATCTTCGCGGCTGTGAGGACGGCTACTGTGTCGGGACGTGACCGCGTGTGTGTCCGTCAAAACGGGTCACCCGCAGCTCGGGGTCCACGGGCTGCGGGTGCGGCATCCCTGCACCGGAATCTTCCGGGACGCGGGCGACGCCTGCGCGCCGGACGGTTCCGTGCCGGCGCGGTGGGCGTAGAGGTCGGGCGCTGAAGGTCGCAGCGCCAATGCCCGGCGGTCGTCGCTGTTCAGCTTGACGGGATCGTGAGCGTCACAGGCGCGCTCGGATCGGAGAGGTAGTTGTCGGTGCCGATGGCCTGAACGGTGAAGGTGTAGGTGTGTCCCGCCTTGACCCCCTCGGAGGCGACGAGTTCCCGCACGGTCACGCTGGTCTTCGACGTGGCCCACGCCCAGGTGCCGTTGGCGAAGAGCTGGTAGGAGACGTGGCCGTCGAAAACCGAGGCGTCCCAGGCGATGCCGGTGAGGACGCCGCCGGTGAACACGCCGCGCACGTTGGCCGGCGCCGTGGGCGGCGGCCCGGTGCGCGCCAGCGTCGTGAACTGGGCCGACGCGGACGCCGAGGCGTTGCCGGAGAAGTCGACCGCGCGCACCGACACGGTGTACGTCTGGCCGGCCGTCAGGCCGCCGAACTCCACCGTCGGGTCCGACACGATCTGCGTGTATGGCCCGGTCGTCTGGTTGATCGTGACCTCGTAGTAAAGCGAGCCCGAGTTGTCGGTCGAGGCGTTCCAGGTCACTGTCGCGTAGGTGAACGACACAGTGGACGCGGTGAGTCCGGTCGGCACGGTCGGCGGCGTCGTGTCGGCCGCCGCCCGCGCCGGACCGGCGCCGAGCAGGGTCACGGACGCCGCGACCGCCACCACGGCCGCGCCAAGCCCGCGCCAGACGCGCGGCAGGTTTTTCGAGAGGCGATTCATTTCGGTTGGATCTCCCATCTGGCTCCCGATCGAATGACCACCCGCACCGTCCCACCCGCCCCTGAAACACGGCTGATGCGGCCCTGAAAGAGCCCGCCGCCGCAGAGGGGTGTGCCACGACCTCCAGGCAGCACACCACACGCGGGCTTACAAAGCGAGCCACACTGAGACCATCTAGTGCCGCATCAAGCAACGTTGGGTAGGTAATCCGGTCGGCGGATCTTGGAGTTGACGGCGAAGTGACGCTTCGGGTGGCAGTGGCGGTTGCG
>NZ_JBFACT010000142.1:0-7055 GCF_040640995.1 Amycolatopsis sp. NPDC021455 | reverse complement strand
ATCGTGCCGGTGCAGATCCTGTGGATCAACATGACCACGGCGGTGTTCCTGGGCCTGACGATGGCGTTCGAACCGACCGAGCCCGGCATCATGCGGCGCCCGCCGCGCCCGCCGAAACGGCCGTTGTTCACCGGGTCGCTGCTGCGCCGGGTGGTGCTCGTCTCGCTCCTGCTCGTCGTGGCGGCCTTCGGCGCGTATCGCCTGCAGCTCCTGTCGGGGGCTTCCGTGGCGGAAGCGCGGACGACCGCGATCAACGTGTTCGTCGGCGTCCAGGCGGCTTACCTGCTCAGCTGCCGCTCGCTCGACCACCCCGTGCTGCGCGCGTGGCCGGGACACAGCCGGATGTTCGCGCTGGGCCTGGGGTTGACGGCCGGGCTGCAGGTTTCGCTGACGTACCTGCCGGTGATGAACACGTGGTTCCACACCGCGCCCGTCGGTGCGGTGTCCTGGCTGTGGGTGTTCGGTGCCGCGGCGGTGGCGTTCGCGGTGGTGGAGGCGGACAAGCTGCTCTGGCTGAGGCTCAGCGGGGGCGCGGCGCGGGGAGACCGGCCGCGGTCAGGGCTTCCCAGAGGGGCTTCGCGTTGAATCGGCGGGAGCCGAGTCCTTCGACGAACTGGCAGCCGTAGCTTTCCGCGGTGAGGGTCGTGGTCCGGCCCTGGGTGTCGAGGAACCGCAGTTCGAAGCTCGGTCCCAGTTCGAGGGTGCAGGCGATGTCGTCCGGTGGGGTGGGCAGGGCGCACGCGGCGGCGGCGATCTTCTTGATCGCGGCCACGTCGGTGGTGCGGGTCTCGCCGGAGGTGCGTCCCGGGGGCGTGTAAAGCGGGCCGCGGTCGACGAGTTCCCGAGGCGCGTACGACGGGGAGCACAGTGCCTCCGTGCTCCCGGACCCCGGTGCGGTGTGGCCGCACGCGGTCGCACCCAGGACCAGAACGAGAACGGCTGACAGCTTGCGCATGCTTCCGGGACGGAACTGCTCAGGTGCCGGGTTGCATCCGCGGTGCGGAGGTGGTGCGCACGAGGTACACCGGGCACGCGGCGTTGTGCAGCAACGCCTGGCCGGTGGAGCCCAGCAGCAGGCCGGGGAAGCCGCCGCGGCCGCGGTCGCCGAGCACGACGAGCTGCGCGGCCGAGCTGCGTTCGATCAGTTCGCGGCGCGGGTGGCCGCGGACGACGACCCGTTCGATGCGGATGCCGCCGGCGTCGTGTTCGCCGGTGAGGTCGCCGAGCAGCCGCTCGCCGGCGTCGGTGAAGGTCCGCGGGTCCAGGTGCGGTTCTGCTTCCGGGCGCGGCGGATCGTCCGCCGACGCGTGCACCACGACCAGGCGGGCTTTTCGTGCTGTCGCCTCGGCGACGGCCGTGGTGAGGATCCGGCGGCTCGGTTCGCTGCCGTCGATGCCGGCGACGACCGGCCGGTCTTCCACGCCGGGTTCGTCCCAGGAGTCGCCGCGGACCACCACGACGTCGGAGGCCGCGTGCGCGCCGACGGCCGAGGCGACCGAGCCGGCGAGGAGGCCGGTGAGCCGGCCGCGGCCACCCGAGCCGACCACGACCAGCGCCGCCGTCCGCGACGCCTCGATGAGGGCCTGGGCGGCCCGGTCGGGATGCAGCCGCGTGGTCACGGCCGGCGCGCCCTGCGCTTCGGCGATCTCCCGCGCCGCCCGCAGGTAGCGCTGCCCGTGCGCGCGGAGGACGTCT
Organism: Amycolatopsis sp. NPDC021455; assembly: GCF_040640995.1. Taxonomy (NCBI): domain Bacteria; kingdom Bacillati; phylum Actinomycetota; class Actinomycetes; order Pseudonocardiales; family Pseudonocardiaceae; genus Amycolatopsis; species Amycolatopsis sp. NPDC021455. The sequence continues at coordinate 5,360 of NZ_JBFACT010000142.1, read as the reverse complement.
TTCATCTCTTCCGGCGGCGGGACGACGCCGCCGGCGAGCAACGCCGAGAAGTCGAGCGCGTGCACGATCTCCAGCGGGAGGTCGTGGAGCCGGGCGGCGCGGCCGGCCCAGCGGACGGCGTCGAGCGCCTCGCCGGACCCGTCGGCTCCGGCGACGATCGGTGGTTTCGGCGTGTTCATCGGTGGCTCCCGGTATGGCGGTCCTGCCCCGACGGTAGGGCGGCGGCGGGCCCGGCCGCCGTGGCCGGAAGTCCTCCGGGGCGGGGACTTCCGGCCACGACCCGGCGGGAGGGCAGGGCCGGACGTCCCGGACCGGGAGGACCCCGGCCCGTGGCGCCGCCGCGGCCGGCGGCGCATCCTGGCCCGGGCGCACCCGAAAGCGAGGAGTTCCGATGACCCTGCCGACGACCATGGCCGCCTGGCGTGTCACCAGGCCCGGCCCCATGCCTTCTGGCCCGCTCGAACGGTCCCGGGTGCCGGTGCCGCGGCCCGCCGCCGGCGAGCTGCTGGTGCGGGTGCTGGTGTGCGGCGTGTGCCGGACCGACCTGCACGTCGCGGAGGGCGACCTGCCGGTGCACCGGCCGGGGGTGACACCGGGGCACGAGGTCGTCGGCGAGGTCGTCGGGCTCGGCGACGCCGTCACCGGGTTCGGCGTGGGCGACCGGGTGGGGATCGCGTGGCTGCGCGAGACGTGCGGGACCTGCCGGTACTGCCTGCGGGGCCGGGAAAACCTGTGTCCGGGATCGCGCTACACCGGCTGGGACGCCGACGGCGGCTACGCGGAGTTCGCGGTGGTGCCGGCGGCTTACGCGCTGCCGTTGCCCGCCGGCTACTCCGACGACGAGCTCGCGCCGCTGCTGTGCGCGGGGCTGATCGGCTACCACGCCCTCGTGCGGGCCGAGGTGCCGGAGAACGGCAGGCTCGGCATCTACGGCTTCGGCGGGAGCGCCCACCTGACCGCCCAGGTGGCGATCGCCCGCGGCGCCACAGTGCACGTCATGACGCGCAGCGCCGAAGCCCGCGAGCTCGCGCTGGAGCTGGGGGCGGCGTCAGCCGGGGAAGCCGCCGACCCACCGCCCGAACCCCTGGACTCGGCGATCCTCTTCGCGCCCGTGGGCGAACTGGTGCCGCCCGCGCTGGCCGCCCTGGACCGCGGCGGGACGCTGGCCATCGCGGGCATCCACCTGTCCGACGTGCCGCCGCTGAACTACCAGCAGCACCTGTTCCAGGAGCGGCAGGTGCGCAGTGTCACGGCGAACACGCGGGCCGGTGCGCGGGAGTTCCTGCACTTCGCCGGAACGCATCACCTCAGCGTCAGCACCGTGCCCTACGCGCTGGCCGGCGCGGACCAGGCGCTGGCGGACCTCGCCGCGGACCGCGTGAACGGCGCGGCGGTGCTCCGGGCCGGCTGAGCCCGGCAGCAGCCGGACGGTCACGGCTGCCCGGCCGCGGCCGGCGCCGCCACGACGTCTCGCCGTTCTCGTGGCATCACGGATACCTCCTCGAGTCCCACGATGCCGGGCGGGCCGGGAGCGCGGAGCGGCCGAAGGTCACTCGGTGCGGGGACGAACGACCGCAGCGACGGCGACGGCGCCGGCCCTACCGTCGGGTTCACGACCTGGAACCCCGGAGGGAAACGTCATGAGCGCAACCGGAAACGCGCCGATCGTGGTGGCGGTGGACGGCTCGGAAACGGCCGCCGCGGCCGCGTTGTGGGCGGCCGGGGAAGCGGCCCGGCGGCACGCTTCGCTGCTCGTCTTCACCGCCTACGGCATCGAAGACCCGGCCTTCGGCGGCAAGCTGTACCCGCCGTCGGACTGGCTGGCGATCAAGGAAGCCGAAGCCGGCGAGCTGCTGCGCCGGACGCGGGCGACGCTCGAAGCCGCGGTCCCCGGGCTGGCGATCGCCACCGAGGACAGTGACCGTGGGCCGGTCCCGGCGCTGCTGGAGGTGTCGGATCGGGCCCGGCTGCTGGTCACCGGTGAGCCCGTCGGCCCGATCGCCGGGCTGTTCAGCGGTTCCCCCGACGTGGATCTCGCCGCTAAGGCGCACTGCCCGGTGGTCGTGGTGCGCGGGCGCGAGAGCGTCGACGGCCCGGTGGTCGTGGGTGTCGACGGCAGCCCGCTGAGCGAAGCGGCGATCGCGTGGGCGTTCGAGGAAGCCTCGCTCCGCAACGCCCCGCTCGTGGCGCTGTACACCTGGCACGACGGCGACACCGCCGGCCTGTTCAGCGACGGCAATGTCGCGTTCCAGGGCGAATCCCTGCGCGACTCCGGCCGCCGGTTGCTCGCGCAGCGGCTGGCCGGGTGGCAGGAGAAGTACCCGGACGTCCCGGTCGAGCGCCGCGTCGAGCACGACAAGCCGCGCCACCGGCTGCTTTCCGCGAGCCAAGGCGCCCAGCTCGTCGTCGTCGGCAGCCGCGGCCGGGGTGGCTTCAGCGGGCTGGTGCTGGGCTCGACGAGCCAGGCGTTGCTGCACCACGCGGCCTGTCCGGTGATGGTCGTCCGCGCCGAAACCGCCTGAGCGGCAGGGAGTTCCCGCCATGACCACGGTTTCCGCGGCGTCTCCCGCACCTGTGGGACGGTGTGGTCGAGGTTCGCAATCGCCTCGGCTACGTGTGGAACGACGTGGCTTGAGCCGTGCTTTCCCAGCCGGAGGGCGGTGTCAGGGGTAGTCCCAGTGCTGGTTCTCGACCGAGCTGCACGGCCACGCCAGGACCGTGGAGTGCGGGACACCGCCGGAGTAGTCCTGGTCGAGACACGATCCACTGCGGACGTTCTGGAAAACGAAGTCGCCGTCGGCGACTCTGGTCAGCCGCCAGTGCTGGTTGTCCGTGGCGCTGCAGGGCCAGGCCAGGATCGTGGAGTGCGGGACGCCGCCGGAGTAGTCCTGGTCGAGGCACATGCCGCTGCGGGCGTTCCGGAACCGGTTCGTCCCGTCGGAGAGGATTTCCCACTCCCACTTCTGGTTTTCCGCCGCACTGTTGCAGGTCCAAGCCAGCACTGTGGAGTGTGCGGTGCCCCCGGAGTAGTCCTGGTCGAGACACGAGAAGCTGCGCTGGTTCTGCCACCGGTAAGTGGACACGGCGCTTGCCGTGCCGGCGAAGGCGGTGGCCAGTGCCACCACCGTGGACAAGATCGCCGCGGTTCTCCGCATGAACCCTCCGGGAGCAGCCGGTGTGCCGGACGCGGCAGTCTTGCACCCCGGCCGGGCGGGGCACAAGCGCGGAAAACCCGGCCACAGCGGGTATTCCGGCAAACGGCGGAGCGGTCAGCGGCCGCGCAGCCGCTCCGGGATCGGCAGGCCGACGCCCCGAGGGCGGGGGAGCGGCCGCAGGACTTCGCCGATCGGCCGTCGCGATGTCGCCGGAAGCGGAGGCCTGTCCTTCGGCGGGTAGCCGACACGCACGACCAGCTGCGGCTCGAGCCGTCCACCGAGGACGCAGTCGCGGACCAGGTTGCGCGTGCTCGTGAGCTCGAACGGTTCGCTGTACACGCACGAGGCCAGGTTCAGCCGGGTCGCGGTGAGCAGCACGGCGCTGGCGGCTTCACCGGCGCGGAGGCGGTCCAGCGGCGTATCGCCTCGCGCGGCGAGGATGGTGAGGACCGCGCCGTCGGGGCCCGCCGTGTCGGGGAGCCGGGCGCCGGCGAACTCGCGGATCCGGAGGCCGGGGCGGGGTGCGAGCGCCACTACCGCGTTCCGGGCGGGCACGCCGTCCGGGGCGTGGTCGCGGCCGCTCCACGCCGCCAGCTCGATCTCGTAGTCCGGGTCGGCCCGGTGCAGGCCGGCGGCTTCCGCGGCCGCGGAAGTGAGTGCCGAGCGGTGGGGTGCCTCCGTCACGACGCGCAGCTCCGCGCCTTGGTCGGACGCGCTCTTCCGCAGGACCACCTCGTCGCGTGCCGGCAGCGGCCGGTCGTCGAACGGGCGCCGGTCCGAGCGGCGCCGGGGAATGGCCGCGGCGAGGGCGATGTCGGCGTCGCGCGTGTCGTGGGGCACCAGGTCGATCCTCGCCAGGAGACCGGGCTCGGGGAACCTGCTGATCCGCGCCGCCCACCCCATCGCCGCCGCGGCGACCGTGAAGTGGTGCAGTGCGCAACCACAGCTGACGAGCAGGTCGCGGCCGTCGGGATCGGTGTGGCGCAGGCGGCGGCACGCGTCGGCGCGCAGCTCGACCGTGCGGCCGCCCCAATGCCACTGCCACGGCTGCGAGTTGTGCACGGAAGGGGCCCTCACCGCGAGCGCGACGGCCGCTCGCACGGTGTGGGTGTCCGGCGTCGTCGAGTCCATCGCTCCTCCTCGGATCGGCTTGCGCCCATGCTCGCCGCGGCGGCATCCGGGCCCCAGAGTCGAAGGGCATGGCGGAGGTCACCTCGTCGAGGACGTTCGGCCCTTTCCCGCCACCGGGGCCGCGACCGAAGCTGGGCGCCGCGGCCGACGGCGGGAGGAAGGACCATGCAGCGGACTCCGGCCGACCGGACGCGGCTGCGGGAGGCGGGCCTCTTGGCCGTGGTCGTCCTGCTCGTCGCGGCCGGCGGCATCGCGTGGTGGGCGGGCACGCCGAAAGCCGCGGACGTCGTCTGGGCGGCCGCCGACGTGGTCACCCTGGTTCCGGCCGTGGTGTGGGTCGCGGCCGACCTGCGCGCGCGGCGCTGGGGTGCCGATCTGCTCGCCGTGCTCGCGCTGGTGGCCACCGTCGCGGTGGGGGAGTATCTCGCGGGTGCGATCGTCGCGGCGATGGTCGCCACCGGACGCCTCCTCGAAGCGGGCGCGCAGCGCCGGGCGAGCCGGAACCTGACCGCGTTGCTCGACCGGGCGCCGCGGGTGGCGCACCTGCGCACCGCGACCGGCCACGAAACCGTCCCGGTCGATACCGTGGTGCCCGGCGACCTGATCGTGGTCCTGCCGGGTGAGGTCGTGCCGGTGGACGGCGTGCTGCCCGGCGGCGGGACGTTCGACGAGTCGGCGCTGACCGGCGAGCCGCTCCCGGTGTCCCGGCCCGCGGGCGACACCGTCCACAGTGGAGTGGTGAACGGCGGCGCCGCGGTCGATGTCCGGGCGAGCGCGGCTGCGGCCGACAGTGCCTACGCCGGGGTCGTGCGGCTTGCCGAGCAGGCGGCCGCCCGTACCGCGCGCGTCGCCCGGATCGCCGACCGCGTCGCGGTCTGGTTCCTGCCGGCGTCCCTGCTGATCGCCGCGCTCGCCTGGCTGCTGACCGGGAAGGCGGATCGTGCGGTCGCGGTCCTGGTGACAGCGACGCCGTGCCCATTGCTGCTGGCCGTCCCGATCGCGGTGACCGGGGGTATGTCCCGGGCGTCGAAGGCCGGCGTGGTGGTCAAGGACGGCGCCGCGCTCGAAGCCCTC
>NZ_JBFACT010000141.1:0-7265 GCF_040640995.1 Amycolatopsis sp. NPDC021455 | reverse complement strand
CGTGATGGTGCCATGCGGCACCGACAGCCCGGCCTTAAGAGCCGGGAAGGAGGCCTTCACGGACTCCGAGCGGCCGCCGTGAATGGCACCGTGGCGGGCGTCCGCCGGGCAGCGGCGAACGTGGGCTCGGTGGTGCGAGAGCAGGCGGACGGGATCTTGCCCGGTGCCCGCCGTGCATCGGCGAACGTGGGCTCGGTGGCGCGTGATCAGGCGGACGGGATCTTGCCCGGTGCCCGCCGGGTGCCGGCGAACGCGGGCCCGGGAACCGGCGGCGAGCCGGCCCCCGCCGGGCCCGTGCGGGAACCGCGGACCGCCGAACAACGCTGGCGGGCGGCCGTCGCGCGGCAGCCGCTGGAAACACCGAGGGCGTTCCCCGCCGCCTTCCGGCCTCTCGTCGCCGGACTTACCGCAGGCTCCCACGTCCGGTACACCACCGGCCCGCGGACCCGGGCCGCGCTCGCCGCCGCCGGGGCGCTGGGCGCCACCACCGGCAGCACCGTCCACCTGAGCGCGCCGCCGGACACCCGGCCCTCCTCGATGCGGGTGCTGGCGCACGAACTCGCGCACGCCCGGCGGCCGGTCGGCAGGCCGCGGTTCCTGCTGGGACTCTCCACTGGCGCGGCCGACGAGGAGGAACGCGCCGCGCAGGCCGTCGGGAATCGTGTCTCCGCCGGCGTCGTCGACGGCCTGCCGGTCGGCGGAGCGGGTGCGGCCGGAGTCGTGGACGTCGCGACGCAGGCCGCGCGAAACGCCGTGGCCGAGCACGCGGCCGAACAGGTGACCGAAGCCGGCCAGGCCGTGAACACCGTCAGCGAAGCGGCCGGAGAAGCCCGGGCCACGGCCGAGCACGCGGTGACCGCCGCGGCGACGACCGTCGCGAAGGGACCGTCGGCCGCCGATCTCGACCGGATCGCCGAGGCCCTCGAAGAGCGCGTGCTGCGGCAGCTCGAGCGGCGCGGCGGCCGGTACTCGGGGGTGTTCTGATGTCCGCCCCGGTGAAGGCCTACCTGCAGATCGAGGGCGGCGGGCGGATCGAGTGCATGTTCAACCCCGCCGAGCTCACCATCGCGAAGTCCAACACCTGGAGCTCCAAGGAGGCCAAGGGCAAGAACGCGCCGGAGCTGCGGTTCCAGGCCGGCCAGTCGGCGACGCTGACCATGAGCCTGACCTTCGACACGACCCGCACCGGGGACCCGGTCACCCAGCACACCGACCAGCTGCTGGGCCTGATGAAAGTCGACCCGAAGCTGGCCGGCTCCGACCGCGGGCGCAACTCCGCCCGCCCGCCGTGGGTCGAGTTCCACTGGGGCGCCACGTACTCCTTCAAGGCCGTCGTCGAACGCCTGCAGATGCGGTTCACTTACTTCGCCAGCAGCGGGACGCCGTTGCGCGCCAAGGCCGATGTCTCGCTGAAGCAGTGGAAGGACGAGGCCGAGCTGCCGCTGCAGAACCCGACGTCGTCGACGCCGTCGCTGCACACCGTCCACCAGCTGCTGCCCGGCGAGACGCTGGACCGGATCGCCGCCGCCCACTACGGCGACGCGACCCGGTGGCGGGTCATCGCCGAGGCCAACGGCATCCTCGACCCGTTGCGGCTGCCCGAAGGCGTCTCGCTGGCCGTACCCGAGCTCGAGGTGCGCCACCGTGACTGAGGAACGCCGCCTCGACGGCGTGCTCGTCACCGTCGACGGCTCGCCGCTGCGCACCGAGCTGTACGGGCGGCTCACGCTCGTGCACGTCGAAGAGTCCGTGCAGCTGCCCGACACGTTCGTGCTGCGCTTCGACGACCAGCACTTCGAGCTTTTCGACGAGGACCGGTTCCGGCTCGGCACGGCGATCGGCATCGCTTTCCGCGCCGAAGGGGAACCGGTCGTGGTCACCTCCGGCGAAGTGACGGCGATCGCCGTCGAAGCCGGGGCGAGCGGACGGCACGAGCTCGTCGTCACCGGGCTCGACCTGACCCACCGCCTCGCCCGCGGCGGCAAGTCGCGGGCGTTCACCAACATGACCGACGGCGACATCGCCCGCCGGATCGCCGGGGAGTACGGCCTCGACACCGACATCGACGGCACCGGCGAGATCCGCGAGCACACGCTGCAGCACGGCGAGACCGACTACGCGTTCCTGCGGCGGATCGCCGGCCGGATCGGCTACGACTTCTGGATCACCGAACGGAAGTTCCACTTCAAGCGCAAGCCCGCCGAGCGGCACCGGCCGCCGGTGCTGGTGTGGGGCGGCAACCTGCACGACTTCCGGGTGCGCTTCGCCTCCGCGGACGCCTGCGACGAGGTCGTCGTCACCGCGTGGGACCCGGTGGACAAGCGGGCCGTGACCGGCCGGGCGAGCACGCCGGACCCGGGGTCGGACGCCCCGGCGGTCGCGGAGATGGCCGCCGCCGCGCGCCGCGGCTTCGGCGCGGTGACCCGGCGGGCCGGCCAGTTCCCGGCGGCGAGCAAGCCGGAGGCGGACGCGCGGGCGGAAGCGTTGCTGCGCAAGGCTTCCGGCGGCCAGGTCGTGCTGCGCGGCGAGGCGGCGGGCAACCCGTGGCTGGGCGCGGGCACCGACGTCCAGCTCGACCGGGTCGGCCGCCGCCTCGCCGGCAAGTACCGGGTCACCAGCGTCGAGCACATCTACGGCGCCGGCCGCCCGTACGTGACGCGGTTCGTCTGCGGCGGCCAGGAGTCCGAGGGGCTCGCCGACCTGCTTCGCGGCGGGACCGAGCACCGCGGCTGGGGCAGCCTGGTGGTCGCCGTGGTCACCAACAACGACGACAAGGCGGGCCAGGCCCGGGTGAAGGTGCGGTTCCCGACCCTGACCGACGACGAAAGCACGTGGGCCCGCGTCGTCGCACCGGGGGCCGGGGCGAAGCGGGGCGTGCAGTGGCTGCCCGAGGTCGGCGACGAGGTCCTGGTCGGCTTCGAGAACGACGACAAGGCGCGGCCGCTCGTGCTCGGCGGCCTGTGGAGCCGCAAGGACGCGCCGCCGGAGGCCGGCGTGTCCCGCGGCGGGAAGACCGACCGGCGGATCCTTGCCAGCCGCAAGGACCACCGGCTGGTGCTGACCGACGACCCCACCAGCTCGATCGAGCTGAAGCTGGGCGACTCCGGATGCCTGCTGCACCTGGAACAGTCCGAGTCGAAGCTGACCGGCGAGCGCAAGCTCGTCGTCACCGCCGACCGGATCGAAGTGAAGGCGGGACAGCAGCTCGTGCTGGAGGGACCGCAGGTCGAGATCACGGCCACCGGCGCGGTGACCGTCTCGGGCAAGCCGATCAAGCTCAACTAGGGAAGGCGACGATGGCACAACCCGCGGCGCGGCAGGGGGATCCGGTGACCGGCATGGACACGCATATCGTGCTCGTGCCCTCACCGGGCGGCCCGGTGCCCACCCCGACCCCGATGCCGTTCTCCGGGAAGCTGGTGACCGGGCTGTCCACCGACGTGCTCGTCAACGGCCTCCCGGCCGCGACGGTGAACAGCGGCGCCCAGAACCTGCCGCCGCACCTGCCACCGCCGGGCGCGTCGTTTTCCCGCCCGCCCGCCAACACCGGCACGGTGCTGACCGGCTCGGTCACCGTGCTGTGCAACGGCAAGGGCATGGCCCGCACCGGCGACCCGGTGAAGACGTGCAACGACCCCGTGGACGCGCCGACGTCGGCGATCGGGCCCGGTTCGGCGAACGTACTGGTGGGCTGAGGCATGGCGGAACGGGCGGACCTGATCGGCCGCGGCTGGGCGTTTCCCGGGCAGCTGACCCCCGGCGGCGGCGTGCGGCTGGTGGGCGGGGGCGAGGAGATCGACGCGGCGTTGCGGCTGATCCTGTCCACCGCGCCGGGGGAGCGGGTGATGCGGCCGGACTTCGGCTGCGCGATGTGGGAGAACCTGTTCGCGCCGGTGAACTTCGACACCCTCGGCCGGATCGAACAGAGCGTCCGGGAGGCCGTCGCGCGCTGGGAGCCCCGGATCGAGCCGCTCACCGTGACCGCCACCGCCGAAGGGGACGGCGCGTGCGTGTCGATCGACATCGCCTACCGGATCCGGGCGACGAACGACCACCGCAACCTGGTGTTCCCGTTCTACGTGATCCCGCAGGAGGAAGCGGCGCCATGAGCCTGCCCGCGCCCCACCTCGATGACCGTCGCTTCCAGGACATCGTGGACGAAGCCAAGCGGCGCATCGCCCGGCACTGTCCCGAATGGACGGATCACAACGTCTCCGACCCCGGCGTCGCGCTGATCGAGCTGTTCGCCTGGATGACCGAGATGATCCTCTACCGGCTCAACCAGGTGCCCGACCGGCTCTACGTCAAGTTCCTCGAGCTGGTCGGCATCGAGCTGGCCTCGGCCTCGCCCGCGCGGGCCGCCCTGCTGTTCACCCTGGCCGCACCGCCGGAGCAGGCGATCCGCGTCCCGGCCGGCACCCAGGTCGGCACCGAGACCGGCCCGGACGCCGACCAGATCGTCTTCATGACCGACCGCGACCTGCAGCTGGTGGCGCCGGTGCTGCAAGCGTGCCTCACCCGCACCGGCGGCCGCTTCACCGACCACACCGAGGAAATCGGCGTGGAGCCGATCGCGGTGTTCGGCTCGCTGACCGTGGCGGACGCGCTGTACCTCGGCTTCGAGAACTCCCTGGCCCGCAACCTGATCCAGCTGGACGTCGAAGTCAGCGGCGCGGCCGGCCGCGGCATCGACCCGCGCAACCCGCCGCGGCGGTGGCAGAGCTGGGACGGCCGCGAATGGCGGGACGCCCGGGTCCTGTCCGACACCAGCGACGGCTTCAACACCTCGGGCGCGGTCACGCTGCTGCTGGCCGGCGACCACGAGCAGCTCGCGATCGGCCCGGTCCGCGCGCACTGGCTCCGCTGCACGCTCGTCGAGCCCCTCGAAGACGGGCGCACGTACGACACTTCCCCGATGCTGCACGGGATCGACGTCACCGGGCTGGGCGGCGAGGTGGCGGCCCACCACGCCGAGCCGGCCCCGCGCGAGCTGGTCGGGACCAGCACGGGGGAGCCGGGCCAGACGTTCGTCGTCCGGCGTGCCCCGGTCCTGCCGCGCCGCCGCGGCGAGACGGTGGAGGAGGTCCTCGTCCGCCGGGACAACGGCAGCGAGCCGGAAGTGCGCACCTGGACCGAGGTGGCCGACTTCACCGACGCGAGCCCGCACGACCGGGTGTTCACCTGGGCCGGCGCCACCGGGGAAATCCGCTTCGGGCCGAGCGTGACGGGCCGCGACGGCCGGGTCCGCCACTACGGCGCGGTCCCGGAGGAAGGCGCCCAGCTGTGGGTCACCGGATACCGCTACGGCGGCGGACGGCGGGGCAACGTCGGGGCGGGCAAGCTGATCATCCCGCTCAGCGCCATTCCCTCGGTCGACTCGGTCCGCAACCTCGAGCCCGCCACCGGGGGCGTGGACGCCGAGACGGTGGACAACGCGAAGATCCGCGGCCCGCTGTACCTTCGCGGCGGGCACCGGGCGGTGACGGCGAAGGACTTCGAACGGCTGACGCTCGAAGCCGCGCCGGGTGTCGCCCGCGCCCGGTGCCTGCCGCCGGCGAAGTCCGGCGAACCCGCCCGGCTGCTGGTGGTGCCCCGGGTCGACGTCGCCCCGGAGTCGCTGCGGCTGGCCGATCTCGCGCTGCCGCGCGAGCTGTCCGACCGGATCAAGGTCTACCTCGACGCCCGGCGCCTGCTGACGACGCAGGCCCGCATCGACGAGCCGTCGTACCAGGGCATCACCGTCGTGGCCGAGGTGCACGCGGCGCCGACGGTCCAGCCGGAGAAGGTCCGCGCCGACGCCGAATCGGCGTTGTACGCCTACGTGAACCCGGTGGTCGGCGGCGCGGCCGGGCGCGGGTGGCCGTTCGACACGGACCTGTCCATCGGGGACGTCTTCTCGGTGCTGCAAGGTGTGGCCGGGGTGGCGCGGGCCGAGACCGTGCACCTGTTCCTGGCCGACCTGCGCGGCAAGCGGCAGCCCGAGGAAGCGGGCCAGCGCGTCCGGCTCAACCCGGACGAGCTGTTCCTCTCGGTGGCCCACCGGGTGGTGGTGCGCCAATGACCGGCGGCTGGCTGCTCGCGCAGCTGCCCGCGGTGATGGGGCGGGACCCGGTGATTTCCGGCTTCGTCCGCGGTTTCGAGGAGATCGCGGACTCCGTGCGCGACCAGATCTCCGACCTCGAGCACGAGCTCGACGTCGGGCTGGCCTCGCCGGAAATGCTGGTGTACCTGGCTTCCTGGCTCGGCGTCGAGCTGGACGCGACCCGCGTGGGCGACGCCGAGGTCCGCGAGGCCCAGCGGCGCCTGATCCGCGCGGTCGGGCAGGCGCTGGTGTGGCGCGGAACCCGCCACGGCGTGGAGACGCTGCTGGAGGCCCTCACCGGCAGCCGGGTCGAGGTGATCGACCCGGGCGGGATCTTCGCCCCGGGCGACACGGTGCCCGCGGCGACCGACGTCGTGGTGGTGCGGCTCGACCACACCGGTGGGTTGAGTGAGCGGCAGCTGCGGGCGTTCCTGGCCGAGGAGCTGCCGATCGGTGTGCGGGTGGACTTGCGGGTGCGGTCGGCGGGAGGTGCGGGATGAGGCCCGGTCCGCCGCCTGGTTGCCCGGGGTGTGGGTGTCTGTTGCGGTTGCAGGGTGTCAGGCTGTGCGCGATCCGGGGTGCCGGTGGGTTGGGCGAGCGGCAGCTGCGGGTGCGGTCGGCGGGAGGTGCCGGATGAGGCCCGGTCCGCCGCCCGGCTGCCCGGAGTGCGGGCGTCCGCTGCCGCCGCAGGGGGCGAAGCTGTGCCCGAACTGCGGCTACCCGCTGCTGCTGGAGCGTCCGGCGGTCGCGGAGCACGAGCCGCGCAAGGCCGTGTACAAGCCGACTGACGCCGGGCCCGGCGGGCCACCCGTCCCCTCCGGCCGGATGCCGTTGCCGCCGGGTCCTGCGCCTTACGGCCACCCGGCACCGCGCCGGGTGGAGGTGCCGGGTCCGCACTGCGGCCGCTGCGGAACGATCAACCCGGCGCACCGCAAGCGCTGCGAGACGTGCGGCGAGGAACTGTGGCCCGGCGCGGCGTCCCCGGCTCGCTGGATGCCGAAGCCGCCGGAGGTTGCGCCGGCCCCGCCGCGGCGGCGCACGTGGTGGAAGCTGGTGCTGCTGGTCGCCGTCCCGCTGCTGGCGGTCGGCGCGGTCTGGCTGCTGGCGCTGCTGCTGTAGCAAGCGCCCCAATGTGGCGTTCGGTGCGTCCAACGCACCGAACGCCACAAGGGGTGCTATTGAC
>NZ_JBFACT010000140.1:0-7662 GCF_040640995.1 Amycolatopsis sp. NPDC021455 | reverse complement strand
CGTGAAGGCCTCCTTCCCGGCTCTTATGGCCGGGAAGGAGGCCTTCACGGACTTCCGGGTCAGGCGTCCTCGTCCTCCAGGCCCGCGTCGGCGAGGACCGCGTAGACGCGACGGCGCGCGTCGGCGAGGATCTTCTTCACCTCGGCCACCTGGGCCTCGGTGCCGGTGTAGCCGACCTGCGCGGCCGCGCCGGACAGCTCTCCGAGCGCGTGCCACAGCGCGGCGAACCGGTCGGCACCCGGCTCCTCCTCGGGCTCCTCCCACAGCGCGGCGAACTCGGCCTCGCGCCCGGCGACGTGCTCCCGGCCGGCCTCGGTCAGCTCGGCGACCCGGCGGCCGGCCGCCTCGGCGGTGTGGACCAGGCCCTCGTCCTCCAGCTGCTGCAGGATCGGGTAGACCGACCCGGGGCTGGGCCGCCACCGGTCGTGGGTGCGGCGCCGGATCTCCTGCATCAGCTGGTAGCCGTGCATCGGCTCCTCGGCCAGCAGCGCCAGCACGGCCGGGCGCACCGGCCGCGCCGGCGGGCGACCGCCGCCGCGGAACTCCCGCAGCCGCTGCCACGGGCCGCCGCCACCCCAGCCGCCCGGCCCGCCGAACGAGCCCGGCCCGCCCGGGAACCCGGGGAAGCCCGGGGGCTGCGGCGGGTGGGGCGGAGGCGGCGGGAAGCCGCCCGGCGGCCCGCCGCGCGCCAGCTCGGGGCCGCCGTCCCAGTCCTCGTGGCCCGGGATCCCGTGGTCGTGAGGTCCGTGGCCGCCGTGGGGGTGGCCGCCGGGACCGTGGTCCGGGCGGCCGAAACCGCCGGGTCCGCCGAACAGGCCGCCCCCGAAAACGCCGAACGCCCGTCCCGCTCCCGCACTCGTCACCATGATTGCCTCCCATGTTGGTCGTATCGCCGACATTCGTACGATATATCGCCGGTCGATCGAGTGCAACATGCTCCCCCGGGTCACGGAAGGGACAAGTTCCGCGTTCAGGTGCAACCACCGTCCCCGTTCGGGCGATAGCTGACCTGCCGGGAAAGGGGACCGACATGACTTTCGGAAAGCTTCGAGCAGTCCGCCGCGCCTTGCTGGTGGCCGTGCTGGCAGGGGCCCTGCTGCCCGCCGTGTCGACCGAGGTGGGCGCGGCGGCGACACTTCCGCCGGGGTTCGTGCTGCGGGAGACCGACACGGGTCTGGGCCAGTACCAGCTGACCGACTTCGCCTACCTGCCCGGTGGTTCCGTCCTGGCCACCGCCAAGGACGGCCGGGTCCGCCGGCTCACGGAGACCGGGACGGGCCAGACGATCGCGACACTGCCGACCCGCAGCAACGGCGACCTGGGCCTGGTCGGGATCGCCGTCGCCCCCGACTACGCGACGTCACACACCATCTACCTGACGCGGTCGATCAACGTCACCGGCGGGTTCGTCATGCGGCTGTCGCGGTTCACGGTCAGCGTGGACGCGGCGGGCACGCCGACCGGCCTGACCGGGGAGCAGACGCTGTTCGAGGTGCCGGGCTTCTTCGACGTCCACGGCATCGACACCGTCATCGCCGCCACGGACGGGACGCTGTGGCTGTCCATCGGCGACAACGGCGACTTCACCAAGGTGGACCCGGGCGCGTTGCGGGCGCAGGACGTCAACCAGCCGTACGGCAAGATCTTCCACCTCACCGCGGCCGGCAACGGCGTGCCGTCCAACCCGTACTACGACGCGGCCAACCCCGGCTCGACCGCGAGCAAGGTGTTCGCCCGCGGCTTCCGCAACCCGTTCCGGTTCAGCATCGACCCGACGCTCGGCCTGCCGGTCGCCGGCGACGTCGGCTGGACCGCGTGGGAAGAGGTCGACGTCGTCCAGCGCGGCAGCAACCAGGGCTGGCCGTGCTGGGAAGGCACCCACGCGACGTCGGGCTACACCGGGCTCGCCGGCTGCGCCGGGGTGGCCAACCAGCCGCCGATCTTCGAGTACCAGCACGGCACCGGCGTCATGCAGGGCAACAGCGTCACCGGTGGCATCGTCTACAACGGATCCAGCTACCCGGCCGCCTACCGCGGAGCCTACTTCTTCGGCGACTACGTGGGACACAAGATCTGGACGATGAGGTACGACGACCAGGGCAAGCTCACGCAGGCGCCGCAGAACCCGCCGCCGTTCACCGACATCGGCGGCCCGGTGAAGTTCGCGGCCGCGGCCAACGGCGACATCGTCTACGCGGACATCCTGTCCGGGAAGCTGCGCCGGCTGAGCTATTCGGCCGGCAACACGGCCCCGGTGGCGAACGCCACGTCCACCACCGACCCGGCGACCCGGACGGTCTCCTTCGACGGCTCCACGTCGGTCGACTACGACAACGACCCGCTCACCTACGACTGGAACTTCGGCGACGGCACCACCGGCAGCGGCGCCCAGGTGAACCACACCTACGCGGCGGGCACCGAGTCGTTCACCGCGACGCTGACCGTCCGGGACCCGCTGGGGGCCACCGGCACGACCACCATCGCGGTCGCGCCCGGCAACCACACCCCGGAGATCACCCTGACCACACCGGGTGACACGGCGACGTTCGCGGTGAACCAGCAGGTCACCCTCGGCGCGACCGCGACCGACGCCGAAGACGGCACGCTGCCGGTCACGTGGACGTCCGCGGTCCGGCACTGCCCGACCGAGGCGACGTGCCACGTGCACCCCGGCATCGGCGGCACCGGGACGAGCTTCTCGCTGCCGTTCACCGAGCACCCGGACTCCCGGATGGACTTCACCGCGACGGTGACCGACAGCGCGGGCGTCACCACGTCCAAGACGTACACGGCCAGGCCGCGCCAGCACCGGATCACCCTCCTCGGCACGCAGCCCGCGGCGCTGAGCATCCCGGTCGAAGGCGGCGTCAGCACGGCACTGGTGACCGAGGGCGCCAGCTTCGACGTCGAGGCGGCGCCGCTGGGCACCGACGGCGTCTCGAAGTTCACCGGCTGGCAAGGTGGCCCGACGGCGACGACGTGGGTCATCACCGTCGGCACGACGGACATGACGCTGACGGCGAACTACGCGACCCCGATCGACCAGCGTTACGACGGCGACGCGGCGTTGCGGGCGAAGCTGGGAGCACCGACGGCGGCCGAGGTCACCGACGGCCCGGTCCACTACCGCGCCTACGCGAACGGACGGCTGTACTGGAGCGCGGTCGGTGGCACCAGGTACGTCACCGGTCCGGTGCTGACGAAGTACGTCGCCTTCGGCGGGCACAGCGTCCTCGGCCCGCCGACGAACGACACCACGGCCACGCCGGACGGGGTGGCGCAGTACAACCACTTCGTCAACAACGGCAACGTCGGCTCGATCTACTACACGGCCGCGACGGGCGCGCACGCGATCTACGGCGAGATCCGCAAGAAGTGGGCGGCGCTGGACTACGAACGCGGCCTCGGCTACCCGACGACCGACGAGGCGGGCACACCGGACGGCGTCGGCCGCTACAACCACTTCATCAAGGGCAGCAACGTCGGTTCGATCTACTACACGAACGCCACCGGTGCGCACGCGATCTACGGCGAGATCCGCAAGAAGTGGGCGGCGCTGGACTACGAACGCGGCCTCGGCTACCCGACGACCGACGAAACCGGCACGCCCGACGGCGTCGGCCGCTACAACCACTTCAGCCTCGGCCACTCGATCTACTTCACGGTGGCCACGGGCGCGCACGCGGTGAAGGGCGAGATCCGCAAGCGGTGGGCGGCCCTCGGGTGGGAGCGGTCGTACCTGCACTACCCGAGGACGGACGAGTACGTGGTGAACGGCGTGTACCGCAGCGACTTCCAGGGCGGCTACATCACGTTCACGCTCTCCGGCGGAGCGGTCGACCGCCCCTGGTGAGCGATGGCGGCGGCCCGCCTCCGGAAATCCGGTGGCGGGCCGCCGTCGTGCGCGGGCTTGTGGGCCATCCCGGCCCCGCGATGACCGGTGGAGTCGGCAACTCCGCCGCAGGGCCGATCAGGGGCCACGCCGCCACCGCGGGCGCGAGTCGACGCCGCCCGGGCCGCGGCCGCACGCCACCCCGGGCGCCCGGCCCCGCGCTGACCGCGAACCGGCGCGCGGCCACGCCTCATGCGGGCCCGGACTTCACCGCCAACGTCAGCAACTCCGCCGCCGGGCCGGCCAGCCGCCGGCCGGCCGGCCACACCGCCCGCAGCACCCGGCCGAGGTCGACGCCGTCCACCGCCACCGGGGCCAGGCGGCGGCCCGCCACCTCGCGCACCACGTCCAAGTCGCTGATCACCGCGGGCCCGGCCCCGGCGATCACCGCGTTGCGCACCGCCGAAGCCGAACCCAGCTCCAGCAACGGTTTCACCGGCCCCGCCCCGGCCCGCCGCAGGGCCGTTTCGACCGTCTCGCGCGTTCCCGAGCCCGGCTCCCGCACCACCAGCGGCGTCTCGGCCAGCTCCGCCGCCGTGAGCGGGCGGCGCCGCCGTGACCACGCGTGCCCGGCCGGGACCACCACGACCAGCCGGTCCACCGCGACGCGGCGGGTCGCGAGGCCCGGCCACGGCCCCGGCGACTCGACGAACCCGAGGTCCACCCGCCCGCCCGCGACCAGGGCGGCGACCTGCTCGGAGTTCACCACCTCCAGGCCGACGTCGGTGTCCGGCCCGGTCCGCTTGACCTCGCCGATCCAGGCCGGCACGAAGTGCTCGGCGAGCGTCATGCTCGCCGCGACCCGCAGCCGCGCTCCGCGCTGGGTGCGCAGGGCCTCCGCGCCGGTGCGCAGTCCGTCCACTTCGGTCAGCACCCGGTGCGCCCAGCCGGCGATCACCCGGCCGTCCGGGGTCAGCGCCGAGCCGCGCCGGGTCCGGTCCACGAGGGACAGTCCCAATTGCCGCTCCAAAGTGGACAGACGTTTGCTCGCCGACGGCTGGGCGATGCCGAGCGCGGCGGCGGCCTGGCCGATGCTGCCGAGGTCGTCGACGAGCACCAGCAGGCGCAGCGAGTCCAGATCGGGTCCGGTCATAGCTTCAGTCTATGACCTCCACCGCAACCGGCGGCTACCGGAAGCACCCGCCCGCGGCGACGCTGGTGGCATGGCACTGACGACGGCGAAACCCCTCCTCCCCGGCCTCGCGATCACCGGGCTCGGCGTCGCCGCGGCGTACGGGCTGAGCTCGGCGTGGCCGGTGCTGGGCGCGCTCACCGTCGCGGTCGTGCTGGGCGTCGTCGCGGGCAGCACTCCGGTGCTCGGCGAAGAACACCGGCGAGCGGTGGCCCTCGTCACGAAACGGCTGCTGCGCGCGGGTGTCGTCCTGCTCGGGCTCCAGCTCGCGCTCCCGACGGTGCTCGCACTGGGGCCCGGCACGCTCGCCGCCGTCGTGCTGACGGTCGCGGTCACCTTCCTCGGCACGCTCGGCCTCGCCCGGCTGGTCCGGGTGCCTCGCGGGCTCGCCCTGCTGGTCGCCACCGGGTTCTCGATCTGCGGCGCCTCGGCCATCGCCGCGGTGGAGGGCGTGATCGACCGCGACGACGAAGACGTCGCGACCGCCGTCGCCCTCGTCACCTGCTACGGCAGCCTGGCCCTGGCCACGCTCCCCCTGCTCGCCCACACCCTCGGCCTGGACGCCACCCGGGCCGGCAGCTGGGCCGGGATCTCGGTCCACGAGGTCGCCCAGGTCGTCGCGGCGGCCGGGCCGGCCGGCGCCGGGGTGGCGATCCTGGTCAAGCTGAGCCGCGTCGTCCTGCTCGCACCGGTGGTCGCGCTCGTCGGCGCCGCCGAACGCACCCGCCGCGGCGGGCGGACCCCGCTGGTGCCGCTGTTCGTCCTCGGGTTCCTCGCGATGGTCGCCGTTCGCGCGACCAGGCTCCTCCCCGCGTTCGCGCTCGACGTCGCGAAGACAGCGTCGACGCTGCTGCTCGCCGGCGCGCTGTTCGGCCTCGGCTGCGCCGTCCGGCCCGGCACGCTGCTGCGCGGCGGCGGACGCGCGCTGCTCCTGGGGTTCCTCTCCACGCTTCTGGTGCTGGCGACCGGGTTCGGTACCCTGACCGCGTTCACCTGAATTTTCCCTCCCGGTCACGTATAGTTCGTTATACGCGAGGTTGTACGGGTCTTGTACGGGTTGTGTCGACGCTTCTGCCGAGACATAGACGAATCCGTAGGGAGCTCGAACCGTGAAATTCACCCGACTCGCCCAGGGCTTGCTGGCCGGGCTGCTGGGGTGCGCCGCCGTCGCCGTCCCGGCGGAGATCGGCACCGCGGCGGCGCAGGCCGACGTGGCCAGCACGCTCGTGTTCACCAAGAACACCGAGGGCCACGACTGTTACCGCATTCCCACTGTCGTCAAGGCGAACAACGGCGATCTGCTCGCCTTCGCCGAGGGCCGCAACGGCGGCGCCAGCTTCTGCAACGACCTCGGCAAGATCGATCTCGTGATGAAGCGTTCCACCGACGGCGGCAAGTCGTGGGGTGCCTTGCAGACCGTCATCGACGCTTTCGGCGACGTGAAGGGCAACCCGGCGCCGATCGTCATCCCGGGCAGCAACCGGATCGTGCTGCTGTCCACCATGCAGTGCTTCACCAATCCGTCCTGCGGCCGCATCCCGCGGGTGTCCATCAGCGACGACAACGGGAAGACGTGGGCCGCGCCGAAGGTCCTGACCACGGAGCTCGGTTTCGCGAGCGCGCCCGGCTGGCTCGCGACCGGGCCGTCGCACGGCATCGTGCTGACCCGCGGCGCGCACGCGGGCCGTCTCGTCGCCGGGATGAGCTACACGATCAGCGGCAAGAACACCGGCGCGCTGATCTACAGCGACGACAAGGGCGCCACCTGGCACCGCGGGGCGACCGACACGTCCACGACGGACCTGATGAACCCACAGGAGATCAGCGTCACCGAGCTCAGGGACGGCCGCGTCTACGCCGCCGCGCGCAACGACGCGAACAACGACAACAAGTGCCTGGCGGACGGCACGCACAACCGGGCCTTCGCGATCAGCTCCGACGGCGGCGAGACGTTCAGCTCGAAGTTCGCCTTCGCCACCGACCTCGTCACCCCGGTCGTCGAAGGCTCGACGGCGCGGATGAGCGCCACCGACACCGGCGCCAAGTACAACCGGATCGTGTTCGCCGCCCCTTCGGTGTGCGACCGCCGCAAGGAACTGCGGATCCACTCGTCGTTCGACGAGGGCGCGAACTGGACCGGCACGGCCGGCAGCCTGCTCGTGTGGGGTGACGACGCGGCCTATTCGGACATGGTGCAGCTGTCCCAGGCGTCGGTCGGCGTGCTGTTCGAGGCGGGCCCCGAGTTCCACGCGAACGACACGATCCGCTTCGCGTCGGTCAGCGAAACCCAGCTCGGCGCCCCTGCCTGCGGTGGCGGGTACAGCGTGATCGACTCGGCCCCGCTCGGCACGGGCGGCGCGGCGGGCACGGTGTACCTGTCGTACAACGCGTCCAACGGCCAGAACTGCGTCAGCACGATGAAGAACGCGTCGGCCGGGACGGCCACGGCGACCTCGGCCTACCTGGAGGTCAAGGGTTCGGCGCGGCAGACCGACTCGGGTTCGTTCGCCTACTTCGCCGGCCCGGTCAAGGCCGCGGCGGCGCCTGGACCGCGGGGCGCCGCCGTCGCGCACCCCGCTGGCTACCGTGACGACGGACCTGGACACGTTCTGGCGGCTCTGCACCCGCAACGCGGCGA
>NZ_JBFACT010000139.1:0-8068 GCF_040640995.1 Amycolatopsis sp. NPDC021455 | reverse complement strand
TTCCCCGCCCCCCCGGGTGGGGGGGGGGGGGCCGGGAAGGGCCGCGCCCACCACGGAGGGTCACCTAGTCCTTGGTGACCTGGATCTTGACGTGCTTGTCGCGCGGGTGCGCCGAAACCGGCATCGAAATCTCGAGGATGCCGTCGGTGTACGTCGCCTTGACCTTCGCCGGGTCCGCCCCGGCCGGCAGGCTGACCGTGCGGCTGAACGTGCCGTAGAAGAACTCGCTACGGCCCTCCGCGATCTCCTTCGCCTCACGCTCGGCGGAGATGGTCAGCAGCCCGTTGTGCGTGGTCACGGAGATGTGCTTCTCCGGGTCGAACCCGGGCAGCTCGGCCCGCACGACGAATCGTCCGTCCTCGGTGGACTCTTCGATCCGGACCGGGTTGTGCTCGGCGAACGGCCAGGGGTTCTCCAGCCACGCCGCGATGCTCGGCAACGCCAGGCGTGAACCCGGCACCAAGGCAGTCATCGGAGTTTCTCCTCTCTGCGACGACGGGTGTCGCACCACAAGGAGACCTCGGACCGGGGTTGCCGCGCCGCGGCCGGACTACCCGAACACCGGGGACCTTCGTCACCGGCTCGTTCCGGAGCCCGATCAGCAGCTCGATTCGGTGACTTTGTCCCCTTCCCCCGGCGTCCCGGCCCAAGGGACCGTCGTAACCAGCTCGGGGATCGACAGCGTGCCGCTCCGCGGCGCCGAAGGGAAACCATGACACCACCCATCACCTCGATCGGCCTGCTCGACCCCGATCAGGTGAAGTCCGTGATCGGGGCCGCGGTGCTCGCCCCGTCGACGCACAACACGCAGCCCTGGCGGTTCCGCTGCACCAGCGCCGGCCTCGAACTGCACGCCGACCCGGACCGCGCCCTGCCGGTCGCCGACGCCGACCGGCGCGAGCTGCTGCTTTCCTGCGGGGCGGCGCTGTTCAACCTGCGCGCCGCGATCCACGCGCTCGGGGCCCACCCGGCCGTGACACTGTTTCCCCGGCGCGACGACCCCACGCTGCTGGCCGTCGTACGGCCGTTCGCGGCCCGCCGGCCCGATCCCCGCCTGGTCGAACTGGCCGACGCCATCCCCCGGCGCCACACGAACCGCACCCCGTTCGAAGCGGGCTCGATCCCGGCGTCCCTGGTCGCCGAGCTGCGGCACGCCGCCGAGGTCGAGCAGGCCTGGCTGCCACGGCTCGACGCGAACCAGCTCGAGGGACTCCGTGAACTGGTCCACAAAGGGCACCACGCCCAGCTGGCCGACCCGGCCTTCCTGGCCGAATGGCGGCACTGGACCGGGCGCGATCCGGACAGCCGCGACGGCGTCCCCGAGTACGCGGCCGGGTCGACGCCCTCGAACAACGGCGGCTGGGTCCTGCGCGACTTCGGCTCACAGGATCGCGGCCGGCCGGACGACTCCGAACCCCTCGTCGTGGTCATCGGCTCCTTCGACGACACCCGCGTCGACCGGATCCGGGCCGGCCAGGCGATGCAGCGGGTCCTGCTGACCGCGACCGCCGCGGGGTTCGACGCCTCGTTCATCTCCCAGCCGGTCGAGGTTCCCGCGGTGCGTGCGGAACTGCGCCGGCTGCTGGGCGGGGGCCTGTGGCCGCAGATCGTCCTGCGGCTCGGCCGCGGCGCGCCGGTGCCGTGGACCCCGCGCCGATCCCTGGCGGACGTCCTGCTGGAGCCGGCTCCGTCCGGCGCGTGAGCAGCTGCCGGATTCACTCGCCCTGGTGGCGGGCTGAGCATGTCGCGCCGGCCGCGCCCGGCCACGTCGTGGCGCTCAGCGCGGCAGCGGATCAAGCCACGTCGTTCCAGACGTAGTCCAGGCGGTTGCGCACTTCCACCACGCCGGACAGCTCGTGGATCAGCCGCGTCACCGGGTCGATGTCGCTGCGCCGCTCCACCCGCCCCACGACCGTCACGATCCCGGCCCGCACTTCGACGCGCACCCGGTCCGGGCCCAGGTTCAGCCGCTCGCGCAGCACCCGGTCCCGGACCTCCCGCTCGAGATCCGCGTCACCGCGGGTGAAGACGCCGACCAGGTCACGACGGGACAGCACGCCCGCCGGCTTCCCGTTCCGCAGCACGAACAACCGCCGCACACCGGTGCGCGCGAACTTCGCCGCCGCGACCGCCAGCGGCGCCTCCGCGTCGATCGTGACGACCGGGCTGGTCATCAGGTCCTTCGCCGCGCACGCCGTCGCCTTGCGGGCCAGCCGGCGGTCGCGCCACCGGGGCTTCGGGTCGTCCCACAGGTGCGGCAGCAGGTCCGCCTCCGAGACGACGCCGACGAGCGCACCCGTCTTGTCGACGACACCCACCGCGCTGATCCCGTTCCCGGTCAGCAACTCGGCGATGTCCTTGAACGGCGTCTGCGTGGTGACGGTGATCGGGTCGGCGGTCATCACCGCGGACACCGTGCTGGTGGTCATGTCAACTCCCTCGTTCCGTGCGGACGACCATCACGGGACATCCCGCGCGGTGCAACCGGATCCGACGGTAGGCCGCCCGCGAGTGCGCTCGCTGCTGTCGTTCGTCCTCGCGCGTGGTGACCTTCGGCCGCTCTCGCACCGGGCGTCACGGATCTTCCCGGCCCGGAAGCGGCTGGAACGGCCGGCTCTCCGCCGCCGCCCAGCCGCGATAGGCACCCACGGCCGTCGGGAGGGTCGGGAAGATGCGCTCTTCCCCCACCTTCGCCACCAGCCCGGCGGCGACGAGGTCGTCCCGCAGGTCCTGCTTGACCCGCGCCATCGCGAACACGACGTCGCGCCGGCCGAGGTCCTCGCGCAACCGGTCGAGGGCGTCGGCGGCCGTCACGTCCAGTTCGACGTTCGCCTCCGCGTTGAGCACGAACCATCGCGTCGTCTCGTCCGCCGCGGCGAGGGCGCGCCGCCGGAAGTCCTCCGCGTTGGCGAAGCACAGCGGTGCGTCGTACCGGTACACGACCAGCCCCGGCTCGGTGGTCGCCGCCGGGTAGTCGTCGACGTCGTGCATGCCGGCCAGGCCCGGCACCGTGCCGAGGATCCCGTCGTGCGGACGGGCGATCCGGCGCAGCAGGTCCAGGATGGACAGCCCGACCGCGGCCAGCACGCCGTACAGCACGCCGAGTCCCAGTACCCCGACGGTGGTCAGCAGGGCGAGCAGGAGCTCGCTGCGCCGGAACCGGGCGAACCGGCGCAGCTCGCGGACGTCGACGAGGTGCCACGCGGCGAAGACGACCAGCGCGCCGAGCGCCGCTTTCGGGAACGCCGCCAGCAGCGGCCGGGCGAACAGCACCGTGAGCACGACCGTGGCCAGCGCGACCAGCGAGTGCAGCTGGGTCCGGCCGCCGACCGCCGCGCCCAGCGCGGTCCGGCTGCCGCTGCTGCTGACCGGGAAGCCGTGCAGGAAACCCGCCGCCACGTTCGCCGCCGCGAGCGCGCGCAGCTCCTGGTCGGCGTCGACCTCCTCACCCCGGCGGGCCGCGAACGCCCGGGCCGTGAGCACGTTGTCGGAGAACCCGACGATCGCGATCCCGACCGCGGGCAGGACCAGCCGCCCGACGTCGGCCGCGGAAACACCGGACACCGCGGGCGGCAGCCCGGCGGGCAGCGCACCCACGACGTCGAAGCCCGCGAGCCCGGACGCGACCAGCGTCGCCACGGCCATCGCGACGAGCGGCCCCGGCGCCCACGGGACGAGCCGTTCCAGCAGGAAGAGCAGGGCCAGCACGCCCGCCGCCAGCCCCACGGCCGGCCAGCGCACCTGGGCGAGCCCGGCGAAGAAGGAACCGGCCTCGGCGAGGAACTCGCCGCCGTGGACCGGGACCCCGGTGACCTTCCCGAGCTGGCCGGTGACCATGAGCACGGCGATCCCGGCCATGTAGCCGGTCAGCACCGGCTTCGACAGCAGTTCGGCGAGCACCCCCAGCCGCGCCAGCCCGGCCACCAGGCACAGGCAGCCGACCATGATCGCGAGCACCGCCGCCAGCGCCGAGTAGTGGGCGGGATCGCCCGCGGCGAGCGGCATCAGCACCGCCGCCGTCATCAACGCCGTCGTCGACTCGGGGCCGACCGACAGCTGCCGCGACGAGCCCAGCAGCGCGTACACCGCGAGCGGACCGACCGCCGCCCACAGCCCGGCGGCCGGCGGCAGCCCGGCCACCTCGGCGTAGGCCATCACCTGCGGGACGAGGTAGGCGGCGACGGTGACCCCGGCGACGACGTCGCCGCGCAACCACGCGCGCCGGTAGTGACGCAGGCGCGTGAGCCCGGGCAGCACGGCTGAGGTGTCCATGTGATCGAGGATGCGGGCCGGGAGAACCGCCGGGCTGCGGCCGTAAGTCCTCCCGCACGGGGACTTCCGGCCGCTGCGGCGAAGCGCAGAGCCGCCCCGCGCGCCGGCGCACCACCTCCCGGCGGACCGAAAGTCCTCATTCGGACGGGCCTTCGCCCTGCCGGAACCAGGGCCCCCGGGCCCCGGAAGCCGGGACGGTCCGGCCCTCGTCGCCCGGCCCCGCCCCGGCGCACCCTGGATCCCGACGAAAGTTGAGGCACCTCATGGACGCACACCGCGGATCCGCCCCGGCGACCACAGCCGAGCCGACGCCTCCCCGCCGCAACCGCCTCGCCCTGTGGCCCGCAGGCTTCGTCGACGCCCGCTACGCCGACGTCACCGACCGGCGCCTGGCCCGCACGCTGACCGCGGAAGACCGGTCCGAAGAGGACGGCCTGGACCCGCTGGAGCGCGTCACCTGCCGCACCCACCGCCGCTGGCTGCACGACTGCGTCGCCTCGCCACTGCACGTCGTCGTCATCACCGGCACCCGCTGGTGCCGTGCCTGCGAACGCGCGCTCGACGTCGCCATCGACCAGCTGGCCGGCGACGTCTCGGTCCGCTGCCCGTCCTGCGGCGACACCCCCGCCACCCGGGCCACCCGCCAGCTGGTCCGCGCCTGCCGCGCCAGCCTCGCCGCCGCCCACGACTGCTGAGCCGATGATGCGCAGCCGGTTGTACCGCAGCGGCGTCCTCGAACGCGAGGACTTCCCCGCCACCGAAGCCGCCCACCACCTCGCCGACCCGTCGGTGACGCTGTGGCTGGACCTCGACGCTCCCACCGCGCAGGACCTGGCCGCCCTCACCACCGAACTCGGGCTGCACCCCCTGGCCGTCGCCTCCGTGCTCGACGAAGACCACCAGCGCCCCAAGCTCGTCCGCTACGACCGGCACTCCTTCCTCGCCGCCTACACCGTGCACGTCACCGACGGCGCCCTGGCCGCCTCGGAGCTCGACGCCTTCGTCACCGACCGCGTGCTGGTCACCGTGCACCGCAACAACACCACCGACATCGACGCGCTCACCGCCCGCTGGGACACCACCCCCGAACTGGCCAAGAACGGCGCCGGATTCCTGCTGCACGGCCTGCTCGACTACCTCGTCGACGGCCACCTCGACGCCGTCCAGGCCCTCGACGAACAGGTCGAGGAACTCGAAGACCTCGTCTTCGCCGACCGCGTCGACCACACCGACCTGCAGCGCCGGTCCCTGCGCCTGCGCCGCAGCCTCAGCCGGCTGCGGCACCTGGCCGTCCCGATGCGGGAGATCGTCGCCGCCCTGATGCGCCACGACGACACCCTCCTGCCCTACTACCAGGACGTCTACGACCACGTCCTGCGCGTCACGGAGTGGACGGAGTCCCTGCGCGACCTGATCGCCACGATCCGGGAAACCCAGCTGAGCATCCAGGCCAACCGGCTGAACACGATCATGAAGAAGGTCACCAGCTGGGCCGCGATCATCGCGGTGCCCACCGCGATCACCGGCTTCTACGGCCAGAACATCCCCTACCCCGGTTTCGGGCAGGCGTCCGGGGTGTGGGTCTCCACGCTGGCCATCCTGGTCATCTCCGCGACGCTGTACGCGCTGTTCAAACGCCGCGACTGGCTCTGACCCCGCCGGTGGCGAAAGTCCCCGGGCCGGTGTTCGATCGGCCCTGCCGTGGCCGGCCGCGGCCGCCTGTACTGGCGGGATGCCGACCACGACCGAAAAGCCGATCCGCCCCGGTGTGCCGGACCGGTTGCTCCTCCGCCTGCTGCGATCCGGGCTTTCCCCGCTGCTGAACGGGACGCTCACCGGCCTGCGCTACCGGCCCGCCCGGGCGCCGGAACCGATCGCGTTCCCGGTGCGGTACGCCCGCTCGGGCGACCGGATCCTGGTCGTCGCCGGCCACCCGGAGGGCAAGCGCTGGTGGCGGCACTTCCGGCACGCCGCACCGGCCGAGGTGCTGGTCGGCAACCGTTGGGTAGCGACCGAAGGCAGCCTGCTCACGGGTCCCGCCCGAGCCGCGGCGGCCGAGGCCTACCGCCGGCGGTTTCCCCGCGCCGGACTGCCGGCCGGGACGCCGGTCCTGGCCTTTCCCGCGCCGCCGGCGGCGCTGCTGCGGGGCACCGCCCTGGCCCGGCTGTGGTTCTCGGTCGTGACGGTCGCCGAGTTCCTCGGCTTCTCGATTCCGGCGGTCACCGGTGCCCTGACCGCGGACAGTCCCGCCGTCGTTTCCCTGCCGGCCTTGCTGCTGGCCGGCGCCGCCGAAGGGGCCGCGCTCGGAGCCGGCCAGGCGCTCGTCCTCCGGCACGCGCTGCCTGCCCTGAGCTTCCGGCGATGGGTGGCGGCGACGGCCGCGGCCGCGTCGTTCGCCTACCTCGTCGGCCTGGCGCCGAGCACGTGGGCCGCGGCGCTGACGACGTGGCCGCCCTCGCTGCTCTGGCCGGCGGCCGGTGTGCTGGGAATCGCGCTGCTGCTGTCCATCGGGTTCGCGCAGTGGCTGGTCCTGCGCCGCCACCTCGGCCGCTCGGCTCGCTGGATCGCCACCACCGCCGCCGCGTGGCTGCTCGGGCTGGCGGTCTTCCTGGGCGTCACGATGCCGCTGTGGCAGCCCGGTCAGTCGCTCACCACCACGGTCCTGATCGGCGTCTTCGGCGGCCTGCTGATGGCCGCGACCACGTCGTCGGTCACCGGCCTCGCCGTCGCGCACCTGCCGGGCCTGCGCTGAACCGGTCCGCCGCGACCGCCGTTCAGGACACGGTCCGGCGCACGGACGCGCCGAGCGCCGCGCCCCACGCCTGGGCCCGGGCCAGCTCGCCCGGTTCCGGACCGGCGTCGACCGGGTCGGTGCCGACGAAGAAGCTCTCGGCGGGCGCCACCGCCCGGCCGCCGAGCCGGCTCAGCCGCTTCACGGCGCCGAGCGAGGCGGCGCCGGTGAACAGGCGCGGCTTGTCGATCCGGGTGTCGAACGCCGCGAACGCGAGCCCGTGCGGCAGCGATCCGAGGGAGCCCAGCCATTCCCGGAGCCCGGTCCGCGACCGCATCGGGTAGTCCACCTGCTCCGCGGCCGACTTCCGGGTGGCGGCCCGGCTCAGGCCGTGCACGTGGGTGGGCCCGCCGACGACGAGCAGTTCGACCCCGGTGAGGTCCGCCGGCGCGTCGTCGACGTTCACGACCTCGGCGCCGACCGACCCGGACATTCCGTCGGCGATGGCCCGGGCCACCTTCTCGGTGGCGCCGTACATCGATTCGAACACGATGACGGTTCGCATTTCCGCCTCCTCAGCTTTCCTCGGGCACCATTTCGATGGCGCCGCACGGGCATTCGGCGACACAGATCCCGCATCCCTTGCAGTAGTCGAGATCGATCGCGTACCGCTCCCCCGGGTCGAGCTTGATCACCGCGTTGTCGGGGCAGACGCCGTAGCAGTTGTCGCATTCGAAGCAGTTGCCGCAGGACAGGCAGCGGCGTGCTTCGAACAACGCCGTCGACGCGTCGAGGCCGCCCTTGATCTCGTCGAAGGTGGACACCCGCCGGGACAGGTCCAGGTGCGGCCGGACGGTCCGGTCGGCGTCGCTGTAGTACCACGTGTTGAGGTCGCCGAAAGTCGCCTCGCGCCGGGCCGGTGGCTCCGGCACGACGGCCTCGCGCAGCCAGGCGTCGATCTCCCGGGCGGCCCGGGCGCCGTGTCCCACCGCGACGGTCGCGGTCCGGCCCGACGGCACCATGTCGCCGCCCGCGAAGATCCCCGGATGGCCGGTCATCATCCCC
>NZ_JBFACT010000138.1:0-8078 GCF_040640995.1 Amycolatopsis sp. NPDC021455 | reverse complement strand
AACGACCACAGAGCTACGACGTCAGCGAGCGACCAACCCCCATTTTCAACCCCGAACGAGCGCCCCACCAGAGGCACACCCAGCTGATCACGCGAAAAGCCTCGATGATCACGGCGACATGCCCCTAAGCCAAGGGACGGCCCTGGTTCGCCATGCTCCGCTGAGGATGGGCGGCGGCCGTGGCCAGTGGGCGCAGCTCGCCGAGGTGGTCGCGGGCTCGCCGGGCCGTGGCCAGTTCCGCCTCGACGTCCAGTTCGGCGACCACGAGAGCGGGCCGTGAGCCGGTTCGCGCGCGGGTGTCGCCGTTCGGGGCAACGATCTTCGCCTGGCCGAAGAACCGGGTGCCGTGCATGACGCCGGCCTGGTTCGCGGAAACGAACACCACCTGGTTCTCGGCCGCGCGCACGCAGTCGTACACGTCGAACAGCCGGGCTTGGCGATCCCGTGCGAGGGTCGGGCTCCGGCTGCTGGTCGCCCACGACGACAGGCACGCGACGATTCCGGCGCCGTCGGCGGCGAGGCCGCGGGCGGACTCGGGGAACGCCTTGTCGTAGTCGAGCAGCATGCCCAGCCGGCTCGCCGGGGTGTCGAACGCGGTGAACCCGCGGCCCGGCAGGTGCAGCAGGGCCTCCGCCGCGGACAGGTGCACCTTGCGGTGCCGGCCGAGCACACCGTCGCCGGAAACGCACGCCGCCGCCGTGTACCGGGCGCCGTTTTCGCCTGCCTCGGTGTAGCCGAAGCACACGACCAGGTTTCCGGCCAGTGCCGCGATTTCGTGGACTTCGGGGCCGTCCGGGGCGAGTGCCGGTGGCAGGTGGTCGGGGTCGGCCGGGCCGAAGCCGGCGAGGGAGCCGCCGAGCGCGCCGTCCGGCAGCACCAGCAGCGCGGCGCCCGCCTGGCGGGCTTCCTCGATCAGCGCCGCGATGCGGGTCCGGCCGAACGCGAGGTCGCGGCCGAAGTGAGCGGCGACCGTGGCGATCCGGGTGAGTCCCATCCACGCTCCTCCTAGCTGGTCTTGCCGGCGCGGTGCAATGCCCAGCGGCGGAACCACTGCGTGCCGACGAGGGCCAGCAGCAGGCCGGCGAGCAGTGTCGAGCGGCTGATGCCACCGTCGTGAGCGGCCGGCAGCGCCTGGGCCGAGCCGGTCGACTGCCCGCCGAGGTCCTGCGGCCGGGCGTCGACCGTGGGGATCTGGGGCACCGCGGCGGGTCCGTAGTCGTAGGCGACCCGGTCCGGCGGGATGCCGGGCCCGGGGACGCCGCCCTGGCCGGCCACCCCCGGGAACTGCGACCCGAGCACCGCGCCGGGCAGGCCGGGGCTGGTGACGGTCGTCCCGGTGGCCGGCGGGGCGCCGGGGCCACCGGAGGCAGCCGGCGGTGCGGGGGTGCCGCCGGCCGGTGGCCGGGTGCCGGCCGGCGGCCGCGACGCCGGGGCGGGCGCGGGGGTGCCGGGCTTGGTCGTGACCCCGCAGTTCGCGCCCAGCAACGCCCGCACCGACGGCGAAAGCGCGTCGATCACCGGCGCCAGCAACGAGATCTTGCGCAGGTCCCCGAGGACGGCGTCGCCGACGGCGCTGCCGGGGATCAGGCCGTCGGTGGCGCCGATCGAGCCCAGCGCGATCGGCGGAAGGGCCTGCCAGACTCCGGAGAACGCCGGGCGCAGCACGTTGAGCGGATCCAGCGGGGCCAGCGCGGCGAGGATCTGCGGGGTCACCGCCGCGGGCTTGAGCGCCACCGCCTGACCCGGTTCGCCCTGGACGGTCACCAGGCAGCTGTCGAGCACCAGCGACCCGGCCGCCTCCGACGGCGTCGCGGTGACGGCGGCCAGCGCCGCGGCCACCGCGGTGACCGCGAGAACACGGGGCACGGCAGGGATTTCCATCGGGGTCACCTCGTGGCCGGGCGGATCACGGACGAACAGGAAACCTGGGTGCCGGGCCCGCGGGAGGACGCCTGGTGCACCACGTTGCCGTCGACGCTGACCGTGCAGCCGATCGACTCCGCGGTTTCGTTGTTCGCGGCCAGCACCTGGACGACGCCGAGGCCGGGCCCCACCTTGAGGGTGAACTCCTTGCGCCACGGCAGATCCCCGTTCACGACGGTCTCGGTGCCGTTCACCCCGTCGATCACGTACTTGATCTCGGGGGACTTCCCCGCCCCGGTCACGGAGTAGACGACCTGGTGCTCGGTGGTGGGCAGCCGGACCTGGTCCCAGCCGGCGGGCTTGTCCGGGGTGAACACGTCGGTGGCGATGACCACCGCCACCGCCACCGCGGCGGCCCCGAGCACCCAGGGCAGCCACCAGGTGCGCTGCGCCAGCCGGGCCGTCCGATTCCGGGGGGACGGCTTTTCCTCAGGCGGTTTCGGTTTCGCCGTTCCCGTGGTCAAGGCCGGCTCCTTCGGTCTGCGGAAACGATCATGGCAGCAGCTCGCTTTCTTGGAGTCTTCTCAGGTGCGCGGCACGCCGATGTGGGAATCTCGGAAGACGAAAGGCGCGGCCTCGCCGGCGCCTGGTGGCGACATGGTGGCACGCCTTGGGCCGTTCTGACCAGAGGCCGCCGAATGGGGCCGTCCGGGCCGGGAGGTGAGCGTTAACCTGCCCGAAACGACCGCCGCGGAACCGGAGCAGCAGCGGATATTGGCTGGTCAGAGCGCTGTTTGGCCGAGCGGTGCGCTCGGCTGGGTGGCCTAGTTCACGCAGCCGTTGCGGGGTGGGCGGTAATTCGCTTCCGGGGCAAATAGGTGCCAGTCGTCCGGGATGTCCGGTCGGCCGACCGGAACCCCGCGATCAGCGGGAACGGGGAACCTTTCGACGAGATCGAAAGTGCGGCCCGGTGGCACCTATTTGAATTGCCGGTCATTCTTCTTCCGGTGCGGATAATTACGTCTTTCACTCCGGAAAGAACTCGGCAAGGGGTCTTGGTAATCCACAGTTAACAGCGCCGAGAAGCGTTGTACACGCGCCGCCGCCCTAATTGTGGCTCCACGTCCACGGCGTTCGGTCGATTGATGAGGACCAGATGGCGCATCAGCCGAACGGACGGGGAACACCGGAACGGCCGTATCGCGGCCGGGCCCCGCCGACGTGGCCCGTGCTCCGCGAATCTCCCACCCGAGTGGCCGGACTCGGGCGCGGGTTTCGCGCGGCCAGCGGAATTCACCCCATCCGAAGAACCGTGCAGCACCGAGCCACCAGGGCCCACCCGACCGGGACCCCGGTGGCCCGCGCTGCCCCTGCGAAGAGAAGGGAAGACGATGCGTCCATCGCATCCGTTGCGCAGGTTCTCCTCCGGCGGGCTCTGGCGCCGCCGCCGAGCCTCACGCGCCCTGGTGCTGGCCACGACCGTGGCACTGAGCACCCTCGGTGTCGTGTTCACCGGGCCGGCTCCGGCGTCGGCGGCCACGACCAACGTCCAGCAGCAGAATCTCAGCTTCAACCCCGCCGACGTCTCGATCGCCGTCGGTGACACCGTCACCTGGACCAACACCGAAACCGACGGCACCGTGCACAGCGTCGTGCAGTCCGGCGGGGGCGAGATCAACTCGCCCGACATGCCACCGGGTGCGTCGTTCTCGCACACCTTCTCCAGCCCCGGCACGGTGAACATCACCTGCCGGTTCCACCCCGACATGTTCATGGCGGTGCACGTCGGCGGCACCACCCCGCCCACCACGACGGCCCCACCGACCACCACGGCCCCGCCGACGACGACGGCGCCCCCGACCACGACGGCCCCGCCGACCACCACCGCTCCGCCGACCACGACGGCGCCACCGGGGACGACGGCCCCGCCGTCGAGCGGCACGCCCGCCCCGACCACGACCGGGCCGGGCGGATCCCCCATCGGCGTCGGGCCGCTGCCGGTCAGCTTCCGGCTCACCGACGACAACGGGTCCTGGTACAACACCAACCTCAACCTGTTCGGCACCAAGTCCCTGGCCGTGGCGGAGCTGCCGCGGCTCAACCTGGGCAAGGTGCTCGGCCTGCTGCCGTCGCTCGACCTGTCCAAGCTGCCGCTGCTGGGCAACGGCGCACTGGACGGCCAAGGCGCGAGCAACCTGCTGGGCGGAGCCGTTTCGCAGCTCAGCAAGCTGCTGCCCAGCGGGAGCAACACCCCGCAGGTCGGCAACCTCGGGGTCGATCCCGCCCAGCTGCTCAACATCGGCGCGTTGCGCAGCGCGGTGGGCCAGGTCCTGCCCGCGGGTGACGCCCGGGCCGCGCGGGCGAACAGCCTGCTCGACCAGTTCCAGCAGCAGGTCGCGGCGCAACCGGCGAACGTGCCGGTGTCACTGGACAAGCTGCCGGTGGGCGCGGACCTGATGGGCCTGCTCGACGAGCTGAAGAAGTGGGCGAGCAACGACATCACCCTGCCGGTCACGGTGAACTTCGGCGTGAACCAGCCGGCGGCGGCGTCCGCGCACACCGCGACGAGCCTGATCTGGCCGGACGGGGCGAAGGGCTTCCCGTACGACCAGGGCGGGGCCTGGGTGGGCAACCAGACCGTCCAGCTCACCGAGCCCGGCCTGTACGCCTTCCAGTGCAAGATCCACCCGTACATGCTCGGTGCGGTCGTGGTCGACGACCCGCTCACCCCGGGCCTGGACTTCGGCAAGAAGCTGCACGTCAACAGCCGCAACCTGGTCGTGCCGTCCAACGCGGACATCATCACGCAGCTGGTGACGAAGTTCTTCAACATCACCGCGCCGGGCAACTGGCAGACCTACAGCGGCACGCAGGAAACGGAGTGGAACCCGTCGGACTACCCGCCGGCGCCGATCCTGACCTACGACGAGGCGGGCAACCCGCAGCTCATCCCGCTGCTGAGCCTGTACCTCAAGGAACACCAGGGCGTGCCGAAGAAACTGGCGGCCGCCAACAAGAAACCGGCGGTACCCGGCGTCGGCGAGGTGTGGGTCGACACCGAGATGGAGACCACGGCGCACAAGACCAAGCCGGGGACCGCGACGCGGGTGAACGTGCAGAACTGGGAAGTGGAACGGAAGGTCGCGCTGCCCCAGGTCAACATGAACAACCCGCACAACATGTGGACCGACAAGGACGAGAAGGTCATCTACCAGACCGAATGGTTCAACAACAAGCTGGACGTCTTCGACCGGGCCAGCGGTGCGTTCATCAGGCAGATCGAAGTCGGCCCGGATCCATCGCACGTGATGAGCCGGACCGACACCGGGCAGCTGCACGTCGCGCTCAACGGCGGTGGTGCGGTGATGGAGCTCTCGCCCGACGCCACGAAGATCGACCGGCGTATCCCGGTCGAGCTGCCGGGGGAGAAGGTCGCGCACCCGCACGCCCACTGGATGACCGGGGACGGGTCGACGATGATCACGCCCAACGTCAACCTGTACAACGCCACGGTCGTCGACATCCCGAGCGGGCAGATCCGGCACGAGCAGACCGGCGAACTGCCGATCGCCTCGGGCATGACGCCGGACGGCTCGAAGGCGTACGAGGCCGACTTCTCCGGTGCCACCGTTTCGTGCATCTCGCTGAAGGCCGACGCCTGCGTCGCCGACGGCGGGGCGAAACAGCACTACAAGAAGATCGACCTGTGGGCCAACTACGACCCCGTCAAGGGCCCGTCCGGGGACTGGGGTGGTCTGGACATCCAGATCCCCGTGGCACCGGACAACTCCGCGGTGCTGGTGGCGAACACGCTGACCAACAACATCACGGTGATCGACCCGAAGACGGACAAGATCGTCAAGTGGCTGCCCTGTGACTCCGGCTGCCACGGCATCAACTACGGGGCCAAGAAGGGCGGCGGCTACTACGCCTACGTCTCCAGCAAGTTCTCGAACGCGATGTCCGTGGTGGACCCGGACCCGAACGGCGACGGCAACCCGTCCGACGCCGCGGTGGTCGGCCGGATGGTGCTGACCGCCGGCCCGAACACGGCGACCGACGACCAGGTCACCGGGTACGCGGGGATGGGCGGCATGGGTGTGCTCCCGATCCCGCTCGCCTACGAGGGCTGGGCGAAGCAGGCGCCGAGCAACGCTGTCAACGACCAGTTGACCTGCCGGCAGCGCAATCCGGTCGCCTTCGCGACCGTGTGCAAGTAGCCGGACATCCGAGGAGGTCCGGGGGCGGCGCGCCGCGCCGTCCCCGGCCCTTCCCTGCGGTTTCCGTCCTCCAGAAGGGAATTCGATGCCTTTTCCACCACGGCCGGGCACGGGCGCGGCCCGGCGGTTCCGGCTCCCGCGCAGCCGGTCCCTGCGTTACGCCGTCCTCGGCTCGGCGATCGGGCTGACCGCGGCCGCGGCCGTCGGCCCGGTGCGCTCGGCGGTGAGCGCGGCGGAACCGGTGACCGTCGAACAGGCCGCGGTCACGCAGTTGCTGCAGCGTCCACTGGGGACGGCGTTCGGCCAGCAGTCGCAGGCCGAGGCCGATCTCGGCGACGGCACCACGCTCGCGGCGTGGGAGCTCAAGGACGGGGTCAAGGAGTTCCACCTGACCGCCGCCCCGCTGACCTGGGAGACCGAGCCCGGCCGCACGAAGCAGGCGCTGGCGTTCAACGGCCACCTGCCGGGCCCGGTCATCCGGGTCAACCAGGGTGACAAGGTGCGGATCGTCGTCAAGAACGACATGGCGAAACCGACCGCGGTGCACTGGCACGGCATGGAGCTGCCGAACGACCAGGACGGCGTGCCGATGCTGACCCAGCACGACATCGAGCCGGGACAGAGCTTCACCTACGAGTGGACGGCGGTGTCGACCGGCACGCACTGGTACCACTCGCACGAGGACGGCGACCAGGAGGGCCGCGGCCTCTACGGCGCCCTCGAGGTCGTGCCGACCCTGGGGGACATCCCGGCCGAACGCGACTTCCGGATCATGACCGGCGACGGCCCGCTCGGGTTCGTCTTCAACGCCAAGAGCTACCCGGCGACGACGCCGCTGGCCGCCAAGGTCGGCGAGCGGGTGCACATCCGGCTGATCGGCACCGGGCCGGAGATGTTCCACGCGATCCACATCCACGGCGGGTACTTCACCGTGGTCGCCCAGGACGGCCGTCCGCTCGCGGTGCCGCAGCAGATGGACACCGTGACCGTCGGGATCGGGCAGACCTACGACCTGATCTGGGTCCCGGTCCGCACCGGGAAGTGGATGATCCACTGCCACGTCTTCTCGCACTCCGAGGTGGCGTCCGGGATGACCGGCATGGTCACGATCGCCGACGTCCACCCCGCGACCGTCCCGCTGCCCGGCCTGCCGGGTGTCCTCGATTCCCCGCAACAGCACCACTGAACCTGGAGCCGACATGTCCGTTTCCCGCACCGCCCGGCGGGTCGCCGCCGTTTCGCTGCTCGGCGCCGCCGGCGTGTTCCTCGTCCAGCCGGCCGCCTTCGCCCACGTCACGGTCACCCCGGACACCGCCACCCCCGGCGGCTACACCCGTGTCGCCTTCAACGTGCCCAACGAGAAGCCGGGCGCATCGACGGTGAAACTGGAAGTGGTGCTGCCGGCCGACCACCCGCTCGCGTCGGTCTCGGTGCAGCCGGTACCCGGCTGGACGGCCACGCCGCAGCGGTCCAAGCTGCCCCAGCCGGTGGCGACCGACGACGGGACGGTGACCGAGGCCGTCACCTCGATCGTGTGGCAGGGCGGGCAGATCCAGCCCGGCCAGTTCCAGCAGTTCCTGGTCTCGCTCGGACCGCTGCCGAAGGACACCGGGCAGCTGGTGTTCAAGGCCCTGCAGACCTACTCCGACGGTTCGGTGGTGCGCTGGATCGACGTGCCGGACGGCAGCGGCGCCGAGCCGGAGCACCCCGCGCCGAAGCTGACGCTGGCCGCCGCGGCCGCCCCCGCCCCCGCCGTCGCCGAGCCGGCGGCCGCCGCGACCGACTCGACCGCGCGGGCGCTCGGCGGTGGCGGGCTGGCGCTCGCGATCGCCGCGTGCGGCTGGGCGTGGCAGTCGCGACGGCGGGCGAAGCAGGACCCGCCCAAGCCTTCCCCGGTCGCTCGCAAGCCGAAGGTCGGGGTCTGTCTTGTTCGCGGGCTCGATCGCCCAGTCCGGCACGCCCAGCTGCTTCAGGTCCGCGCCGTCGACGACCTTG
>NZ_JBFACT010000137.1:0-8329 GCF_040640995.1 Amycolatopsis sp. NPDC021455 | reverse complement strand
TCCCGCGGGGCCCGATCCCGATCTCGTCTGGACATCCGCAACTCCTGAACACTCAGGTGTTGCAACCACCCCTAGAAACCGCCGAGTGGCGGGGGCCTGGCAGAGTCGCGCCCGGATGCCGGGCACGCAGGTCCGCCCGCCGCCCGAGTCCCCGGCCCGCCCTCCTTGACCGCTGCGACGCTGGTCGCCGAGGTCTGCCACGCTACCGAAGGTCGCGAATGAGTCATTGGGGACCTCGCACGTCCCGAATTAGTCATTCGCGACACCCGGCCAGCAGCGCACAGCACCACTTCCACCACGGAGCACCGCGGCAGCGATCGACTTTTGCCGGAACCGTGCCCGGAGAGGGCGGGGGCTGCGTTGGGGGGCGCCAGGGCGATGTCGGGCGCAGGCGAGACCACGCCCGACGGCCGACCTACCAGTTCGCCGGGTACACCACCTGTGCCGCCCCTTGGCCGCGCCGGACCGGTTCCGCCGCCGCCAGCCAGCGGCCGTCGCGCAGGCGCTCCACCCCGGTTGCCGCTCCGATCTCCGCCGGCGCCGTCGAGAAGCCCTGGCCTCGGGCCTTCAGCACCGCCGTCTCCGGCTGGTCGAGGAAGGCCTGCTCCACCTGGGCCGCCGCCGAGTTGCGCTGGGAGGCGCGCGGGGCCGCGATCGCGTCCTCCAGGGACAGGCCGCGGTCGATGCGGCCGGTCAGCACCTGCAGCACCGTCGTGATGATCGACGCGCCGCCCGGTGAGCCCGTCGCGAAGAACGGCCGTCCGTCCTTCAGCACGATCGTCGGCGCCATCGACGAGCGCGGCCGCTTGCCCGGGCCCGGCAGGTTCGGGTCGGGCACGCCCGGCGTCACCGGCGTGAACGAGAAGTCGGTCAGCTCGTTGTTGAGCAGGAACCCGCGGCCCGGCACGACGATGCCGCTGCCGCCCTCCTGCTCGATCGTCAGCGTGTAGGCGACGACGTTGCCCCACTTGTCGGCGACCGTCAGGTGCGTGGTGTTCTCGCCCTCGTACGGCGTCGGCGCGGCGGTCGCGCCCGCGGCGCACGGCGTCGGGTGCCGGGGGTCGGCCGGGGCGACCGGGCTGGTCGCCGCCTTGTCCTTCGAGATCAGGCACGCCCGTGTGTCCGCGAAACGCTGGCTGAGCAGCTCGCGCGCCGGGACGTCGATGACGGCCGGGTCGCCGATCCAGCGGTTGCGGTCGGCGAAGGCGAACCGCGTCGACTCCAGGAAGTACTGCAGGTAGTCGGCCTTGCTCGCGTGCTTCAGGTCGAAGTTCTCGAGGATGTTGAGCGCCTCGCCGACCGTGAGCCCGCCCGACGACGGCGCCGGCATGCCGTAGACGTCCAGACCTTCGTAGCGCGCGTGGGTCGGGTCGCGCTCGATCGCCCGGTAGGCCGCGATGTCGGCGGTGGACAGCTTGCCGGGCCGGACGTTCAACGTCGAGGCCGGGTCCTTCGGCGGCTGCTGCACGGTCTTCGCGATGTCCGCGCCGATCGGACCGCGGTACAGCGCGTCGACGCCGTGGCGCTCGAGCTGCGCGTAGGTGTCCGCGAGGTCGGGGTTGCGGAAGACGGTTCCCGGGGTGGGCGGCGCGCCGCCCGGCAGGTACAGCGACCGCGTCGACGGGAACGCCGAGAACCGCGCGGCGTTGTTCGCGACCTGCGTCTGGAACGTCTGGTCGACGACGAACCCCTTGCGCGCCAGGTTCTCCGCGGGCTTCAGCGACTTGGCCAGCGACCGCGTCCCCCACTTGCGCAGGGCCTCCGACCACGTCGCGGGCGTGCCGGGGACGCCGACGCCGAGGCCGCTGGTGACGGCGTCGTTGAACGGCAGCGGCTGGCCGTTCTCGACGAACAGGTTCGCGTCGGCGGTCTGCGGCGCGGTCTCGCGGCCGTCCAGGGTGTGCACGCGGTGGGTCTTCGCGTCGTAGTAGACGAAGAACCCGCCGCCGCCGACACCGGCGGAGAACGGGTCGGTGACGCCGAGCGCGGCGGCGACCGCGACGGCCGCGTCGACGGCGTTCCCGCCGTCGCGCAGGACCTGGGTGCCGATCGCGGTGGCGTCGGCGTCGATGCTGGCCACGGCACCGCCGAAACCGACGGCGACCGGCGACTTCGGCGTGGGGGTGGCGGCTGAAGCGGGCCCGGCCGCGACGGTCGTGACGAGCGCGGCCGTGGCGGCGATGACGAGGGTGCGACTCCGGTGCGCGGACATGCGGGCGAGTCTGCCCCTTGCCCCAGACGGCTTCAAGTCGCCAACCGACTAATGCCCCTACGCGGATCGCGGGCGAACCGGAAGACTCGGCTCCGGAGGCCGTCCCCGACGTGGAGGGAAACCCGTGCGCTTTTCCGCCCTGCTCCCGCTGCTCGCCGCCGTGCCGGTGTTCGCGTTCCCCGGCGTCGCGACGGCCACCCCCACCTGCTTCGACACGGCGGTTCCGCTGACCGTGGAGGAACAGCGGCTGACCGCGACGATGCCGGCCGGCGGACCCGCCGTCGGCCCCGAGCTCGTCCGGCTGGCCGGGTTCGACTCCTTCGTCGCCGAGGTGAAGCACGATCTCTGCGCGGCGCGCACGCCGAGGCGCGCCGAACACGTCGTCACGCAGGCCGGTGACCGCCTGTGGCGGACGGCCGTCGACCGCGCCCAGGGCCGCCGTCCCGACCTCGGCACGCTCGACCGCTTCGACGACCGGCCGCTGTACTGGGCACGGCTGCAGCTCAGCAGCGCGGTGCGGCAGTGGGTGCCGTCCTTCTCGTTGCCAGACCGCCATTCGATGCTGTCGGCGTTCGACCGCGGCTCGCGCGGCCTCGACGACGTCCGGTTCCCGGCCGGGAAGACGCGGCGGGTCATGGTGAGCGGGTTCGACCCGTTCCAGCTGGACGGCTCCGGCGTCCGGATCTCGAACCCGGCGGGGGCGTCGGCGCTGCAGCTCGACGGACGGGTCCTCGACACGCCGTCCGGCCCGGCCGTGGTGCAGGCCGTGAGCTTCCCGGTCGTGTGGGGGTACTTCGACGAGGGCATCGTGGAAGCGGCGTACGGCTCGGCGCTGCGCGACCGCACGCGGCGGCCGGACGTGCTGATGACGATCAGCCAGGGCCGCCCCGGCCAGTTCGACATCGAACGCTGGGCCGGCAACTGGCGCGGCGGCTTCCCGGACAACGACAACGTCTCGGTGACCGGTGCGGTGCCACCGGCCGCGGGCTGGCCCCAGCCGGACGTCCAGTTCATCGAGACGACGCTGCCGTACCCGCGGATGCTCGGGGTGACCGGCGCCTACCCGGTGAACTTCAACGAGGCGTTCTGCGTGTGGCCGGACCCGGCGCACCCGGGCACGGGAGCGACGGTGTGCCGTTCGGACGCCCCGGCCCCGGGCGAGATCGCGGCCTCCGGCGGCGGCGGGAACTACCTGTCGAACGAGTCGATGTTCCGCAGCAACCGCGTCCGCCTCGGCCTGGGACTGACGTCGGTGGCCGGCGGCCACCTGCACACCCCGGTGCTGGGCCAGCCGGCGGACCCGGTGGCGCTGACGGACGCGGACTTCGAAGCCCGCCGCCAGGCGATCGCGACCCAGGTGATCGCCTTGGCGACAGCCGCGGCCGCGGGCCCGGACGCGGGAAGTCCGCGCCGGACAACGGAATCCGCGCGGGCGGCGGTGGAGTCCCTGCCGGGCACGGTCCTGACCCGCTGACCCCCGACAGCGCACATCCCGCCGACGGCAACTCCTGATCACCTTCGCGCGGCCGAATGTGACCGGTGTTACAACCAGGTCACCGGCGGTGGGCGTCTTGCCCGGTTTCCGACCCCAAGGTTCACTTGCGGATAACCGGCACTCTCGCGAAGTTCCCTATCGTCGGAACCTTGACGATCAAGACTTCGGGCGACGCGCGCAGCCTGCCAGCCGAGGCGCTGGAAGTCCTGCGTCGACGAGCCGTGGCAGCGGTCGAAGCCGGCGTGTCCCGGACCGAAGTGGCGCGCGCGTTCGGGGTTTCGCGCAAGACGGTGGGCGCCTGGGTGCAGGCCTACCGCGCGGCCGGTGACGACGCGTTCCGGCCGAAGCCGCGCGGCCGCCGCCCGGGTGAGCAGCTGGCACTCTCCCCGCCCCGCCAGGCGGCGACGCTCGAGGCGATCATCTCCGGCTCGCCGGAGACGCACGGCCTCCCCCACCGGCTGTGGAACCGCCAGGCCGTCGCCGAGCTCGTCAACCACCGGTACCGGATCCTCCTCAGCCCCACGACGGTGACGCAGTACCTCCAGCGCTGGGGCCTCATCGACGACCGGGCGCTCGCGCCGGAGCAGGCGCGACGCCGGCTCCCGCGGCTGGTCCCGGTCCAGCGGCCCGCTCCGGCGGGTGCCGAGCCGTGGCCGCACGCCGAGGCGCTGTGGCTCGGCTGGACCCGCCCGCACGCCCCGCCGGACACCGGCCTGGTCACCTCGGGGCACAACCTGCTGACCGGGTTTCGGGACCACTTCGGCGACGTGCACGTGCTGTTCGCCGTCACCAGCCGGGGGATGCTCCACTTCCGGGCGCGGCGCGGGCCGTTCGACGCCGCGGACATCACCGGCTTCCTGAGTGAGCTGACCGCCCGGACCGGCCGCGGGCTCACCGTCGCCGTCGGGCCGTGGCCGGCCGGGGCACGCGGGTTCCTGCGGTCGGTCCCCGCCGGCCTACCGGTCCGGTTCATCCTGCCGCCAGGTTGACGACCGGCCCGCCGTCCCGGCGGGGGTGGGGCGAAGGCCGGGCCGGGAAGAGCCGGTCGACCGCGGCGAGCGCGCACTCGGGGCAGATCCGCACGTGCGGTCTCCGGTGCTCGTCGATCCGGTCCATGACCAGCTCGGTGTACCGGCCCTGGCTGCACAGCGAGATCGTGCTGCCCGGCAGGACCGTGTGCACGCGGCCCGGGTAGAGATCGGTGGTTCCCCAGCACAGGTTCGGCATTCCGGTACTCCTCGGTTCGATCCGGCGAATTCCCGGCCCCTCCGGCGGTCGTTTCCGATACGGGTCTTCCCGAGCATAAGCCCCGGCAATCCCGGAGTCGACGAAAACAATACGACTCACAGATACTTCACCGTCCACGTAAAACGCAGGTGGGACCGTCGTAACGCACCATTAATGGAACGACTCCGGAATTTTGCCATCGCCGCGGGAAACTGTGGCATCCTCCGGTCCATGCGCACACCCCGGGCCGGCCGCTGGGCCGCGATCACGTTCGCCGCGGGCCTGTCCGCCGCCGCGTGCACCCCCGCTCCGGACACTCCCGCGGCACCGGCGACGGCCACCGCGACCGTGCCGCCGATGCCCGCCCCCGCGGGCAAAAGGGACGCACAGGGCGCGACTTCGTTCGCTTCGCACTGGCTGGACCTGGTGGACTACGGCTACCGCACGCTCGACGCCGGCCCACTGCGCGAGCTGGCCACGCCGAGCTGCCAGGCCTGCGCCCGGCTGGCCGAGCAGCTCGACCGGGACAAGGCCGCCGGGGCGACCTACCGCGGTGGCCGGATCCATTTCCGCAGCGCCGTACCCGAAGGGCCGCCGGAGAAGCAGACCGTGACCGCACTGTTCGACCAGGACGCATTGACCGTGCTCGACCGCGCGGGCGGCACGACCGAAATCGTGCCCGCCAACCGCACCATTTTCGTGTTCGCGCTGGAATGGGCCGGCACCGCGTGGCGGACGACGGCGATCAAACTGGGCGTCGAAAAATCGTGAACGCCCGTCAGAGGAAACGGACG
Source organism: Amycolatopsis sp. NPDC021455 (assembly GCF_040640995.1). NCBI lineage: Bacteria > Bacillati > Actinomycetota > Actinomycetes > Pseudonocardiales > Pseudonocardiaceae > Amycolatopsis > Amycolatopsis sp. NPDC021455. Next base: position 2,601 of record NZ_JBFACT010000137.1, on the reverse strand, counting down.
GTGATCCGGTCGTCCGGCGCGCCCGGCCAGGTCCGCACCAGGCCGGTCGCCCGGGCGGGCCAGCGGCGGACCACCACGTCGATCGGCCGCGCGAGCTGGTCGGCCAGCCGCCTCAGGAAGTCCGCCGCCGAGGCGGCGTCGAAGGGGGCCGTCCGGACGTCGAAGAACAGCGAACCGCGGGGGCACACCGCCAGGAGGACGTCGAGCCCGGACGGAGTCCGGTGCCACACCAGCCGGACGACCTCGGCCGCCCGCGACTGCGCCGGGTCGATCCCCGGCTGGACGTCGAGCACGCCGGGCCCGGGCAGCAGGTCCCAGCGCGCGAGGTAGCCGCTGACGGTCCTCGGGCTGAGCGTGATCCGGAACTCCCGGTTGACCAGCTCCGCGATCGCCTGCCGGGTCCACACCCGGTACGGCAGCCCGGCCTCCTCCGGGGTCCGCCCGGTGATGGCCTCGAGCGTGGCGGCCTGCCGGCCCGGCGACAGCGCCAGCTGCTCGCCGGGGCGCCGGCCGCGGGTGCGCGGGCGGAACGCGTCCTCGCCGAGGTCCCGGTAGGAGCTCACCCAGCTGCCGACCGTCTTGCGGGAGACGCCGAACAGGCGGGCCACCTCACTGCGCGACAGGCCGGATTCCACCGCGGCGACCGTCCGGCGGCGCAGTTCCTCCAACGCGGCCTCGGGCAGCCGCCGCGCGTCGCGCCGGACCATCTTCTCCCCTGACAGCACGGCGTTCACCGGACCCCGAGCGGGATCCGGACCGTCGCCTGGTCCACTTCGGACATCCGGACGACCACGGCGAGCTCCCACTGCCCCGGCATGCCGATCGAGGCCCCGGCGACGTAGTGGCCGAGCCCGGCGTACTCGACGCGGACCGGCAGCGGGCCCACGGCGCGGTCGGGCAGCCGCAGCTCGGCCCGCAGCTCCGCCACTTCGTGCGGCCGCGACTGCGTGTCGAGCACCGACAGGTGCATGGTGTTCGGCCCGATCCGCCCCGGCGAGATGTCGACCGCCAGCTGCCCGCGACCGGCCGGGCCACCGGCGTCGAACGGCAGCACCGTGGTCACCGGGCCGGTGTACGCCGGGATCTTCGGCGCGGCGGCCTCCCGCACGACCTGGGCCTGGGCGGGTTCCACGCTGACCAGGGCCGCGGTGAACCCGAGGACGACGACGGCGACAGCGGCTTCGAACCCGACCGCCCGCCGGAAGCGCCGCACCTCCGGCTCCGGCGGGCCGTACCGGGCGCGCCGTCGCCGCTCCGCCGGCGTCGAGGGCTCGCCGTAGGCCCGGTGCACCCATCGCCGTGCGACGCCTCCCAGCGCGACGAGCACGGCGACCAGCGCCAGCTTGCCGACGAGGATGGTGCCGTACGTGGTCCCGATCAGCGCCGACGGCGTGCCGACCTGGCGCCAGGCTTCGAACGTGCCGGTGACCACGAGAACGACGACGCACACCGCCGCGACCCGGGAGAAGCGGGGCACGGCCTCCTGCGGTCCGGCGACGTCGCCGGTGCGCCGGAGCAGCACCAGCAGCGCGACCAGCCCGCCGATCCAGACGCTCATCGCCGTCAGGTGCACGGTGTCGGCGGCCAGCGCGAAGCCGACGTGTTCCCCGGCGGCGCTGTGGTTGGCGAGGCTCCACGTCGACGCGAGCGCGATCCCGGCCGCGAGCACGGCGCCGCCGTGCCACCGCGGGTTCCGCGGCACGGGCGACCCCTTCGCGAGCCAGACCGCCACCGCCGCCAGCAGCACCAGCCGTATCGCGAGCACGACACCCATCCGGCTGCCGAGCGTCGAGCCGAGCAACCCGAAGTCGCCCACCGCGGACAGCGGCCGCCCGGCGGCATACGGCCCGTACGCGGCGAGGCCGAGCACGGTCGCCGAGACCAGCGCCGCCCAGCCGAGCCACAGCAGCCGCCGGTCGCCGGTCCTTCGCACGCCGCCCGGCCGGCGCAGCGCGGCCAGGAACGCCGCGCCGAGCAGGACGGCGAGACCCCCGTACCCGAGCCAGCGCACCACGCCGTACGCCGTCGCGGTCAGGCCGTCGCCGCCGGACGAGGCCGGGGCGGTGGCCGCGTCCGGCGCCGGCGTCGGCTGCCCGACGCTGAAGCTGAACGCGCCCTGCACCGGGTGCGAGTCCGCGGACACCACCCGGTAGGCCACCGTGTGGGTGCCGGTCGCCAGCGTGTCCGGCACGGTCACCGCGATCACCTCGCGCCGCTCGTCCGGGTGCACCGGCCGCGGCAGGCCCTCGACGGCGTCGCCGCGCGGGCCGAGCACCCTGATCTCCGCCAGCCCGACGTCCACGGGTTCGTTGAACCGCAGGGAAATCTGGTGGGGCGAGGCGTCGACGACCTGCCAGTTGCCCGGGGTGGTGTCCAGCAGCACGGCGTGCGCCGACGCGGTACCCGGGAACAGCACCAGCACGAGGAGCGCGAGAACCGTGGCCGTGGCGGCGGCCGCGGGCCGCCGGGTCGTTGCTGCGAGCACGAGGTTCCTTTCGCGGGCGGAGGGGACGGGCAGGAAGGCGGTGGCCCGGCCGAGGACCGGTCGGCCGGGCCACCCCCCCCGTGAAAACCCCACCCGAGGCGTGGGAGCGGCCGGGG
>NZ_JBFACT010000136.1:0-8866 GCF_040640995.1 Amycolatopsis sp. NPDC021455 | reverse complement strand
CACGCTTCATGGCCGTGAAGGCCTCCTTCCCGGCCATAAGAGCCGGGAAGGAGGCCTTCACGGCTTTCCGGGATCTCGTGCCTTGGCAACAACAAAGAGCCGGGCGCCACCCCCGACGTGGCGCACCGGCTCTTCGTTGTTGCGCGGACCATCCCCCGACGATCCGCGCTCCCCGCCCTCCGGGCCAGGCCCCGACCCGTGTGCCGGAGGGAGCTGGGTTTTTGTGCTGTCGTTCAACCATCACGGCCCATACCCACGAATTCAAGGCCATTCACTCTCAAGGACGCCGCCTGAGCCGTTTCGTTGCAGGAGTCCACGGAGAATATCGCCGGCGTTACCCGATCGAGACCTATCGCACCGAACCGCCCCGCCGGCGGTGATGCACGCGACCGGAAAATAACTGGTACCAACGTACCACTCTGCGGCATACTTGTACGCGTGTCCCAGTCTGCCTCGAACCACGAAAGCCGCACGTCCCTCGCCGACTACCGCACCGCGCTGACGACCAGGGCGGCCCGGCGGCCCGCCGTCGCGGCCGTCCTCGCCCGCCTGCCGATCGCCATGATCGGCATTTCGGCCCTGCTCTACGTCCAGCGCGAGACCGGTTCCTTCGCCGTCGCCGGGCTCGTCTCGGCCGGTTCACTCGTCGGGGTGTCGGTCGGCGCCGTGGTGCAGGGCAGGCTGATCGACCGGTTCGGGCCGACCCGGCCGCTGCTGGCCGTCGCGCTCCTGCTGGCGATGGCGATGGCCGCGCTGGTCACGGCCATCGAGTCGCACGCCGCGACGCCCGTCCTCGTTGCCTTGGGCGCCCTCACCGGGCTGTCCGAGCCGATGGTCGGGTCGGCGTCGCGGGCGCTGTGGGGACGGCTGCTGCCCCCGGGTGGCGCGCGCAACGCGGCGTTCTCGTACGAGGCGATCAGCATGGAGGTCTTCTTCATCCTCGGCCCCGGCGTGGCCGGGCTGCTGGTCATGGCGCCGTGGGCGGGGACCGGCCTGGTGCTGGGCGTCGCGCTGCAGGTCACCGGCGCGGTGTTGTTCGCGCTGAGCCCGGCCGTGCGGGCGTGGGGACCGTCCGCCGAATCGCACGGGTCGCTGCTGGGCGCGCTGGCGAGCCCGGGCATGCGGACGTTGGCGCTGGCCGCGCTGGGCTTCGGTGTGGTGATCGGGTTCGTCGAGGTCGCCGTGCCGGCGTCGGCCACCGAAGCGGGCCAGGCGTCCGTGGGTGGCCTGCTGCTGTCGGCGTGGTCGCTCAGCTCGGTCGCGTTCGGCGTCGCGTACAGCCTGCGGCCGTGGCCGCGCCGGCTGGGCCTGCGGCTCCCGGTGCTGCTCGGCGGGTTCGGGGCACTGGTCGCGCTGCTGGCGTGGCCGTCTTCGCTGTGGGGCCTGGCGCTGATGATGCTGCTGGCGGGCGCGCTGATCACGCCGCAGTCGACGGCCCACTCGACGGCGATCGAGGTGGTCGCGCCGGCCGGGACCGCGGCGGAGGCGTTCGGCTGGGTGCTCACGGCGGTGACGCTGGGGCTGGCGGCCGGCCAGTCGGTCAGCGGGTACGTCGTCGAGCACGCCGGCCCGGGCGCGGCGTTCCTGGCGGCGAGTGTGGCCGGGCTGCTGCTCGCGCTGGTCGTGTGGCTGCTGCGCGGGACGGTCCGTTCTTCCGAGTCCGCCCCGGTTCCCGAGCTGGTCAACGCGTAGTTCGGCCGTTTTTGTCGGTGCCGTCCGCTAGCTTGCGGGCATGGACGTCACCGCGCCTGCCCACCGCCTCTCGGCGGCCGTATCGGCCGCGTCGCGCCTGCTGCCGGCCCGCACCGGGCTTCGCCTGCAGGCCGACGCGGCGGGGCTGACGGTCGCCGGCGTGACGTCGGACCTCGCCGTCAGGTTCGGCTGCCCGGCGACCACGCACACGGACGGCTCGGTCGTCGTCCCCGCGGCGCCGCTGGTGGAGACGCTGAAGGTGCTCGACGCCGAGCTGGTGCGCCTAGTCGTCGAAGGCAGCCGCCTGGCGTTGCGGCTGGACAACGCCCGGTTCGCGCTGCCGCTGCTGCCCGCTTCCGACCTTGCTTCGGACCCGCCCGCGCAGGTGTCCGAAGTAGACGGAGCAGCGTTCGCCTCGGCGCTGCGGATCGTCGCGGGCACGGCGGCGAAGGACGACCCGCTCCCGCTGTTCACGGGCGTCCGCCTGCAGGCCTCGGGCTTTCGCCTGACGCTGACAGCGTCGGACCGCTACCGGATGGCGGTGGCCCGGCTGCCGCTGTCTTCGCCGGGTTCCCTGGACGTCCTGGTCCCGGCATCCCTGCTGACCGAGGCGGCTCGCCAGGCGAGCGGCGTGGTGGGGCTCCACCTCGCCCCGGGCCGGTTCGGCCTGAGCTGGCGGGACGGCCTGGTCGCCACGGCGGTGCTGGACGCGGGCTTCCTGTCGGAGGAGTCGATCGCCACGGGCGCGGTGGACACAACGGTGACACTTCCGGCGGACGCCTTGGCCGCGGCGGTCCGTCGTGTCGGGGTGTACGCCGAGGACAGGCGAGTACTGACCCTGGAGGTCGGCGGCGCCCAGGTCCGCCTGGCGAGCGCCCGCCAGGACACGGGCGAAGCGGAGGAGACGCTGAAGGCCGAGGTGAGCGGCGGCCGGACGTCACCGTCGTTCCAGGCCCGGTACCTGCTGGACGCGCTGGCGGCGTTCGCGGGCGAGCGGGTGACGCTGGCGATCCAGCCGGGGATGCGGGCGTGCGTCCTGCGGGTGGCGGAGCCCGGGGAGGTGGAGGTGACGTACTACCTGATGCCGATGCTGGCCCGGTAGGTCACCGATCGACATATCGTCCGCGAGTATCAATCGGTGCCGTCGTCGGAGGTTTCATCGTCGGCGAGGATCGCCACCATCTCGACCGGAATCCGGAACGCGGCAGCTTTGACACTGCCTTGGTAGATCGGCGCGAGCGCCGGCTGCACACCATCCGCCACCACGCCTTCAGCTTGTAAGTCACGTGTTATCCGGGCGGCAGGTCTGGTAAACCCTCGAAGCATGCGATCATCGTTGTATTGCGCGATTTCGTAGACGGCTTGGCGGTCGATAGTTCCACCCGACCGTGCAGCGGCTCGGATGACGTCCGCCTGTTCCCAGCCTTCCACGTCGAGACGTTCAAGCAACTGAGCTACGCCGTCTGCCGACCAGAGCGGCTTGGCCTGAGCCTCACGAGAAACTCGCGCGGCGTCGTCGACGGATTCGCTTCTGACATGGATCTGCAGAACGGATGCCCTTCTGAGGACATCGACAGGACGCATGAGATAGAGTTGACGACCACACATCTTCTTGAGCTCCGTGACCAACTCAGTCCTCGGGCCCAGAAAGTCCGAGCGATGCCGCCACCACCAGTCCTCCTTCTCATCGCCCGTGATGAGAAGGACATCGAGTCCGCGCCGGGCAGACTCGCTCATGATCTGACTCCAAACCAGATAATCGCCCGCTGCCCCCTCCTGCAGGTCGGACGCAACCTTCTCGGCATCGAGGTAGCCAGGCGGCTCCTTGGCTACGGCACGCCGGTTCCCCTCTTTGATTCCGTCCTGCCACGAGTCGAGGTCCGGCTCGGCACCAACCTTCCCTGCCAGCAGAGCCTCAAGCTTTACCAATACTGGTTCATCGCGTGCCCCACCACGCACAGCGGGCACCGCCGGCGCGGACAGCCTGACCGCATCCTCTAATTCGCCGTAGACATTCTTGGCTTTTTCGATCCATTCATCGCGAAGAGCTGCGTCTATGGCAGTCGCTTTCGCCCATTGCCTGATCGCGTCCTCAGTAGCCCGTCGCTGCTTGGCGAACGCAGTTATAGCCTGCGACGCGGCTGTCTCCCGACTGGTGAGAACGCTCATCCGATTGCGCCAGAACTCACGAATTGCCTGATGTGGCACCCAGAGCCTGTCGCCGATCATCTGGAGAACACCGATGAGGTCTTTAGTGGTGTCATCGTTGTATCGGTAGAGGTTGAGAAGTACGTTGGCGTCGATCGCCACCAGAGCAGTCTTCAACGCAGCGTCGACCTCCGGGTCCGAGGGCAGCCGATACCCGGGGAAGGCGTCATAGATGCCGACGTTGCCTTGCCCTGTAGATGCCTCAGGTGTCTCCATACAGAGCTAGTCGCTCGGCCGTCCACACTTGATACGTCGGCGCCGTCTCCAGCTGCTGGACTTCCGGTAACTCGCCCAAAAGGTCGGCGGGAAAAGCTCCACGCCATCGACGAGGCCTCGAGAACGAGACCGGGCTGCGCGAAGTGTGGGCCGCCTTCCTCCACGGAGAGGGGCCCGACGCACTCAGCCGGCCGAAGCTGCCTTGACCGCCGCCTCGACCTCGGCGAACGAGGGGTTGACCATGGCCCGGGACCCGACGATCACCGTCGGCACCGTCTCGTTGCCGTTCGCCACCTCGCGCACACGTGCGGCCGCCGCCGGGTCCTCCCAGATGTTGATCGCGCGGACGTTGAAGCCGCTCTTCGACAGCGGCCGCTCCAGGGCCGCGCAGAAGCCGCAGCCCGGCCGCCAGTAGAACTCGACCTCGACGTTGCTCATTTCTCCTCCGACCGCAAGTAGTCCAGCTGCGCCTGCACGCTCCACTCGGCGGGCGCCCACAGCGCCTTGTCGACATCGGCGTACACGACCTCGACGACCTGACGCGGGGTCGCGTCCGCACCGAGCGTCTCCAAGGCCGAACGCACCTGGTCGAGCCGCTGTTCCCGGTGGGCGAGGTACTCACGCGCCGTCGTGGGCAGGTCGGCCAGCTCCGGGCCGTGCCCGGGCAGCCCCACCGTCCCCGCCGGCAGCTCGATCAGCTTCCGCAGCGAGCGCAGGTAGTCGCCGAGGTCGTGCAGCACCGTCGTGCCGCGGCCGAGGATCGTGTCGCCGGTGAGCACCTGGCCGTCGAGGACCAGCGACACCGAGTCATCGGTGTGGCCCGGCGTGTGCAGCACCCGAAGAGAAAGGCCGCCCGCCTCGATCACCGAACCGTCCACAAAGGACGAGGCGCCGATGCACAGGGCAGGATCGAACGCCCGCACCGGCGCGCCGACGTGTTCGGCGAACCACGGCGCGCCCTCGGCGTGGTCGGGGTGGTGGTGCGTGAGCAGGATCAGCTCGACCGGAGCGACAGAAGCCAGCAGCTCGAGGTGCTCGAGGTCGCGGTAGCCCGGATCGACGACCACAGCCGGGCTCGACGGCGTCGCCCGCAGCACCCAGCTGTTGGTGCCTTCGAGCGTCATCGACGACGGGTTGTTCTCCAGCAGCACCGACGCCGTCTCGGTCACCCGGCGCAGCACGCCGTACGCGGGGGTAGTCATCGCTTCTCCAGGACGACGCGGACGTGGTCGTTCTCGCGGATCAGCGTCGGCGCGATCCGGACGATCTCGCGCGGCGCGCTCAGCACGTCGTCCGCGGTGGCGAACTCCGCCAGCTCGCTCAGCGTCAGCCACGTCGGCGGCATCAGCATCCGGCGGCCTTCGCGGGCGTCGGCGATCGCGTCTTCCGGCCGCTGCCAGCCCGAGCCCGACGCCTCGGACGTCGCACCGTCCGCCTCCTGGCCTTCGGGCAGCTTCGCGACGAAGAAACGGGTGTCGTACCGGCGCGGCTCCGCCTCGGGCGTGATCCAGTGCGCCCACGGACGCAGCAGGTCGGCCCGCAGCGTCAGCCCCGCGTCGGCGAGGAAGCCGGCCAGCGACACCTCGCGCGTCTCCAGGGCCTGGCGAGCCGCCGCGTACGGCGTGACGTCGGTGAGCACCGCGTCCGCACTGCCCGCGAGCAACACTCCGGACTCCTCGAACGTCTCGCGCACCGCCGCGCAGGTCAGCGCCCGGGCGAGCGCGTCGTCGCAGCCGAACCGCGAAGCCCACCACGACGGTTCCGGACCGGCCCACGCCACCGACGCGTCGGCGTCGCGCTGGTCGACCCCGCCGCCGGGGAAGACGGTCATCCCGCCCGCGAACGGCATGCCCTTGACCCGGTGCTGCAGGAAGATCTCGACGCCGTCGGCGCCGTCCCGGACCAGGATGACGGTGGCCGCGTCCTTCGGCGTCGCCGGCGGGCCGTCGGCGTTGGCGCGCGTCGCCACCCCGGCGCCGACCGGGATGTCGAAGACAAACTCCTTTGGCTGCTCCACCTCGGCAACATACCTCCGCCACCCGACGTCCCGTCGCGCAGTTGTGGCACGCCGGACACAGCAAAGGCGGAGCTTTCACGTGAAAGCTCCGCCTTGGCCGAAGACGAACCTAGGGTGCGGTCCAGCCGCGCTGGTCGCCACCGGAGCGGGACGCGCCGTTGAGCCGCATCTTCGCCGCCTCGGCGCGCTCGCGCTCGGCCAGCTCGGCGTGCAGCTCGCGCAGCAGCGCCCGGTCGCGCTCGCTCAGGCTCGGGTCGTCCAGGTCCAGCGCGGGCAGCTCGACGACCTCGTGCATCGACGGCTTGCCCGCGGCGATCTCGCGGCCCTTCTCCGGGTCCTCGGCCAGCGCCTGCCGCAGCTGCGCGACCTCGGCCGGGGTCAGGTCGGCAGTGCGCTCCGCCCGCGTCTCGGACCGCGCCTTGCGGGGCGGCTCGGCGGGCGGCGAGACGATCGGCACCACCGGGGCGACCGGCTCGGCCGGTGCCGTCGTGGTGCTGCTCGACCGCATGCTGTGCCGGCTGCCCGACTCCGCGACCGATTCCGCCGAAGCTGTCGCCGAGGCCGACGGCTTCGACGGCTCCGATCGGTACGTCGACGCGGGCGACGACGTGCTCCCGGTCACCCACGCCGGCGACGAGGCCGCCGAAGCGGCCTGGTGGTACTCGGAGTGCGCGACGCCCGGACCGCTGACCTCGACGACCGAGTGGATCCCGGCCCGGCGCAACGCCGTGTCGACGCGGAACGCGACGGCCGGCGGGTTGCCCTCCGGCCCCAGCTCGACGAGCACCACGCGCTGCGGCAACGCACCCGGCACGCTGCCGGCCGGGGTGTTGCGCCACACCGCGTGCACCGAACGGACGTCCGGCAGCACCTGCAGCGTCCGGTCGAGCGCCTCGGCGATGCCGAACTCCGGAGAGTTCTCGCCGCTGAACCGGTGCGTGTTCACCGGCTCGGTCTCGTCGACCAGCAGGTCGTTCGCCAGTGTCGCGTCCGACCGGCTCATCTCGAGGACCAGCGCCAGCTCGCGCTGTTCGGCGGAGCTGACCGGGATCCGGCCCGCGATGAGCGTGCCGGTGGTCAGCTCGACCGCCTCGTCGATGTGGGCCCGGGCGATCAGCTCACGCGCTTCGGTGAGCGCGCTGTCGTCGATCCGGCCCGCCAGGGCCAGCAACAGGTTGTGCAGGCGCAGGGGCACCGAGAACCCGTCCATGGGCGGGCCGTCGTGGACCTCCACCATTGCCTTGCTCCCTCCCAGCTCGCTGGCGGGCGAGCGTTATGCGGCTACTAGCCGGGTCCCCGCCACCGCGCCCACGCAGACCAGCTCTGAGTCGGCCAGCGCGGCCCGGTGGTATCCCGGCAGGTCGAAGCGCGGCGGGATGACCTCGACGCTGGGCTCTTCGTCGCCCAGAACCCGCAGCACCCGCTGCAGTTCGCCGGTCAACCTCGGCAGACCGCTCAGCGCGGTGACCAGCAGGACGCGCTTGGCCGTGCCCTGCCCGACCACACCGACGTGTCGCCAGCTCTGCCGCACTTCCCCCACATCCGGGCGACCCCGCAACGTTGCGTGGATCAACACGGACACGGAGTCGACCGAGTTAACCCATTCGGGCGCACTCGACGTGAATGTGTACCGGTTCTCGGTGACGTCGTCTACCCCCAGCGTCGAACTGACCTGGTGCCAGTCGGCGCCGTGCGGGATGAGACCGGCCACGAGCAGGCGGTACTCCGTTTGGTCGAGGTCGATCCTGTGCTTAAGCAAAGACCTCGGCAGGGTCCGGGCGAGGGTGCCCATGGCGCCCTCGCCGAGCCAGTCGCGGAACCGCCACAGCAGCTGGTCGGGCAGCCGCCCGGCCAGCCGGAGCAGCAGCTCGTGGGTGGACTGCTCGATGTCCGGGTCCATCACTGCACCTCCACGATCAGTTCGACCTCCACCGGCGAGCCGATGGGCAGCTCCGCGACGCCGACGGCCGAGCGGGCGTGGATGCCCGCGTCGCCGAAGACCTCGCCGAGCAGCTCGGACGCGCCGTTGACGACCGCGGGCTGGCCGGTGAAGCCCTCCGCGGAAGCCACGAAGCCGACAACCTTGACGATCCGCACGACGTTGTCAATGCCCACCAGCGCGTGCACGGCCGCGAGCGCGTTGAGCACCGACGTGCGGGCGTGCCCCTTCGCCTCCTCGGGGCTGATCTCCGCACCGACCTTGCCGGTCGCGGCGAGGACGCCGCCGACGAAGGGCAGCTGGCCGGAGGTGTAGACGTGGTTGCCGCTCTGGACGGCGGGCACGTACGCGGCCAGCGGGGCGGCCACGCCGGGCAGCTCGATGCCGAGCTCCTTCAGCCGTTCGCTCCAGCTCACGCGGATCAGCCCTTCGGACGCTTCAGGTAGGCGACGTGCTGCTCGCCGCTCGGGTTCGGCAGCACGGTGACCAGCTCCCAGCCGTCCTCGCCCCACTGGTCGAGGATCTGCTTCGTCGCGTGGATCAGAAGGGGGACGGTCGCGTACTCCCACTTGGTGGCGCTCATGAACCGGGAGCGTAGCCAAGCGGGCAAGGGCGCCGGGGAGCGCCGCCGGAATTGGGTGCGCGACGCGCCGCGCTGTGGCCGACTTCACACGTTCGGGGCGATGCCGGAAGCTCCGCTCATGCGCCCCAATGTGGCGTTGGTTGCGTTGGACGCACCCAATGTGGCGTTCGGTGCGCTGGACGCACCCAACGCCACAATGGGGCGCGGCGGG
>NZ_JBFACT010000135.1:0-9033 GCF_040640995.1 Amycolatopsis sp. NPDC021455 | reverse complement strand
CCGTGAAGGCCCCCTTCCCGGCCATAAGAGCCGGGAAGGGGGCCTTCACGGACTTTGGACCTAGGCTTTCGCGCTCTTGAGTTCCAGGGGGTTCTTCGGGGCCTTCGGGCGCGCGTCGATCATCCGCCGGCCCAGCTCCTGCAGCTGCTTGCGGCCCATCGCCGAGCGGACCTGGGGGAACCACTCGTCCTCTTCCTCTTCGACGTGGTGGCGGACGTTCTCGGTGAGCACCGTGACCTTCGCGTCGAAGGTCTCGTCCTTCGCGTCCATGCCGAGCAGCTCGGACAGCATCCACACGACGACGTGGTGCTCCTCCACGCTTTCCAGGACGTGGTCCTTCGTCTCCGGCACGGCCTGCCGCGCGGCCGGGTAGAAGATCTCTTCCTCGATGTAGGCGTGGACGGTCAGCTCTTCGATGATCGAGTCGGCGATCCCGCGCTTCTCGTCGTAGGCGTCCTCCCCCGCCTTCTCGAATTGCTTGAAGAGCTTCTCCACGGTCTTGTGGTCGTTCTTGAGCAGCACGATCGCGTCGGTCGACATCGGTGTCCTCACGGTGTGGCCAGGTCCCGCAGGGCGACCTGGGAGTTCTCGAGTTCCTTCGTCATCAGCAAGGCCACGGTCCTGGCGTGCGCCAGTGCCCGGCCGACGTCCCCCACCGACTCCCACGTGGCCGCGACCGGCTCGCCGCCGCCGAGGTGGACCACCTCGCCGGAGAGCAGGCCCGCCTCCAGCCGGCTCTGCAGCGCCGGCAGCAGGTGGGTGAGGTCGCCGGCCAGCAGGCGCAGGGCGCCGAGCACGCGGTACATCTCGGCCGGGGAATCGAGCTCGCCCTCACCCACGCAACGGGAAAGCCGGCGCACGGTGGCACCCGCGTCGGCGGCCAGCAGCGACGGCGAAGAGGCGGCGCTCGGGTTCATGACCGGCCGGATACCCCCTCCCCGCCGGGGAAAACGCCGTTTGCCCGATCTCCGGTCCGGGTACCCAGGCGGTCCCCCGGAGATGCAGGAGAACCCCCTTGAACGAACCCACCGGCGACGTGCTGACGTTCGGCGTCGAAGAGGAGTTCTTCGTCGTCGACCGCCGCGGCCACCTGTCCCAGGCCGGCGACGACGTCGTCGACGCCGCCGAGGCGGCCGGCGACGACCAGGGCGAGCTGCAGCACGAGCTGAGCCGTTCGCAGGCCGAGGCCGCCACCGACGTCTGCCGTACCCACACCGAGGCCCTGCGCCAGCTGCGCGCGCTGCGCGGCGACCTGGCCCAGGCCGCCCGGCGGCGCGGGTGCCGGCTGCTGCCCGCCGCGTCCCCGGTGCTGTTCGAGGCCGACCCGCCGAGCATCACGCCGAACCCGCGCTACGAGCGGATGGCCGAGCACTTCGGCGCCACCGCGCGGACTTCGCTCACCTGCGGCTGCCACGTGCACGTCGCGATCCCGGACAAGGAAACCGGCATCCGGGTGCTCGGCTGGATCCGGCCGTGGCTGCCGGCCCTGCTGACGGTGACCGCGAACTCGGCGGTCTCCGACGGCTACGACACCGGCTACAGCAGCTGGCGCTACCAGCAGTGGAGCCGCTGGCCGTCGGCCGGCCCGCCGCCGCGCTTCGCGTCGCTGGACGAGTACGAAAGCATCGTCGACGCGTGGCTGCGCGCGGGCTCCATCCTGGACCGCGGGATGATCTACTGGGACGTCCGGCTGTCGGAAAAGCAGCCGACGCTGGAGTTCCGCATCGCCGACGTCGCGGCGACGCCGGAGGAAGCGGTCCTGCTGGCGGTACTGGCCCGGGGCCTGGTCGCCACGGCGCTCGACGGCGAGGCTCCGCCGCCGCACCTGTCGAACGAGGTGCTGCGCGCCCAGATGTGGCGGGCTTCGCGGGAAGGGGTCATGGGCTGCTGCCCGCACCCGAAGAGCGGGAACCTCGAGCCCGCGAAGGCGGTGCTCGACGATCTGATCGCGCTGACGGCCCCCGCGCTGGAAGCGGCCGGGGACCTGGAGTTCGCGCGGGAAGGAACGGCGCGGCTGGCCGCCGACGGCGGCGGCGCCGACCGGCAACGACGTCGCTTCGCGGAGCGACAGCGCGGAGAAGACGTCGTCGACCTGCTCGCCGGGGACAGCTAACGCAGGGAAAGCCCGTCGAGGGTGTCGAGCAGTTCGAGCGCGCGCACGGCCGCGCGGGAACGCCCGGGATCGACGACGAGGTGGACGCCCGCGGCTTCGGCGTCGCGCTGGGCCCGCACCAGCGCCCGCAGCCCCGCGGCGCCGAGGAACCCGACCTGCCCGAGATCGACACGCAGGACGCCGGGGCACGCCCGGACGTGCTCGGCCAGCGCGGTCTCCAGCAAGGGCGCGGTGGACAGGTCGACTTCGCCACCGACCTCCACGACGATCGCGTCCGCGCTCTTCCACCGGGTCCGGCTGCGGAGGTGGTCGTCGGACGGGGCGCGGGGCGCGGGAAGGCGATGGGCGGGCGACGGATCGACCGCGGCCACGCGCAACCGCTCGTGAGCTGTCATAGGCGAGAAGTACCCGCGGCGCGCTGACGGCGAAACAAGCCCCGGGTCCAGGCGCATTTCCGGGACCGGAGCGGGTATCCCCGGCGGACGACTGTGCCGTCCGGGGCTGCGCCCCGGGCCGGGGGCTCCGCCACCCGGAACCCCCGGAAGCGGTATGCGGAAGGAGCCCGCCCATGTCGCACGGCCCGCTCACGATGGGTGTCGAAGAGGAGTTCCTCCTCGTGAACCCGCGCACGGGACACGCGTCGCCGTGCGCGGAGCCGGTGCTGGCGCGCCACCGCCACCACGGGCCGCTTCCCCACGGCGTCAAGGTGCACCGCGAGCTGCGGCTCACCCAGATCGAGGCGGCCAGCGGCGTCTGCACCACCGCCGAGGAACTCCGGCACCAGCTCACGGCGGCCCGCCGCGTGCTGGCCGGGGCCGCGGCGGCCGAGGACTGCGCGCTCCTGGCCACCGGCACGCCGGTCGGACCGGGACCGGCCGCCGCGACACCCGGGGCCACGGGCCGCTTCGCCGAGATCGACGCCGTCTACGGCGCTTTGGTGGCCGACTACGACGCCTGCGGCTGTCACGTCCACGTCGGCGTCGGTGATCCCGACACCGCGGTCGCCGTCGTCAACCACCTCGGCCGCCGGCTGCCGACACTGCTCGCGCTGTCGGCCAACGCGCCGTTCGACCACGGGCGCGACACCGGCTACCACAGCTGGCGGATGGTCCTGCAGTCCCGCTTCCCCGGCTCGGGCGTCGCGCCGTACCTGCGGGGGCACGACGAATACCGCCGGGCGGTCGAGACGCTCGTCGACTGCGGCGCGCTCGTGGACCCGGACCAGACGTTCTGGCTGGCCCGCCCGTCCGGCCGGTTCCCGACGGTCGAGTTCCGGGTTGCCGACACCGCGCTGACCGTCGACCACGCCGTGCTCCAGGCCCTGCTGAGCCGGGCACTGGTGCGGCGGGCCCTGGCCGACCTCGACCGGGGCCGGGAAGCGGCGCCGCTTTCCCCGCAGCCGGCCGCGGCGGCGGTGTGGGCCGCGGCGCGCCACGGCCTCACCGGGCAGCTCGTCGACGCCGGCGAGGAAACGCGGCGCCCCGCCTGGTCGCTGGTCGGCGAACTCCTGGCGAACGTACGGGAACAGCTGGAAGAAAGCGGCGACCTCGACGAGGTCCAGAACCTCCTCACGGCGCTGCGCACCGACGGCACCGGGTCCGTGCAGCAGCGCGCGGTGGCCGGGCGCGGGACGGCGGCCGCGGTGCGGTGGCTCACCGCGCGAACCGTGCCGGCCGGGCATGGAACGCTGCTCACGGGGTAGCCCGGGGTCATGACGACCTCCACCACGCCCGGCGCGGCCACCCTGCCGGCCGCCCGGGGCCCGCTGTCGGAGTCCGTGCTGGGGACGCTCCGGCGCGAGCACCCGCGGGCGGACCTGGGCTTCGACGGCCTCGCGGACACCGACCCGCTCGGCGACGACCTCCAGCTGGCCCTGCACCTGTGCTACGAACTGCACTACCAGGGCCTGCCGGGCGTGTCGGCCGACTGGGAGTGGGACCCGGAACTGCTGCGCCTGCGCGGTGCCCTGGAGGCCCGGTTCCTCGCCGTGCTCCGCGAAAACGTGGCGGGTGGCGACGACGTGGCGGGCGAACTCGACGCCCTGCTGGTCGAGCCGATCGACGCCGAAGGCGTGTCGCACTTCCTGCGCGACCACGGCGACTGGGAGCAGGTGCGCGAGTACTTCGCCCACCGCTCCGTCTACCACCACAAGGAAGCCGACCCGCACGCGTGGGTGATCCCCCGGCTGCGCGGCCGCGCGAAGGCCGCGCTGGTCGCGGTGGAGTTCGACGAGTTCGGCGGCGGCCGCGCGGAGTTCGTGCACGCCCGGCTGTACGCCGACCTGCTGCGCGCGGCGGGGCTGCCGGACGGCTACCTGGAGCTGATCGACCACGTCCCCGGCTCGATGCTGGCCGTGGTCAACATGATGTCGCTGTTCGGTCTGCACCGGTCGCTGCGAGGCGCGCTGTGCGGCCACTTCGCGGCGGCGGAGATCACGACGGCGCCGTCGGCACAGCGGATGGACCAGGCACTGCGGCGCCTCGAGGCCCCCGAGGCGTGCCGGTTCTTCTACACCGAGCACATCGAGGCCGACGCGGTCCACGAGCAGGTGATGCGCCACGACGTGCTCGGCGACCTGCTCGAGCAGGAGCCCGAGCTGGCCGGCGACGTCGTCTTCGGCATCCAGGCGACGGAGTTCCTCGAGGGCCGCTTCGGCGCCCAGCTGCTGAGCAGCTGGAAGGCCGGGCGCTCGTCACTGCTCCGGCCGCTCGGCTGAGCTGTCGTGGGTGCGCACCCGCTTGCGGTGGCTGGTGTCGCAGAAGGGGTACCGCTTGCTGCGCCGGCACGCGCACACCGCGACCAGGAACCGGTCCGACCGCACGACTTCGCCCTCCGGCGTGCACAGCTCGACCGGTCCCTCCACCAGGACCGGGCCGCCCGGCACGACGGTCACGCGGCGGGGACGGCGCTCAGCGGTCGGCACGCAGCACCACCAGCTCCTCCAGCCGCTGACCGGGGTCGATCAACCCGCTCGCCTCGAGGAACTCCGTCCGTCCGGACAGGACCGGGCCGAACGGGATCCGTGCGCTGCGGGCCACCGACGTGCGCAACCCCTGCGCGGCCAGGAGCTCCCGCGACTTGTCCACATCGGACATCGTGGATTGCACGAGCAGCAGCGTCCCGCCCGGGCGCAGGAGCGTGCCGGCCGCCGAGCACAACGGGTCCAGGACCGCCCGGCCGTCCGGACCCGCGTCCCAGCCGCGGGTGGACCGGACCGCCGGCGCCGGGGACGGTACGTACGGCGGGTTGGCGACGACGACGTCGAACGGGCCTTCACGCAACGCCCTGGTGAGGCCGCCCCGGCACGGGCGCACCGCGAGCTGGCGGACGAAGGCGTTGAGCCGCGCCGAAACCAGCGCCCGGCGCGAAAGGTCCACCGCCAGTACGGTCCGCGCGCCCCGGCGGGCCAGGGTGAGCGCCTGCGCGCCGGTGCCGGTGCACAGGTCCAGCGCCCGCGCACCGACGGGGATGGTCAGGTCGTCGATCGCCGCGGCGAGCAACGCGGTGTCCTCCTGAGGGCGGTAGACGCCGGGCAACCGCAGCAGCCGCGGGCCGGGCGGCACGGGCCGGGCGGCCAAGGGGCCCGGGCGGACGGGTTCCGCCGACGTGGTCATCTCGGTCTCCTCACCTCGCCGCGGTCCCGGCGCGATCGCCGGCGGGACAACCGCGTCGGCCCCCGGCTACCCGGCGGTGATCGCGGCAAACGCCGGGGTTCAACCCGCCGCCGCGGGGTACCCGGTCCGGAAAGGACCGGCGAAGGAGGCCCCGAAGTGACGTCCGAAGAGCGCACACAGCACCCGACCGAGCCCGCCGAGGGCGCCCGCGGCGACGACCCGCACGGCGACACGCCGGAGGCCCAGCGGGAGACCCTGCGCGGCGAGCAGGGCACCTCGAGCGGTGATCAGCACGACGACAGCGACCCGCAGTCGGGCTGAGCCCACCCGCCCGGAAGACGGGGTCGCGTTCGGACTGTCCGAACGCGACCCCGTTTCTCATGCCTGGTCGAACTCGAACCGCAGTGCGTCGACGCAAGCCTCGTACTTCCGGACCATTTCGTGTTCCGTGTGCCCCGGGACGAACAGGTGGGCCAGCTCGAAGCTGTAGCTGTCCTGTTCCGGCAGGTCCGAAAGCCGTTGTCCCGCTTCGGGGATGATCTCGATCTGGGCGCCTTCGACACGCGCCTCGATCGTCGCGATCTCCGCCGGCGTCGGCACCCGCGTCACGACGCCGTCTTCGAAGCGGCGCAGGTACCACTTCCCGGCGATCTGGTACTTCCCCTTGCGGGGACGGCGCCCGGGATCCTGCCCGAGGCCCAGGCGCACCATGATCTCGTGGTTGGCGACCCCGTCGACGAACTCGAACAGCTCGGCGTGCGACTGCGAATGCCGCGGGTTGATCTCCAGCAGGCACACCTGACCGGACTCGGGGTCGCAGAAGAACTCGATGCTGAAGGTGCCGTTGTCGAACCCGATCTGCTTCATCACCCGCTCGGCGACGTCCCGCATCCGCTGGACGGCCTCCTCGCCCAGCTGCGACGGGTACTGGTGCCGCAGGAACGACGAGCTGTCCGGGTAGTTGATCGAGTCGAGCGCGCCGTAGACGACCACCTCGCCCTGGTACACGTACCCCTCCACGGCGGCCTGGACGCCGTGCAGCGCCTCTTCGGCCAGGCAGGCCGCGCCGCCGACGCGGGCGATCTCCGGCGGCAGCTCCACCTGCTCGAGCACGTACCCGAACGGCTCCCCCACGCGCCCGACGCCGGCCCGGATCTCGGCGACGGCGTCGGCGAACTCGCGCTCGTCCCCGGCCTTGAAGGCGAGCTCCGAGGAGAACGACTTGACCGGCTTGAGCCACATCGGGTAGCCGACGCCCTCGGGCGGGGCGGGTTGCCCGGCGTCGAGGTCGACGATGCCGAAGTTCGGGAGCTCGTCGATCGCCTTTCTCTGTTCCAGCCGGCTCCAGTACTTGTGCTCGCACTTAAGCACGGCCTCCAGCGACACGCTGGGCAGGCCGTGGCGGGCGCACAGGATGGGGACCAGCGACGCGGCCGGGAAGTCCCAGTAGCTGACGATCGCGCCGACCTCGCCGTCGAACGCGTCGAGCTCGTGCTGGGCGGTCTTCAGGAGTGCTTCGAAGTCGATTTCGCCGTGCTGCAGGTCTTCGGGGGTCAGCAGGCCGTGGAAACGGTAGCTCCCGGACCAGGGCAGACGCTCCAGGACCCGCTGGTTCTCCTCGTCCAGGCCGATCACGAAGATGTCGGTACTCATGCCCACGGGCTACCCGACCCGCCGAGCGGCCGAAACGGGCCGGATGGCCGGTTTGAGCAGGCCGGGAGCGGGCATCCGCAGGCATGACAGCCCTGCCCGAACCCCTTTCGCTGTGGGTCGACACCGCCCCCGCCCCGGATCGCACCGGCGTGCCGGTGCCCGAGTCCGCCGACGTCGCGGTGCTCGGGGCGGGCATCGCCGGGCTCACCACCGCGCTGCTGCTCGCCCGCGGCGGCCGGTCGGTGGTGGTGCTGGAGGCCGAGCGGGTCGCCGCCGGGGTGTCCGGCCACACCACCGCCAAGGTCAGCGCCCAGCACGGGGCGAAGTACGCGGACCTGACGTCCCGGCACGGCGCCGGCGCCGCGAAGATCTACGCCGGGACCCAGGCCGCGGCGGGCGAGTGGATCGCCGGCACGGCGGCCGAGCTGGGGATCGACTGCGGGTTCACCCGCGCCGACAGTTACGTCTACACCACGCGCGAAAAGACCATTGACTCGCTCAAGCGGGAAGCCGACGCCGCCGCGGCGGCGGGCCTGCCGGCGTCGTTCACCGAAGACGTCGCCCTCGACGTGCCCGCGCTCGGCGCTGTGCGGACGACCCGGCAGGCGCACTTCCACCCGCGCCGCTGGCTGCTCGGCCTGGCCGCCGAGATCGAGCGGGTTGGCGGCACCGTCGTCGAACACGCCCGCGCGACCGCGGTGAACGGCCAGACCGTCCGCACCTCGCGAGGCGACGTCGTGGCGGGTGACGTCGTCGTCGCGACGCACTACCCCGTGCTCGACCGCGGCCTGTACTTCGCCCGGCTCGACCCGGTGCGCGATCTCGTGGTCGCGGGCCCCGCCGCCGGGAACGCTTCGCCGGAAGGCATGTTCCTCGACGCGGACACGCACCATTCCGTGCGCGGGTACACCGAGCAGGGCACGCCGATGGTGATCGCGGGTGGCGAGCACTACCGCGTCGGCGCCCACGTCAACGTCGAACGCCGGTACCGGCGGCTCGCGGACTGGGCGGACGAGCACGCCGGCCTGCACCGCGTGACCCACCGCTGGTCCGCGCACGACATGTCCACTGTGGACATGCTGCCGTACGTCGGCCGGTACCTGCCGGGAACCGGGAAACTGTGGGTGGCCACCGGGTTCGGCCAGTGGGGCATGACCGGTGGTACGGCGGCCGGGCACGTCCTCGCGGCGCGGATCCTCGGCGAGCCGCACCCGGCCGCGGCCCTGTTCGACCCCAACCGCTTCGACCCGCGCTCGGTCCTCGAGGTCGCCCAGGACAACCTGACGGTGGCGAAGTACCTGGTCGGCGACCACGTCGCGGCGCTGTGGCGGTCGGAGAAGCTCGACGACCTCCAGCCCGGCGAAGCCGAGGTCGTCCGCGTGGGCGGCGAGCTCGTGGCCGCCCACCGCGACGACGGCGGGCAGCTGCACACCGTCGGCGCGCACTGCACCCACCTCGGCTGTCTGGTTTCCTTCAACGACGCGGAAAAGACCTGGGACTGCCCCTGCCACGGCTCCCGCTTCGGCGTGGACGGCGAAGTCGTGCAGGGCCCCGCGGTCCGGCCGCTGCGCCGCGGCCCTGGCCGGATGTCTTGAACGACAGCTTGCTTACGTGCGTAGTAAGGAACGACTCGTTGAATACAAACCCCGTGGG
>NZ_JBFACT010000134.1:0-9041 GCF_040640995.1 Amycolatopsis sp. NPDC021455 | reverse complement strand
GCACGCACCGGGTGAAAGCCGTGAAGGCCTCCTTCCCGGCCTTTAAGGCCGGGAAGGAGGCCTTCACGGACAAACGAGGGTCAGCGGCGCGGGCCGCCGAACGGGGGCTGCTGCGGGAACGGCCCGCTGCCCGGGTTCTGCTGCCCGCCACCGAACTGTCCCGGCGGCGGAGCCTGCGGCGGCGGGCCCTGGTACTGACCGCCCGGCGGCGGGCCGGCCGGGTTCTGCGGCTGGGGCAGCGGCTGGCCGCTCTTCGGCGTCGACGGCTGCTGCGGGGCCGGGGTGACCTCCGTACTGCGGTCATCGTCGGCTTCAAGCTCCGGCTGCTGCTGTGCCGGACGCGGGATCGACGGCCGCGCGGGCGGGGACGACGGGGCGCCGATCGCCGGGACCTCCTTGCGCGCCACCGCTTCCGCGGCCGCGACGGCCTCGGCGACCTTGGGGTCGCTCTTGGTTTCGAACCAGCTGGAGACCTCTTCGTCTTCGAGGTCGGGGCGGTCGGGGACGTCGTCCTTCGGCGGCTCGTACCGGAACACGCCGTCGTCGCCCGGGGCGCCGAGCGCGCGGGCGAAGCCTTCGAGGGCCTTGCCGTAGTCGCTGGGGATCATCCAGACCTTGTTCGCGTCGCCCTGGGCCATCTGCGGCAGCGTCTGCAGGTACTGGTACGCGAGCACTTCGGGGGTGGGGCGGCCGGCCTTGATCGCGGCGAACACCTTCTCGATCGCCTTCGCCTGGCCCTGGGCCTGCAGGTAGCGCGCGGCCCGCTCACCCTGGGCCCGCAGGATGCGGGACTGCCGCTCGGCCTCGGCGGCGAGGATGGTGGCCTGCCGGGCACCTTCGGCGGCGAGGATCTGGCTCTGCTTCTGGCCTTCCGCGGTCTTGATCGCCGATTCCCGCTGGCCTTCGGCGGTGAGGATCATGGCGCGCTTCTCGCGGTCGGCGCGCATCTGCTTCTCCATCGAGTCCTGGATGGACGGCGGCGGGTCGATCGCCTTCAGCTCGACGCGGGCGACGCGGATGCCCCAGCGGCCGGTGGCTTCGTCGAGCACGCCGCGCAGCTGGCTGTTGATGGAGTCGCGGGAGGTCAGGGTCTGCTCGAGGCTCATGCCGCCGACCACGTTGCGCAGCGTGGTGGTGGTCAGCTGCTCGACACCGACGATGTAGTTGGAGATCTCGTACACCGCGGCACGCGAGTCGGTGACCTGGAAGTACACGACGGTGTCGATCGACACCGTCAGGTTGTCTTCGGTGATCACCGGCTGCGGCGGGAACGAGACGACCTGCTCGCGCAGGTCGATCCGGGCGCGCACCTTGTCCAGGAACGGCACGAGGATGTTGAGGCCGGGCGAGGCGACCGTGCGGAACCGGCCGAGCCGTTCGATCACGGCCGACTGCGCCTGCGGGACCACCATGACCGCCTTGGCTATCGTGATGACCACGAGCAAGGCCAAGGCTATGACCAGGCCGATCACAAATCCGGTCAAGAGAATTTCCCCTTACCTAGTACCATTCTTGCGCGGTTGACGGCGTTCCGGGTGCGGCGGGCGGGCTGACCGCGAGCCGCAGTTCCTTGGTGGTGATGCCCCAGCGGCCGGTGGTGTCGTGCAGGACCGTCCACACTGTACGGTGCAGGTCGCCCGGCGCGGTGACGGCGCGCTCGGCGGTGGTCAGGCCGGCCTCCTGCCGCAGCGCCGTGCGGGCCAGCTGCTCGATCCCGAGCGCCGGGTTCGCGATCTCGTAGGTGGCCAGGCGCGGGTCGGTGACGGCGAAGACGACCTCGAAGCCGATGAGGACCTCCCGCCCGTCACCGGCTTCGACCGGCCGGGGCGGCGCCGACAGGACCTGCTCGCCGAGGTCGAAGCGGGCGCGGACCCGGTCGGCGAACGGGAGCACGAAGTGGCGGCCCGGGCCGAGCACGGTGCGGAACGCACCGCCGCGTTCGATCACCGCGGCGTGGCCTTCGCCGACGACGACCAGCCCGAGGCTCACGGTTCGGCCGACACGACAGCGGTGGCGCCGGAGATTTCGACGACCGTGACCGGGGTTCCGGGCTGGATGGGCGGGTGGTGCTCGCCCAGGGTGCGGGCCGACCAGACGTCGCCGGCCAGCTTCACCTGCCCGGTCTCGGAGTCCACTGTGGACAGGGCGACGGCGCGGGCGCCGATCAGCGCCTCGATGCCGGTGTGGTGGGTCGGTCCGGTGAGGAAGCGGCGCTTCAGCGCGGGCCGGACGAGGACCAGCATGCCGACGGAGGCGACGGCGAACACGGCGACGTCGATGAACAGGTTCCCGGTGAGCACGTCGGCCCCGGCACCGAACAGCGCGGCGACGCCCAGCATGATCAGCACGAAGTCGCCGGAGACGACTTCGGCGATCATCAGGGCGATGCCGACGATCAACCAGACCAGTGCCCAAGCCATGGCTTCATGCTCTCAGATCGCGCCGGTTCGCACCGGCGCCGTGACGGGACGTAACCTTCGCGTGACCTTGGACAATTCGGACATTCAGCCCTCTTCCGCCGGTTCGGTGACGAAGTCGATGAGCCGCTCCACGGCCCCGATGAGCGGGGTCTCGAGGTCGCGGAAACTGCTCACCCCGCTCAGGACACGTTGCCAGCCTTCGAAAGGTTGCCCCCAGCCGAGCGCGTCGCAGATTCCCTGCTTCCACTCGGTGCCGCGGGGGATCTTCGGCCAGGCCTCGATCCCGACGGCTCCGGGGCGCACGGCTTCCCAGACGTCGATGTACGGGTGCCCGGTGACCAGCACGTTGTCGTCGCGGATGGCCTCGACGAGCCGGGACTCCTTGCTGCCGGGGACGAGGTGGTCGACCAGGACGCCGAGGCGGCGGCCGGGGCCGGTGCCGAACTCGGCGATCCGGTCGGCGAGGACGTCGACGCCGTCGAGCGGTTCGACGACGACGCCTTCGACCCGCAGGTCGTGCCCCCAGACGCGTTCGACCAGCTCGGCGTCGTGCTTGCCTTCGACCCAGATCCGCGAGTCGCGGGCGACGCGGGCCTTCAGGCCTTCGACGCGGACGGACCCGGACGCCGAGACCTGCCGGGCCGGCGCCTTCGCCGGGGCGCGGTACGGGACCAGCGTCACCGGCTTGCCCTCCAGGAGGAACCCGGCGGGGGCGAGCGGGAAGACGCGGTGGCGGCCCTTGGCGTCTTCGAGCACGACGTTGCCGTATTCGATCTTCACCACCGCGCCGCAGTAGCCGCTGGCCGGGTCCTCGACGACCAGGCCGGGTTCGGCGGGGACCTCCGGCACCTTCTTGCGGCGGGGGCCGGCGAGCACGTCGTCGTAGGAGTGGGAGCGCACGACCTGGGAACGTAGTGCGCCCGGACGCTCAGGGCGGTCATGCCACGCCGGTCAGCGCGCCAACTCCAGGACCGCGTCGGTGAACGGCGTCCGCTCGCCGCGGCGCAACGACGGGAGCGCGACGAGCGGCGCCATCGCGACGCACCAGGCGCGGACGCGCTCGGCGTCGAAGTCCGTGACGTGCGGGGCGAGGGCGGCGATGCCGTCGTCGATGGTGCCGCCGGCCGCCATGGGGACGAACACGAAGTCGATGGCGTCGAGGGCCGGGTCGCCGAGACCGGGCCGCGGGTCGATGGCGACCGCGCCCCGCTCGGGCCCCGCGTCGAGGACGTTGGCCGGGTGCAGGTCGCCGTGGATGAGCGTGACCGGCCCGCTGCCGGCCAGTTCCAGAGCACGCTCGCGGCCCTTCGCCAGGACCTCGGCGCTCAGGTGCTCGGCCGCCGGGGATTCGCGGCGGCGGCGCTCCGACAGCGTGAAGATGAACTCGATTCCGTCGGCCAGCCGCCGGGATACTCCGGTCGGTTCGGCGGAGTGCAGCTGGTCGAGCAGCTCGCCGATCTGGGCCCACGGCACGTCACGACCGGACAGCTCGGTGCCCGGGACCAGGCCTTCGAGGACGATCGCGTTCGCGTCGAGGTCGGCGTCGAGCACCTGGACGACCCGGGAGCACCCGGCCCAGGCGCTCAGCCCGGTGAACTCGAGCCGGGCGACCTCGGGATCCGGGGTCAGCTTGAGGACCCGCAGGTCGCCGCCGGGGCCGGTGCACAGCAGCGTCCGGCCGGTGTTGCCGGGCCGGGCCTCGCGGACTTCGA
This sequence comes from Amycolatopsis sp. NPDC021455, assembly GCF_040640995.1. Classification (NCBI taxonomy): domain Bacteria; kingdom Bacillati; phylum Actinomycetota; class Actinomycetes; order Pseudonocardiales; family Pseudonocardiaceae; genus Amycolatopsis; species Amycolatopsis sp. NPDC021455. The sequence goes on along the minus strand of NZ_JBFACT010000134.1, from coordinate 4,909 downwards.
GGCCCCACTTCGCGGTCAGCCGGGCGACCAGGTCCGGGAGCGCGTCGCACCAGGGTTCGGCCAGGTCCGCGCCGAAGCGGTCGACCAGGCGGGCGCGGGCGGGGTCGTCGATCAGAACAGGGGCCACGGGATGGCGCGCCAATCGTCGCCGGGTGCGGGGAAGATGCCCTCGGACAGCAGGAGGTCGGTGCGTTCGGCGAGCGCCCGGATCTCGAACCCGGTGATGTGCTCGGCCAGCGTCTCGCCGAGGCCGCCGTCGAGCTCCGAGCGCAGTTTGCGGAGCTTCTCGACGGTGTCCGGGGGCACCGGCTCGCCGATCCAGCCCCACAGGACGGTCCGCAGCTTCGGGTCGGTGTGCAGGCAGATGCCGTGGTCGACGCCGTAGACGCGGCCGTCGACGCCGGGCAGGAGGTGCCCGCCCTTGCGGTCGGTGTTGTTGACGACGATGTCGAGCACGGCGAGGTCGCGCAGCCCCGGGTGGTCGGCGTGGGCCAGCACCGCGGGTTCGCCGAACCGGTCGTGGGCGTTCAGCACCGGGCGCCAGCCGTCGGGGACGTCGTCGGGTGGCAGGACTTCCACCAGGTCGTCTTCGGTGGTCTCGATCCACAGCTGGACCATGCCGGGGCCGAACGGCCCGTCGCGCAGCACGGTGGGCGGGATCGCGCCGAGGCCGGTGGCGTCGGCGACGATCGCGGTGGCGACCTCGCGCCCGGCCAGGGTGCCGTCGGGGAAGTCCCACAGCGGCCGCTCCCCCGACACCGGTTTGTAGACGACCCGGCCGGTGACGCCGTCGAGCTCGATGGCGCAGAAGAGCGTGACGTTGGAGGCGTCGACCAGCCGCCCTTCGACGTCGATGCGGCCGTGCGTGACCAGCTCGCGCGATGCGGGATCAGCCGGGGTGGTCGTCATGGTCAGTCTTCGCCCGCGTCGGTTTCGCGCCGGTAGCCGTTCTGCCGGGGGCAGATGTGCCCGGTCGGGTCGAGCGGCTCGCCGCACAGCGGGCACGGCTTGCGGCCGGCGTTGACGACGCGGTCGGCGCGCTCGGCGAACGCGCGGGCGGCGGCCGGGCTGAGGAAGACGCGGACGGCGTCCGGGCCTTCCTCGGTGTCGTCGAGCACGACCGTTTCGTCGACCTCGCCCTCGGTGATGGCGAGCAGCTCGATGACGACCGCGCTGCTGTCGGCGTCCCAGCCCAGCCCCATGGTGCCGACGCGGAACTCCTCCTCGACCGGCACGGTGAGGGGGTCGACGTCGACGAGGTCGTCGGGGACGTCGTCGGGCACGTCGGCGCCGAAGCGGCTGGCGACTTCCTCGAGCAGGGAGCTGAGGCGCTCGGCGAGGACGACGACCTGCTGTTTTTCGATGGTGACGCTGATCGTGCGCACGTCCTCGGACGCCTGGAGGTAGAACGTGCGATCGCCGGGCTCGCCGACGGTGCCGGCGACGAACCGATCCGGCTGGCGGAAGACGTGGATTACGCGAGACATAGCACTGTCGACCCTAGGCCACCGGCGCATGATCGGCATCCGCCGCCCCATGGTTCGCGGGACCGCTAGCCTCGGGGCGTGTCTCGGATCTCCCCGTACGGAACCTGGTCCTCGCCCATCACCGCCGCCGAGGTGGCCGCCGCCGGCGGTGGCCCGCAGTGGCTCGACGTCGTCTCCGGAGAGGTGTGGTGGGCCGAGGCGCGGCCCGGTGAGCAGGGCCGGGTCGCGCTGGTGCGGTCGGTGCCCGGCGGGACCGAGGACGTGCTGGGGGCGCCGTGGAACGTCCGCAACCGGCTGCACGAGTACGGCGGGCGGCCGTGGGCGGTGGCCGAGGGTGTGGTGGTGTTCACGCACTGGGCCGATCAGCGCGTGTACGCGCAGAGCGAAACCGGAGTCGTGCCGCTCACCCCGGAGCCGCCCGAGCCGCAGGGGGTCCGCTACGGCGACCTGCGGGCGGGGCGGCCCGGTGAGGTGTGGGCGGTGCGGGAGCGCAGTACCGGGCCGCGTCCCTCCGACGTCGAGCGGGAGCTGGTGGCGATCGCGCTTCCCGGCGGCGGGGAGCGGGTGCTGGCCGCGAGCCACCGGTTCCTGACCGTGCCGAAGCTGTCGCCGGACGGGCGGCACGCGGCCTGGTTCGGCTGGGACCACCCCGCGATGCCGTGGGACGGCACCGAGCTGTGCGTCGCGCCCGTCGCCGGGGACGGGTCGTTCGGGCTGCACCGGGTGCTGGCCGGCGGCGCGGACGTCGCGGTGTGCCAGGTCGAGTGGGAGACGTCGTCGGCGTTGCTGGCGCTGCTCGACCCGGACGGCTGGTGGAACCTGCACCGGATCGGCCTGGACGGGTCGGTGGTGAACGTCGCGCCGGTGGAGCGGGAGCTGGGCGGGCCGCTGTGGAAGGCCGGGTCGAGGTGGTTCGCGCCCCTCGGCGGCGGGCGGCACGCGGTGCTGGCGTCGGGCCGGCTGGCCGTGCTCGACGAGGCGGACGGGTCGGTGACGCCGCTGGCCGAAGACCTGACCGCGTGGGCTTCGACGGGGTTCGCGGCGCTCGGCGAGTCGGTCGTGGGCGTGGCAGGCGGCCCGGCGCGGGAGGCCGCTGTCGTGCGCGTTTCCCCCGACGGGGCGGTGACGGACCTGACGCCGCAGCCGGAGCTGCCCTCGGCCTACCTGCCGGTGCCGCAAGAGCGGGTGTTCAGCACGGCGGACGGCGAGACCGTGCCGGTGGTGCTGTACCCGCCGCGGAACCCGGACTTCGCGGCGCCCGAGGGCGAGCGGCCGCCGCTGCTGGTCGACGTCCACGGCGGCCCGACCGGGCAGCACTTCGCGCACCTGGATCTGGATATCGCGTACTTCACCAGCCGCGGCATCGCGGTGGCGGCGGTGAACTACGGCGGCTCGACGGGGTTCGGGCGTGCCTACCGGGAGCGGCTGCGTGAGCAGTGGGGCGTGGTGGACGTCGCCGACTGCGTCGCGGTGGCCGAGGCGCTGGTGGCCGCGGGGCTCGCCGACGGCGACCGGCTGGGGATCCGCGGCGGCAGCGCGGGCGGGTTCACCGCGGCGGCGTCGCTGACCACGACGAAGACCTACCGGGCGGGCACGGTGATGTACCCGGTGCTGGACCTGGCCGGGTGGACCGGCACCGAGGGCGAAACGCACGACTTCGAGTCGCACTACCTGGACGGGCTGGTCGGGCCGCTGCCTTCGGCACGCCGGCGGTACGTGGAGCGTTCGCCGCTGGCGAACGTCGGCGGGCTGGCCGGGCCGGTGCTGTTCCAGCAGGGGCTGGAGGACCGGATCTGCCCGCCGGAGCAGGCGGACCGCTTCGTCGCGAAGCTGGCCGGGGGCGGGATTCCGTACGCCTACCAGCGGTTCGCCGGGGAGCAGCACGGGTTCCGGCGGGCGGAGACGATCGTGGCGGCGCTGGAGGCGGAGTTGTCGTTCTACGGCCAGGTGTTCGGGTTCGACACGCCGGGTGTGGCGCGGCTGGAGCTGTCGCGGTGAGGCCGCCGCGGTTGCGGGCGGGCGACACGCTGGCGCTGGTGGCGCCGGCCGGGCCGGTGCCGGCGGAGCTGCTGGAGAAGGCGCTGCCGGTACTGCGCGGCTGGGGTGTCGAAGTGCGGGTGGGGCCGTGCGTGCGGGCGGAGCCGGGGACGCCCCGGTACCTGTCGGCGCCGGACGCCGCGCGGGCGGCGGAGTTCACCGAGGCGTGGCTGGACCCCGGGGTGCGGTGCGTCATGGCGGCGCGGGGCGGGTACGGCGTCCAGCGGATGCTGGACCTGGTGGACTGGGCGGCGTTGCGGGCGGCGGGCCCGAAGGTGCTGGCCGGTTCTTCGGACGCGACGGCGTTGCACCGGGCGGTGGATGTCCACTTGGGACTGTCCAGTTTGTTCTCGCCGCTGCCGGCCACGTCCTTGTTCGACGACTTCGCGGTCGAGCACCTGCGGTGTGCGCTGTTCGAGCCGGAGCGGAACCTGGTGCTGCGGGGCGGGACGGCGCTGGTACCGGGACGGGCCTCGGGTGTCTTGACCGGCGGGAACCTGTCGCTGCTGGCGGCGGGGCTCGGGACGCCGGAGCAGGGTTCGGCGCGGGACGCGGTGGTGCTGCTGGAGGACGTGACGGAGCACGTCTACCGGCTGGACCGGATGCTGACGCAGCTGCTGCGGGCCGGCTGGTTCGCCGGGGTCCGCGGGATCGTGCTGGGGTCGTGGGCGGCGTGCGGCGACCCGGCTCAGGTGCGGGCGCTCATGGTGGACCGGCTGGCGCCGCTGGGTGTGCCGGTCCTGGAGGAGTTCGGGTTCGGGCACGTGCCGTCGTCGCCGACGGTGCCGCTGGGTGTGCCGGTGACCTTGGACGCGGACGCCGGGACGTTGACGTTCGACTCCCCCGCGCTGACATGACTCCGGACGAGGCCCGGGAACGGTTCGCCGCGGCACGGGTCGCACGGCTGGCGACGGTGTCGGGTTCCGGGGTGCCGCACCTGGTGCCGGTGACGTTCGCGGTGCACGGGGACGCGGTGGTGTTCGCGGTGGACCACAAGCCGAAGTCGACCACGGCGTTGCGCCGGTTGCGGAACATCGCGGAGAACCCGGCGGTGTGTTTCCTCGCGGACGGCTACTCGGAGGACTGGTCGCGGTTGTGGTGGGTCCGCGCCGACGGTGTCGCGCGGGTGCTGCCGGACGGCGAGCGCGACGAGCCGGTGGAGTGGCTGGCCGCGAAGTACGAGCAGTACGCGCGGCGGCCGCCCGAGCACGCCGTGGTGGTCACGGACGTGCACCGGTGGAGCGGCTGGACCGGGTCCTAGCGTCACGCGTCGCAAGCTGTTTGACGTTCGGGCCAATGCGCCCCAATGTGGCGTTGGGTGCGCTCAACGCACCCAATGTGGCGGGGGGGGGGGGGGGGCGCCCGCCCCCCCCAAGGGGGGGGAT
>NZ_JBFACT010000133.1:0-9180 GCF_040640995.1 Amycolatopsis sp. NPDC021455 | reverse complement strand
AGCTTCCCCCAGAACTTCGTCATCCGGCGGTAGCGGTCGTTCCCGGTGCGCACCCAGGCGGTCTGCATCCCGGCGACCAGGAAGGACAGCCCGATGGTCAGCGGGACGAAGATGAAGTGGTAGACGGTGGTGATCCCGAACTGCCATCGGGCGAGGTCCAAGGCGCTCATCGGGTCTCCTGCTCGTTCGCGGTCACCCGGCGAGCATCCGGTGCGAGAGGCGTCCGGCCTTAGGGTCCTTGGTCACTTCCCGGACGGCCACGGGTCCCTGCCGCCGGGGGCCTTGTGGTCGTAGGCTGACCTTCGTCGAACCGTTTCCGGGAGGTTTTCCATGCTTCGGGTGTTTCTCGTCGACGACCACGAGGTCGTCCGCCGTGGCGTCGCCGACCTGCTGGACGAGGACGAGAACCTCACCGTGGTCGGGCAGGCCGGCAGCGTGTCGCAGGCGCTGGCGCGCATCCCGGCGCTGAACCCCGACGTCGCGGTCCTGGACGTCCGGCTGCCCGACGGCAACGGCATCGAGCTGGCCCGGGAGCTGCGGTCCAAGCTGCCCGAGCTCAAGTGCCTGATGCTGACCTCCTACACCGACGAGCAGGCGATGCTCGACGCGGTGATGGCCGGCGCGAGCGGGTTCGTCATCAAGGACATCAAGGGCATGGACCTGGTCTCGGCGGTCCGCCACGTCGGAGCGGGCCAGTCCCTGCTCGACGCCCATGCGGCCGCGGCCCTGATGGCGAAGCTGCGCGACAGCCAGGCGAAGAAGGGCCCGCTGGCCGACCTGTCGGACCAGGAGCGGAAGCTGCTGGAGCTGATCGGGGAAGGCCTGACCAACCGGCAGATCTCGGAGCGCATGTTCCTGGCCGAGAAGACGGTCAAGAACTACGTCTCGCGGCTGCTCACGAAGCTGGGCATGGAACGGCGGACGCAGGCGGCCGTGCTGGCCACCGAGCTGCGCAACCAGGGCGGCTGAGCCGGCGCCGGTACCGGGCGAGCCCCTCCGCGTCCGCCGTCAGGCGCTCAGCGCGGCCGGCTCGAGCAGGACGTCGTCCAGCGACCGCCGCGGTGTCCACGGCACCGGCGCGCCGCGGCCGAGGCGCAGGACGATCTGCGGCCACAACCCGCCGCCGAGCAGGCGGCGCAGCTCCGCGCGCACCGGCGGAACCTCGACCGGCTGGGAGATGAACGAGGCGTCGAACCCGGCGGCGGTCGCGGTCAGCAGGACCCGCTGCATCGCCTGGCCGGCCCGGAGCCGGTCGAGCGGCGTGTCGTCGAAGGAGCCGATCACGACGACCAGCGGTTCCGAGTGGTCGGTCCGGTCACGGCGCCGTGAGCCGAAGTCGCGCAGGACCCAGCCGCCGTTGTTCGAGGGCATCGCTCCGGCGGCGTATTCGGGGACGCCGTCGCGGCTGTCGGAGCCGCGCCGGGTCCAGTGCAGCCATTCGGCGAGGAAAGCCGGCTCGGCGACCTGGGCGTGGTGGGCCTGGTGCACCAGCTCCCGCAGCCCCTCCAGCTGTTTCGTGTCCAGCCGTGGCAGCCAGGCCTGCTCGACTTCGGCGGCGTGCCGCAGCTCGGCGACCACGGAAGGGGGGATCGCGGCGGTTTCGAACGGGGTGCGGTTGGTGTGGCGCCGGGGGATGGCGTCGGCGAGCTCGACCAGGCGGGGGTCGGGGCGGCGGGCGGCGAACGGCCGTACGACGGCCAGGAGTGTTGGGTCGTCGCGGCGGGGGAACAGTGTGGTGGCCGGGTGGGTGCCGAGGGCTTGGATGGCGGTGCGCAGGTTGAACAGTGCGGCGCCGCAGGAGAGCAGCAGTTCGCGCCGGTCGGTGTCGGCGACCGGCAGGGCGCGGTCGGGGTCGGCGTGCAGTTCGAGGCCCGCGGTGGTGCAGCGGAACCGCCAGGGTTGCGTGTTGTGCGTCGACGGCGCGAGCACCGCGGCCCCGATGACGGACTTCACCTGATCGGGGTCCAGTAGGCCGATCGAGGTGATGGGTAGTGTCATGGTTCCCCCTCGGTGCCGAGGAACGGCACACTGTCGATCTGGAAGCTTCTGTCGACGGTCTCTCGCCCCGCGGCGCCGCGGGAAGGGGACAAAGTCACCGATGACACGGAGGATTTGGTGAGTGAACCCGGGCAGGAGCCGCGGCGGATGGCGGGCACGCTGTCCGGCCTGCGGCTGCGCGAGCTGCTGCGCGATCTGCAGGACCGGATCGAGCTGCTGATCGGGACCCGGGACAAGATGGACGGCCTGCTCGACGCGGTGCTGGCCGTCGCGTCGGGGCTCGAGCTGGACACGACGTTGCGCCGGATCGTGCAGGCGGCGATCGAGCTGGGCGAGGCGAAGTACGGCGCGCTCGGGGTACTCGCCGAGGACGGTTCGCTGTCGGAGTTCCTCTACATCGGGATCGACGACGAGACCCGCCGGCTCATCGGGGACCTGCCGGAGGGCCACGGCGTGCTCGGGGTGGTCATCGACGAGGCGAAACCCCTGCGGCTGGAGGAAATCTCCGCTCACCCCGCGTCGGTGGGCTTCCCGGCCCACCACCCGCCGATGCACACGTTCCTCGGCGTGCCGGTGCGGGTGCGGGACGAGGTGTTCGGCCGGTTGTACCTGACGGAAAAGAAGAACGGCGAGCCATTCACCGACGACGACGAGGTCGTGGTGCAGGCGCTGGCCGCGGCGGCGGGGATCGCGATCGAGAACGCGCACCTCTACGAGCAGGCGCGGGTGCGCCAGCAGTGGCTGGCGGCGACCAGTGAGGTGACCACCGAGCTGCTGGGCGGGACGGATCCGGCGGAGGCGCTGAACCTGATCGCGAGCCGGGCGCTGGAGCTCACCGGTTCGGACGTCACGATGCTGGCGCTGCCGAACTCCGGGCGCCTCGACGTGGACGAGGACTGGGGCGACGACGTCGACGACCTGACGGTGACGGTGTGCGCGGGGACGCGGGCGGCGGAGCTGTCGGGGACGCACATCGACCTGGAGGAGAGCGTCCCGGGCGCGGTGTACCGGGACCGGACACCCCGCAGCGTGCCCGACCTGAGGCTGCGCGAGCACCGGTTCGGGCCGGCGATGGTGGTGCCGTTGCGGGCGGGGGACCGGACGACGGGGGTGCTGATCGCGGCGCGGGAGGCGGGGGCGGGGTCGTTCGAGGCGGCGCAGCTGTCGGTGGTGGCGTCGTTCGCCGACCAGGCGGCGCTGGCGTTGCAGCTGGCGGCGCAGCAGCGGGCCGCGCGGGAGCTGGACGTGCTGGGTGACCGGGACCGGATCGCGCGTGACCTGCACGATCACGTGATCCAGCGGTTGTTCGCGGTGGGGCTGTCGATGCAGAGCACGCAGCGGCGGACGAAGTCGCCGGAGCTGCAGAAGCGGCTGGGCGACAGCATCGAGCAGATGCACGAGATCGTCCAGGAGATCCGCACGGCGATCTTCGACCTGCACGGCGGCGCGGCGGGCGAGACGGGCCTGCGGCTGCGCCACCGCCTGCACGACGCGATCGCCGAACTGACCGACGACGCCCCGCTGCAGCCGACGGTGAGCATGTCGGGGTCGATCGACACGGTGCCGACACAGCTGGCCGAGCACGTCGAAGCGGTGGTCCGGGAGGCGGTCAGCAACGCCGTGCGGCACGCGAACGCCTCGGCGGTGTCGGTGTCGATCGCGATGCGGGACGAAATGATCCGCATAGCCGTGGTCGACGACGGCAAGGGGATGGCCGAGGGGATCTCGCCGAGCGGGCTGAGCAACCTGCGCGACCGCGCGGAGGCATCGGGCGGGACGTTCACGGTGGGCAGCGGCCCCGAGGGCGGCGTCAAGGTGGAGTGGTCCGCGCCGGTCACCTGAACCGGCCGCGTCCCCTCCCGGCTCGAGGAGTTCTTCACCCCGGCGGTGACAGCCGCGCTCCCCTTCGGTGACGAAGGTCCTTGCGGTTCGGGCAATCCGGCCGCTTCGGCGACCCCCTTTCCCGCGGTCTCCTTGTCGCGTGCCCCTCGAAGTCGCCGGCGGCACCCGCGCGACGAGCACGTCAAGATCCAGGTCGCCAAGGACCAGGTGACCCTCCGTGGTGGGCGCGGCCCTTCCCGGCCGCGCCCACCCTCATGCCGTGAGGAGATGCGATGACCCGGGCCCTGCTCGCGCACGGCGACGTGGTGCTCGTGCGCCCGTTGCACCCGGCCGACACCGCCGAGGTGCTCGCCCTGCACACCCGGCTCACCGAGCGGGACACCTACTTCCGGTTCTTCGGCGCACCGTCCGGTTTGGACAAGCTGGCGGCGGGGATCGCCGCCGATCCCGGTCCCGGTCACTACGCCGTGGGCTGCTACCGGCGCGGTGAACTGGTCGGGGTCGCCAACTACGAGGTCCTGAAGGAGACCACCGACGCCGAAGTCGCCCTCGTCGTGGACGCGGCCGTGCGCACCCAGGGCGTGGCGACCCTGCTGATGGAGCACCTCGTCTCCCACGCGCGGAAGGCCGGCCTGAAGCGGTTCCTCGCCGAAGTACTCGCCGAGAACGCCAACGTCATCCACGTCTTCGCCGACCTCGGCCTGCGCTTCGAGGCCAGTATCGGCGGCCCCGAACGTGACGTCGTCATGGTCCTCGACGAAGATCCCGCCTACATCGAGGCAGTCCTGGCGCGCGACTCGGTCGCCGACGCGGCCAGCCTGGCGCACCTGCTCAGGCCGTCCTCGATCGCCGTGATCGGCGCGGGACGGCGGCCCGGTTCGGTGGGGCACGCGATCCTCGCGAACCTGGTCGCCTCGGGTTATCCGGGGCCGGTCGAGGTCGTGAACCCGCACGCGGACGCGATCCTCGGCGTGTCGAGCGTCCCGTCCGTCGCGGCACTCGGCCGCACTCCCGAACTCGCCGTCGTCTGCCTGCCCGCGCCGGCCGCCGCCGAAGCGGTCGAAGAATGCGGGAAACGCGGTGTGCGGGCCGTCGTCGTCATCTCGTCCGGACTGACCGGGACCGAAGCCGGCGAGCGCGTGCGCGCCGCCGTGCGTGAGCACGGCCTGCGGCTCGTCGGGCCGAACTGCCTCGGCATCCTGTCCACCGACCCGTCGGGCCCGCTGAACCTCACCTTTCTCGCCGGGCAGGTCAAGCCCGGCAACATCGGCGTCGTCACCCAGTCCGGCGGCGTCGGCATCGCGCTCGCCGAGTCCCTCGGCGACCTCGGCCTCGGCGTGTCGACCCTGGTCTCCACCGGCGACAAGTACGACGTCAGCGGCAACGACCTGCTGATGTGGTGGACCGCCGACCGCCGCACCGAGCTGGCGGTGCTCTACCTCGAGTCGTTCGGCAACCCCCGGAAGTTCGGCCGGCTGGCCCGCCGGCTCGCCCGGACCCGCCCGGTGCTCGCCGTCCGGTCCGGCACCGGCGACACCGCCCAGCGTGCGGCCGCTTCGCACACCGCCGCGGCCGCGACTCCGGCCGTCACCCGGGACGCGCTGTTCGAGCAGGCCGGGGTCATCGCCGTCGACACGGTCGCCGAGCTGGTCGACGTCATCGCCGGGCTGTCCTGGCAGCTCCTGCCCGGCGGCCCCCGGGTGGCCGTGGTGAGCAACGCCGGCGGCGCCGGGGTGCTGGCCGCCGACGCCTGCGAACGCGAAGGCCTCGCCATGGCGGACCTTTCCGACACCACCCGGGAACGGCTGGCGAAGCTGCTGCCCGCCGAAGCGGCGGTGCGCAACCCGGTCGACACGACCGCCGCCGTCCCACCGGAGGTGTTCGCCGACGCGTTGCGCGCGGTTCTCGCCGACGACGGCGTCGACGCGGTCATCGCCGCGACCGTGCCCACCGCGGTCGGCGACCCCGGGACGTCGCTCGCCGCGGTGGTGCCGCCGGAGTACAAGACCGTCTTCGCGGTCCGGCCCGGCCAGCGCGCCCGGGTGGCGCCGCTGGTACCCGGCGCCGGCGTCACCGCCTGCTACGACGACCCCGCCGCGGCCGCCGCGGTACTGGCCCGGCTCGTCCGCTACGAGCAGTGGCTGAACCGGCCCGAAGCCGACGAAGACCTTGCGCCGCTGGAAGATCCGGACGCGGTGCGGGCGTTCGCCCGCGAGCGCGAAGGCTGGCTCTCGCCGGCGGACGCCGTCGAGCTGCTGCGGCTGGCCGGCATCCCCATGGTGGAGACGCACTACGTCGAAGCCGGTGACTCGATGGACGCCGCGGCCGCCGGCTTCGGCTCGCCGGTCGTGCTGAAGGCGGACGCCGAGGGCCTGCTGCACAAGACCGCCGGCGGCGGCGTCCTGCTGAACGTGCACGGCGCCGACCGGATCATGGAGGCGTTCCGCATCCTGCGGTCCCGCTTCGGGTCCGCGCTACGCGGGGTGACCGTCCAGCCGATGGCCGAGCCCGGCCACGAGCTGCTGGTGGGCGTGCGCTCCGACCCGGTGTTCGGGCCGCTGGTGGTGTTCGGCCTCGGCGGCGTGGACACCGACCTGGTCGCCGACCACGCCGCCCGGCTCGCGCCGCTCACCGGCGCCGACGCGGACCTGCTGCTCGACGCCCTGCGCGCGTCGAAGACCCTCTGGGCGTCCGGGCTGGACCGGGCGGCGGTGCGGGAGTTGCTGCTGAAGGTCGGCCGGCTGGCCGAGCTGGTACCGGAGCTGGCCGAACTGGACCTCAACCCCGTCCGCGTGCGTTCGGACGGCTGCGTGGCATTGGACGTCCGCGCCCGCCTGGAGCCCGCGGCGGCCGAAGACCCGTTCCTGCGCCGGCTGAAAGACTGAAGGAGCGACCGTGCGTGTCCTGACGCTGAACCCGGGTTCGTCGAGCATGAAGGTGTCGCTGGTCGCCGACGGCGCCGCCGTCGGCTGGGCCGCCTGGGACCTGGCGGATACCTCGGTGGTGGCGCACGCGATCCGCCGCTGGTCCGAAGTGGACGCCGTCGCCGTCCGGTTCGTCCACGGCGGTTCGCAGAAGGCCCCGGCGCGCGTGGACGACGCCCTGTTCGCCAACCTCGAACGGCTCACCTCCCTGGCGCCCAACCACCAGCCGCTGTCGCTGTCGGTCACGCGGGAGGTCCGGCGGCTGCTGCCGGACGTGCCGGTGGTGGCCTGCTTCGACACGGCGTTCCACGCCCGGATGCCCGAAGCCGCGGCGCGGTACCCGCTGCCGCGGGCGTGGACCGTGCAGAACCGCCTGCGCCGCTACGGTTTCCACGGCCTGTCGTGCCAGTACGCCTTGCGCCGCACCGGCGAGCTTCTGGGCCAGGCGCCTGAAGAGCTGCAGATCGTGTGCGCCCACGTCGGGGCGGGCGTGTCGGTGACCGCGATCCGCGACGGCCACGGCGTCGACACCAGCATGGGGTTCACACCGCTCGAAGGCGCCATGATGGCGACCAGGTCGGGCTCGGTCGACCCGGGCCTGCTGCTGCACGTGATGCAGACGGCGCCGATGAGCCCGGCCGAGATGGCCGACGCGCTGTTCCACCGCTCGGGGCTGGCCGGGATGACCGGCACCAACGGCGACCTGCGGCGCGTGCTGGCGGCGGCCGCCCGCGGCGAACAGGACGCTTCGGTGGCCCTCGACGTCTATCGGCACCGCCTGCGCCGCGAGATCGGCGCGGCGGCGACGAGCCTGTCCCGCCTGGACGCGCTGGTGTTCACCGGGGGCGTCGCCGAGCACCAGCCGTCGGTGATCATGTCGGTCGTCGAGGGGCTGGGTGTGCTCGGCCTGCGGGCCGGGAGCGTCCCGCACACCGACGTGGACCGGGTCGTCACCGGGCCGGATTCGCCCGTGCCCGCCCTGATCGTGCTGCCCCGGGAAGACCTGGAGCTGGCCCGCGGCGCCGAAGAGGCGCTCGCCCGGGTGGCCGCCGCCGGACACCACCCGGTGCGCCCGGGCTGATGGCCGGGTTCCGCTGGGACACGTCGTCCCGGGCCGTGCTGGGTGACGCGCTGGTGCGGCTCGGCCCGAACCGGTGCGTCGCCGAGGTCCGCCCGGACGAGATCGTCCTCGCCGAGCCGCCCGCCCGGCGCGACCGGGCGCGCGGCCTGGCCCTCCTCGAGTGCGGAGCCGTCCTCTCGACCATCTGGACCGTCGTGCGGGTGCTGGGCCGCGATCCGGTCGTGGCGTTCTCGCACGACGGGGACCGGCCCGACGTCGCGGCCGTCGTCCGGGTCGGGGGACCGCGGTCCCCGTCCAGCGGCGAGTGGGCGCGGTACGTGGCGCTGCGCAAGCTGGCGGAACCGGAGCTGCGGCCGGTCAGCCTCGCGGTGCTCGGCGCCCTGGCGGGCGACGGCTTCTGGCCGGAGACCGACGTGCGGATCGTGCGGCCGGGCTGGGTGCCCGCCCTGCGGCAGCTCGGTGCCGACGTCACCGGCCAGTCGGCCTTGCTCGTCACCACGCCCGGCGACAGCCGCCGTCACCACGTTCTCGCGGGGGCCGCGCTCCACGGCACCCGGCTGGCCGCGGCCGTCCGCGGGTTCTCCTCCCGCAGTGCACCGCTTTCCCTGCTGCCGCCCGCCGAGCGGGCCCGCCAGACCGAAGTCCTGCCCGGCGTCCCGCAGGGGCTGCTGCTGGTGGGTCTCGCCACCCCGAAGCGAAGGAAGGCATGATGACCACGCAGCTGAAGACCGAACCGGCCGGAGCTCCGCCGGTCGACGCCCGGGAGCCGGTCGCCCGGCTGCTGCGCGACCTGCGGACCACGCCGGCCGGCCTGACGGCGCGGGAAGCCGCCCGCCGGCTTCAGGTGAGCGGCCCGAACACGCTGCCCTCCCACGGCGGCCGGAAGTGGCCGCTCGAACTGGTGCGGCAGCTGGTCCACCCCCTCGCGCTGCTGCTGTGGGTCGCGGGCGGGCTGGCGTGGGCCGCCGGGACGACGAACCTGGCGGTCGCGATCGCCGGCGTCATCCTGCTCAACGGCCTGCTGGCGTTCGTCCAGGAGCAGCAGGCGGAAAAGGCGGTCGAGGCGCTGGGGAAGTACCTGCCCGACCGGGCACCGGTGCTGCGCGACGGCCAGGTGTGGCACGTCCCGGCGGCCGAGCTCGTCCCCGGTGACGTCCTGGTCCTGGAGGAGGGCAACCGGATCCCGGCCGACGCCCGGCTGATCGACGGCACGGTCGACGTCGACGCGTCGATGCTGACCGGGGAGTCGGTGCCGGTGACGCGGATGGCCGACGCGCACGACGACGCCGCCCGCCCGCTCGACTCGCCGGTGCTCGTCTTCAGCGGCACGGTGTG
>NZ_JBFACT010000132.1:0-9309 GCF_040640995.1 Amycolatopsis sp. NPDC021455 | reverse complement strand
ACCCGCCGCCTGAACACCACCCACCCTCGAAACCGGCTCCGCTCCGCTCCGCCGGATGCTGACGCACGCCCCCAAAGTCCCATTTTCGGATCAGAACCGGAACTCGCGTGATTGAAGCCGGAACTCGCGTGACTGGGCGGGCATCACGTGTGATTGGAGAGGCATCGCGCGTGATCAGAGGGGCATCACGTGTGATTGAGGGGCCATCTCGCGGGTTCGGCGGCGGGTGAGCCGCCGAACCCGGGTCAGCCTCAGACCTTGCGGAGCTCCTTCGGCGGGGCGAACGAGATTTTTTCGTTGGCCGTCGTGACCTCGTCGACGTCCGCGTAGCCGCGCTCGGCGAGCCAGTCCAGCAGCTCCATGACCAGCACGTCCGGGACCGACGCGCCCGACGTCACCCCGACCGTCGTCACCCCGTCGAGCCACGACGGATCCACCTCGCGGGCGAAGTCGACCAGGTACGACGCCTTCGCTCCGGCCTTCAGAGCCACCTCGACCAGGCGCTTCGAGTTGGACGAGTTCTTCGAGCCGACCACCAGGACCAGGTCGCACTCGGCCGCCATCGCCTTGACCGCGACCTGGCGGTTCGTCGTCGCGTAGCAGATGTCGTCGCTCGGCGGGTCCGCCAGGCCGGGGAAGCGCTCGCGGAGCTGGTCGACGCGCTCCATCGTCTCGTCGACCGACAGCGTCGTCTGGGACAGCCAGATCACCTTCGACGGGTCGCGCACCTCGACCTTGTCGACGTCCTCGGCCGTGTCGACCAGCTGCACCTTGTCCGGCGCCTCGCCGGCCGTGCCCTCGACCTCTTCGTGGCCCTCGTGGCCGATCAGGAGGATGTCGTAGTCGTCCTTGGCGAACCTGTTGACCTCCTTGTGCACCTTCGTCACCAGGGGGCAGGTCGCGTCGATCGTGCGCAGGTTCCGTTCGGCGGCCTCCGCGTGCACCATCGGCGAGACGCCGTGGGCGGAGAACACCACGAGCGCGCCCTCGGGCACCTCGGACGTCTCGTCGACGAAGATCGCGCCGCGCTCACGCAGCGTCTCGACCACGTGCCGGTTGTGGACGATCTCCTTGCGGACGTACACCGGGGCGCCGTAGACCTCGAGGGCCTTCTCGACGGCGATCACCGCGCGGTCCACGCCCGCGCAGTAACCACGGGGTTTGGCCAGCAGCACCCGCTTGCCGGAAGCGGTTCCGGTGATCGTCGGGGTACCCGCGGGCTCGATTCCGGGACTCGCTGAACTCATGCCCCCAGGGTACGGGCAGCCCGGTGACGCCCTCGCAGTCCCTTTCGGGTGAGCTTCGTCCCCCTTCCGAAAGGTGCCCGGGGTCACTCAACGCGCACTAACCCACTCTTTCGGTTGGGCAGGAGAGCGGGTCATGCGGCAGGCTGGACGCATGAAGCCATTCCCGCTCCCCCTCCGGGTCGCCGCGGGCCTCGCCGTCACCACCGCCGAGCGGGTTCGCGAACTCCCCCGGCAGCTCGCCGGCCTCCCCGTGACCGTCGCCAGCCAGGTCCTGCAGGCCTCCATGCGCGTCCAGCAGCACGTCACCGAGCTGGCGATCAAGGGCGACAACGCCCTGTCGAGCCTGCGGCCGGTCGAGGACACCCCGAGCTGGGCGACGTTCGACGAAGACGCCGAGCTGGGCGACGTCCCGCCCGCGCGGCCGAACCTCGCGCCGGTCGCCGACGTGCCGGAACCGCGCTCGGAAATCAACGGTCACGTTCCGTCAGCGACCGAGCTCGAAGCGGAGCTGGGTGACCCCTGGGCCGCCGAGGAACGCGCGCTCGCCGAGAACCACGCCGACGGCGAGTTCGACTCCGCCCAAGAACACGAGGCCGAGGAAGAAACGCCGCGCAAGCCCCAGCCCGGCACGCCCGCGATCGACAAGAAGGCCAAGAGCGAGACGCCCCGGACCAGCGCCGCGGGCTACGAAGGGCCCGCCGGACTGACCGGCTACGACCAGCTCACCCTCCCCCAGCTGCGTGCCCGGCTGCGTCAGCTCTCGATCGACCAGCTCGAGACGATCCTCGAGTACGAGCGCGCGCACGCCGACCGCTCGTCCTTCACCGGCATGCTGTCGCGCCGGATCGCCAACGCCCGCAAGGCGGAACGCGCCAAAGAAAATGGTGCCGAAGACAATGGCGACGGCGCGGAAGGCCCGTGACCACCGAATCCGCACCAGCGCCCGCGAGCACCGCGGAAAAGCCGTGGCCGGTCCGGACCGTCGCGCGCAAGATCGGCGACTGGATCCACCGGCTCGGCAGTGTGTGGGTCGAGGGCCAGGTCACGCAGGTCAGCTCGCGGCCGAACACGCAGACCGCGTTCCTGACGCTGCGTGACCCCTCGGCGGACGTCTCGATGTCCGTCACCTGCCCGAACTGGCTGATCCGCGAGATGGAACCGCCGCTGCGCGAAGGCGCGAGCGTGGTGGTGCACGCGAAGCCGTCGTACTTCTTCGGCCGCGGCACGATCAGCCTGCGTGCCGACCAGATCCGCGCCGTCGGCATCGGGGAGCTGCTGGCCCGGATCGAACGCCTGCGGAAGCTGCTGGCCGCCGAAGGCCTGTTCTCGCCGCAGCGCAAGCGGCCGATCCCGTTCCTGCCGAAGGGCGTCGGGCTGATCACCGGCCGCGCGTCGGCCGCCGAGCGGGACGTCCTGGCCAACGCCCAGCGCCGGTGGCCGCACGTGCGGATCAAGGTGCTCAACACGGCCGTCCAGGGCTCGCAGGCCGTCCCGCAGGTCATGCGCGCGCTGAGGATCTTCGACGCCGACCCCGAGATCGACGTCATCGTCATCGCCCGCGGCGGCGGCAGCGTCGAGGACCTGCTGCCGTTCTCCGACGAGGCGCTGTGCCGCGCGGTGTCGGCCGCCGGGACGCCGGTCGTCAGCGCGATCGGGCACGAGCCGGACACCCCGCTGCTCGACTACGTCGCCGACCTGCGCTGTTCGACGCCGACCGACGCCGGCAAGCGGATCGTCCCGGACCTGCGCGAGGAGACCGAGCGCGTCCGGCAGATGCGCGACCGCGGGCGCCGCGCCCTGCACGGCTGGGTCGACACCCAGACGCGCCTGCTGACGCAGATTCGCAGCCGCCCGTCGCTGGCCGACCCGCTGGGCCCGATCCAGCGCCGGCAGGACGACGTCGACGTCCACCGCGAACGCGCCCGCCGCGCCATGCTGACCCTGCTCGCCAAGGACCAGGCCGAGATCGCCAACGCGCGAGCCCGGCTCACCGCGCTCGGCCCGGCCGCGACGCTGGCCCGCGGGTACGCGGTCGTGCAGTTCGTCGACGCCGAAGGCAACCTCCAGGTACTCCGCTCCGTCTCCGAAGTCGAGGCCGGTGCCCAGCTGCGCGTGCGCGTGGGTGACGGCGCGATCGGCGCGGTGGCGGAAGGGGCCCAGGAGTGAGAGCGACGTTCCTCCCGCTCACCGTGGACGCGGCCCGGCGCCTGGGCGCCCGGCCGCTGCTGGACCAGGCGGTGCGCACCGACCGGGCCGCCGCCGAGTGCTGGACGGCGTTGCTCGCCGGCTGCGGCAGCGCCGCCCGCCGTGACCTCGGTCCGCAGCTGCGACGGCTCTCCGAGGCGACGTCGATGCAGGTGGGCTCGCGCTGGTGGTTCGCCGAGGGCGCCGGGCACCGCAAGCGCGTGGCCGGCGCGCAGGAGAACCTCGAAGAAGCGATCGCGGACGGTGACGGGCAGGAGTTCGCCCTCGCGTTCGTCGGGTACGACCACGCCATGGCCAGCGCGGTAGTGTGCGCGAACAGCGTGCAAGCCCGGAAGGTCGGAGAACACCGAGCGTGAGTGAGACACCCAGCGAGGAACTCGGCTACGAGCAGGCTCGCGACCGGCTCGTCGAGGTCGTCCGCGAACTCGAAGCGGGTGGCCTGTCCCTCGAGCAGTCGCTCGCGTTGTGGGAGAAGGGCGAGAAGCTCGCGAAGGTCTGTGAGCGCCATCTCGAAGGCGCCCGCGAGCGCATCGAAGCGGCCCTCGCGTCCGTGGAGGACGACTCCGACCAGTGAGGTAGGCCATGCTCACGGTATCTGGAAACACGGCGGGTATCTGACAGACTGTTGACCCGCCAGTTCCACGATCCGGGAGGCAATGATGTCCGCCGCAGAGAGTCGTCGTGAAGCGCCCGACCGCAACCTCGCGATGGAGCTGGTCCGGGTCACCGAAGCCGCCGCCATGGCCGCCGGTCGCTGGGTCGGCCGCGGCGACAAGATCGGGGGCGACGGCGCGGCCGTCGACGCCATGCGCCAGCTCGTCTCGACGGTGTCGATGCGCGGGGTCGTCGTGATCGGCGAGGGCGAGAAGGACGAAGCGCCCATGCTGTTCAACGGCGAAGAGGTAGGCAACGGCGACGGCCCGGACTGCGACGTCGCCGTCGACCCGGTCGACGGCACCACGCTGATGGCCAAGGGCATGCCGAACGCGCTCGCGGTGCTCGCGGTCGCCGAGCGCGGGGCGATGTTCGACCCGTCCGCGGTGTTCTACATGGAGAAGCTGGCCGTCGGACCCGAAGCCGCCGGCAAGGTGGAGCTCGGCGCGCCGATCGCGGAGAACATCCGCCGGGTCGCCAAGGCGAAGAACAGCAGCGTCGGCGACGTCACCGTGTGCATCCTCGACCGCCCGCGGCACGAGCAGATCGTCAAGGAGGTCCGCGAGGCCGGCGCGCGGATCCGGTTCATCTCCGACGGCGACGTCGCGGGCGCGATCGCCGCGGCCCGCCCCACCACCGGCGTCGACATGCTGATCGGCATCGGCGGTACCCCCGAGGGCATCATCGCGGCCTGCGCGATGAAGTGCCTCGGCGGCGAGCTGCAGGGCCGGCTGTGGCCGAAGGACGACGCCGAGCGCGAGAAGGCCCTCGCCGCCGGGCACGACCTCGACCGGATCCTGCTGAACGACGACCTCGTGCGCGGCGACAACGTCTTCTTCTGCGCCACCGGCGTCACCGACGGCGACCTGCTGCGCGGCGTCCACTACCGCGAGGGCGGCGCGACGACGCAGTCCATCGTGATGCGGTCCAAGTCCGGGACCGTCAGAATGATCGACGGCTACCACCGGCTGAACAAGCTGCGGGCGTACTCCTCGGTCAACTTCGACGGCCACCTGGACGTGCCCGTCGACGACGTCGTCCCCCCGCTGCCGTAAGGAGATCCGTGACCAGGCGACTGCTGGTTCTCTCGACCTTGCTGTCCTTCCTGGTCCCGGGCACCGCCGCGGCCGCCCCCGGCATCGTCGGGGGCGCGGACGCGGACCAGCCGTACCCGTTCGCGGTGTCACTGCACTCCGCGTCGGGGAAGCTGTTCTGCGCCGGCGCGCTGATCGCGCCCACGTGGGTCGTCACGGCCGCGCACTGCGCGTTCGACAAGGCCCCGGCCGCGATCTCGGTGCGCGCGGGCACGAACGACGTCGGGCAGGGCGGCGAGGTCGCCCAGGTCGCCGCGATCGTCGTGAACCCGGCGTTCAACACCCAGAGCCCGGCGGGCGACATCGCGCTGCTGCGGCTGGCCGCACCGGCCGCGGCGGCGCCGATCGGGCTCGCGACGGCCGCGTCGCCGGGCACCGCGACCCGCATCCTCGGCTGGGGCCAGACGTGCCCGAAGGTCAACTGCGGCCAGCTGCCGGCGACGCTGCAGCAGCTCGACACGCACATCGTCGAAGGCTCGAAGTGCACGTCGACGTTCGACGGCACGGCCGAGCTGTGCACGGACAACCCGGGCGGCAAGGCCGGGGCCTGTTTCGGCGACTCCGGCGGACCGCAGGTCGTCCGCGACGGCGACCACTGGCTGCTCGTCGGCGTCACCAGCCGTCCGGGCAACAACGAGCCGGAATGCGCGGCGGCGCCGTCGATCTACACCTCCGTCGTCGCCTACGCGCCCTGGATCGCGGAGAAGACGAAGGCCTGAGCTACTCGGCGTTGCTCGAGTGGCCCGGGAACAGGTGGGCGTCCGGGTCGAGCGCGACGGCGATGTTGTTGACGGCCGTCGCGGCCTCGCCGAAGCCGGTCGCGATCAGCTTGACCTTCCCCGGGTACGCGGCGACGTCGCCCGCGGCGTAGACGCGCTCCCGCGCGGTCGCCATCGTCGAGTCGACCGCGATGGCGCGGTGGTCGATCTCCAGGCCCCAGCTTTCGATCGGGCCGAGGTCGGCGGTGAACCCGAGCGCCGCGACGACGGCGTTGGCCGGGAGCCGCTCGTCTTCGCCGCCCTTGATCGAGACGTCGACGGCTTCGAGCGTCCCGTCCGGCGCTTCGACGAACCGCGTGACCTCGGCGTCGGTGATGATCCGGGTGCCCAGCTCGCGTGCCTGCCGCACGATCGACTCGGCGGCGCGGAACTTCGCCCGGCGGTGCACGAGCGTCACGCTCGCCGCGACCGGGCGCAGCGCGAGGATCCAGTCGAACGCCGAATCGCCGCCGCCGACGACCACGACGTGCTGCCCCGCGTGCGCCTGCAGCGACGGGACGAAGTGGACCATGCCGCGGCCGAGCCAGCCGTCGCCGGCCGGCAGCGGGCGCGGGGTGAACTCGCCGATGCCCGCGGTGATCAGCACCGCGCCGGCGGTGAGGGTTTCGCCGCCGTCGAGGGTCAGCTCGAGCTTGTCGCCGGCGCTTTCGAGCTTTTCGGCCTTGCGTCCCAGCAGGTACTTCGGCTTCCAGGGCGCGGCCTGCTTCACCAGGCCCTCGACGAGGTCGCGGCCGCGGACCTCGGCGAACCCGCCGACGTCGTAGATCATCTTCTCCGGGTACATCGCCGTCACCTGGCCACCGGGCTCGGGCAGCGAGTCGACCACCGCCATCGAAAGGCCGCGGAACCCGGCGTAGTAGGCGGCGAACAGGCCCGTCGGCCCCGCGCCGATGATCACGAGGTCGTACGAGTCGCCCGTGGCGTCAGTCATGCTCGCTCCAGCCAGTGGTGGATGGCGGTGATCGAGAACACACCCGATCCTAGCGTCGCGGGCGGGCGAGGGTGGGCGACGCCACCACGCGGCGGCTCGCGAACAGGTCCAGAATCGGTGTCATGGCTGATCAGGAATACCGGATCGAACACGACACGATGGGCGAGGTCCGCGTGCCGGCCGACGCGCTCTACCGCGCGCAGACCCAGCGGGCCGTCGAGAACTTCCCCATCTCCGGCCGGGGCCTGGAACGCGCCCAGATCCGCGCGCTCGGCCTGCTCAAGGCGGCCGCCGCGCGCGTGAACCTCAAGCTGGGCGTGCTCGACGCCGACGTCGCGAACGCCATCGCGGCCGCCGCCGACGAGGTCGCCGAGGGCGTCCACGACGCGCACTTCCCGATCGACGTGTTCCAGACCGGGTCCGGGACGTCGTCGAACATGAACGCCAACGAGGTCATCGCGACGCTCGCTTCGCGCGCGCTCGGCCGTGACGTGCACCCGAACGACCACGTCAACGCGTCGCAGTCGTCGAACGACACCTTCCCGACGACCATCCACGTCGCCGCCACCGAAGCGGTGACCAAGGACGTCATCCCGGCGCTCGAATACCTCGCGGGCGCCATCGAGGTGCGGGCCGCGGAGTGGGCCGACGTCGTGAAGTCCGGCCGCACGCACCTGATGGACGCGGTCCCGATCACGCTCGGCCAGGAGGCGGGCGCGTGGGCCTCCCAGATCCGCTACGGCGTCGAACGGCTCAAGTCGGGCCTGCCGCGGCTGGGCGAGCTGCCGATCGGCGGCACGGCCGTCGGGTCGGGCCTGAACGCCCCGGAGGACTTCGGCTCATCGGTCGCCGCGGAACTCGCCACGGTCACCGGGCTACCGCTGACCGAGGCCCGCGACCACTTCGAGGCGCAGGCGACGCAGGACAGCGTCGTCGAGACGTCCGGCCACCTGCGCACGGTCGCCGTGTCGCTCAACAAGATCGCCAACGACCTGCGCTGGCTGGGCTCCGGCCCGCGCACCGGGCTGGCCGAGCTGGCGCTGCCGGACCTGCAGCCGGGTTCGTCGATCATGCCGGGCAAGGTGAACCCGGTGATCCCGGAGGCGACGCTGCAGGTGGTCGCGCAGGTGATCGGCAACGACGCGGCCGTGGCGTTCGCCGGGGCCGCGGGCAACTTCCAGCTGAACGTCAACCTGCCGGTGATCGCGCGGAACGTCCTCGAGTCGGCACGTCTGCTCGCCGCCGTTTCGCGGTTGCTGGCGGACAAGGTCTTCGCGGGTATCACCGTGCACACCGACCGCACCCGGACGTATGCCGAGGGCTCGCCGTCGATCGTGACGCCGTTGAACAAGTACATCGGCTACGAAGAAGCGGCGGCCGTCGCGAAGCAGGCGTTGAAGGAGCTGAAGACGATCCGCGAAGTCGTCATCGAGCGCGGGTACGTGCGCGACGGGAAGCTCACGGAAGAGCAGCTGGACGAGGCGCTCGACGTGCTTCGCATGGCCCGCGGCGGCCGGTGACCCTGTCGGCATGAGTGAACTGGGTGCCTTCCTGAAGGCGCGCCGGGCCGCCTTGGACCCGGCCGACCTGGGCCTGCCGCGCGGGGTCACGCACCGGCGTGTCGCGGGACTGCGGCGGGAGGAACTGGCACAGCTGTCCGGGATCAGCGTCGACTACTACACGCGGCTGGAGCAGGGCCGGGCGAAGAACGTGTCGGACGCCGTCCTCGACGCGCTGGCCCGCGCACTGCGCCTCACCGACGGCGAGGAGGCCTACCTGCGCAACCTCGCCGGGCCGGGCCGCCGTGGCCGGCCCGGGCCGCAGCGGGTCCGGCCCGAGCTGCAGCTGCTGCTCGACGCCATCCAGGCGCCGGCGTTCGTCTTCGGCCGCTACCTGGACGTGCTGGCCTGGAACGCCCTCGGCGGCGCGATCGCGTTCGACTTCGAGCACCTCGAAGAGCGCAACATCGCGAAGCTCTCCTTCCTCGGCGGACGTGGGAAGGAGCTGTACCCGGAGTGGGACGCGGTGTCCCGCGAAGTCGTCGCCAACCTGCGGGCCGAGGGCGGCAGGCACCCCGGCGACCCGGAGTTCACCCGGCTGGTCGACGAGCTTTCGCGGGCCAGCGCCGAATTCCGCGCGCTGTGGGCGGAGCACGCGGTGCGGGAGAAGGCGCAGGGGTGGAAGGTGATGGTGAACCCCGTGGTCGGCGAGCTGCGGCTGCGCTACGAGACGCTGCGCCTGCCCGACGACCCGGACCAGGGCCTGGTGATCTACCACGCCGAACCAGGGTCCGGAAGTGAGCGCGCGCTCGGCTTGCTGGCCGGCCGTGAAGGCCTCCTTACCGGCTCTTATGGCCGGTAAGGAGGCCTTAAAGGTCCAGAGCGTGCAGGAAATTTTGG
>NZ_JBFACT010000131.1:0-9414 GCF_040640995.1 Amycolatopsis sp. NPDC021455 | reverse complement strand
AACGCACCGAACGCCACATTGGGGCGCATGCCCGGCGACGGCCCGCTCTTCCGTGTGGCCGACACACACCCTCCGTTTGGTGGACGCCGAGTGGAAACACTCGATCGTGTGTAGCGATGTAGTCCTGGTGGGGCACCTGCACGCCGTCGTTCTGCGGCCGCGCAGCAGGGCACGGAACCGCGTCAGACCGGGGGCGGCCGGCGCGGCCGAACTGGGAGTAGTGGAGGAACGATGGGGAAGATCGGTGTCTGGCTGGTCGGTGCCCGCGGATCGGTGGCCACGACGGCCATCGCCGGGGCCGCCGCCATGCGCGCGGGACTGGCCGCGCGCACGGGGTGCGTGACCGAGCTGCCGGACTTCGCCGGGGCCGGCCTGCCCGGCCTGGAAGACCTGGTCTTCGCCGGCCACGACGTGGTGGACACGCCGCTGGTCAAGCGGGCCGAGCAGCTGGCCGCGGCGGGGGTGCTGCCGTCGACGCTGCCCGCCGCGGTGGCCGCCGAGCTGGAAGCGGCCGAAGCCCGGCTGCGGCCGGCACCCGCCGAGGGCGGCCGGGCGGCGGTCGACCGGATCGTCGCGGACCTGACCGCCTTCCGGGCGGGGCTGGACCACGTCGTCGTCGTGAACGTCTCCTCCACGGAGCCGCCGTGCGCGCCGCACCCGGCGCACGAGTCCCTCGCCGAGCTGGAGGGTGCGCTCGACACCTTGCCGCCGAGCGCGCTGTACGCCTACGCCGCCTTCCGCGCGGGTTGTGGCTTTGTCGACTTCACCCCTTCCACGGGCGCGCGGCTGCCCGCGCTCGACGAGCTGGCCCGCACCGCGGGGCTGCCGTACGCGGGCCGGGACGGCAAGACCGGCGAGACGCTGCTGCGGTCGGTGCTGGCGCCGATGTTCGCCCAGCGCGCGCTGAACGTCCTGTCCTGGTCCGGCACGAACCTGCTCGGCGGCGGTGACGGCGCCACGCTGGCCGACCCCGGGGCCGCGGCCAGCAAGAACGCGTCCAAGCAGCAGGTACTGGCCCAGAACCTGGGCCGGGAGGTCGACGGCGAGGTGCACATCGACTACGTGCCCGCCCTCGGCGACTGGAAGACCGCCTGGGACCACGTGCTGTTCGAGGGCTTCCTCGGCACCCGGATGACGCTGCAGCTCACCTGGCAGGGCTGCGACTCCGCGCTCGCCGCGCCGCTGGTGCTCGACCTCGCCCGGCTGACCGGCAAGGCCTGCCGCGACGGCGTCGCCGGTCCGGTGGCCGAGTTCGGGTTCTTCTTCAAGGACCCCGCCGGCGACGGGCCGCACGACCTCGCGTCGCAGTACGCCGCGCTGCGTGAGTGGGCGCACCGGTGAAGGCGCTCGTCGAACTCGTCCGCGCGCCCGCCGCGCTGACCGTGCCCGGCGACGCCGTCGCCGGGGCCGCCGCGTCGGGCTGGCCGTTCGGCCGCCGCACCCTGGCGCTGACCGGCGCGTCCGTCTGCATCTACTGGGCGGGCATGGCGCTCAACGACTACGCCGACCGGCACCTCGACGCGATGGAACGGCCCGAGCGGCCGATCCCGTCGGGCCGGGTCAAGCCGTCGACCGCGCTCGGCGTGGCCACCGGGCTCACCGCGGGCGGGCTGGGCATCGCCGCGGCCGCCGGCGGACGCCGGGCGCTGCGGGTCGCGCTGCCGCTGGCCGCGACCGTCTGGGCGTACGACTTCGTGCTCAAGGAGACCGTGTTCGGCCCGGCCGCGATGGCCGCGGCGCGGAGCCTCGACGTCCTGCTCGGGGCCGGCGGTGCCCGCGCGGCCGTGCCGGCGGCGTTGACCGTCGGGGCGCACACCTACGCCGTGACGACGTTGTCGCGGTCCGAAGTGGACGGTGCGAAGCCCGCGCTGCCCGCCGCCACCCTGGCCGCGACGGCCGGGGTGCGGGTCGCCGCCGGCCGCGTCGGCCCGCTGGCCTCGGCGCTGCTCGGCACCTACGCGGTGACGACCGGGCGGGCGCAGTTCGACGCCGTCCGCGACCCGGCCGCGCCGAAGATCCGCCGGGCGGTGGGCGCCGGGATCCACGGCATGATCCCGCTGCAGGCCGGGCTGATCGCGCGGACCGGCGCGTGGCGCTCGGCGCTGGCCGTGGCCGCCGCGTTCCCGATCGCGCGGGCGCTGAGCCGGAAGGTGTCGCCGACATGAGGTTCGGATACGGCACCAACGGCTTCGCCAACCACCGCCTCGGGGACGCCCTGCGCGTCCTCGCCGACCTGGGCTACGACGGCGTCGCGCTGACGCTGGACCACCAGCACCTCGATCCGTTCGCGCCCGACCTCGCCCGCCGTGTCGCGGACCTGGCCGGCGAACTGGACCGGCTGGGCCTCGCCGTCGTGATCGAGACGGGCGCGCGGTTCCTGCTGGACCCGTGGCGCAAGCACTCGCCGACGTTCCTCGACCCCGATCGCGCGCGCCGGATCGAGTTCCTCACCCGGGCGGTCGAGATCGCCGCCGATCTCGGGGCGGAGGCCGTGTCCTTCTGGAGCGGCAACAAGCCGGCCGATCTGTCCACTGAGGACGCCTGGGGCCACTTGGCCGACGGCTGCGCCGACGTGCTCAAGGCGGCCGACGAGCACGACGTCAAGCTGGGCTTCGAACCCGAACCGGGCATGTTCGTCGAAGACCTCGACGGCTACTTCGAGCTGGCGCGCCGGCTCGGCGACCCGGAACGGTTCGGGCTGACGCTGGACATCGGGCACTGCCGGTGCAACGAGTCCGCGTCCGTGCCCGACTGCGTGCGGCGGGCGTTGCCGCGGCTGGTGAACGTCCAGATCGACGACATGCGCCGCGGCACGCACGAGCACCTCGAATTCGGCGCCGGAGAAATCGAATTCCCGCCGGTCCTCGAGGCGCTGGCGCCCTACACCGGGCTCGTCGCGGTGGAACTGCCCCGGGACAGTCACGCGGCACCGCGGATCGCCCGCGAGTCCCTGGAGTTCCTGCGCAAGGCGGTGACCGCGTGAACGCCTGGCTCGACGAAGCCCTGGCCAAGGTCGCCGAAGACGCCACGGCGTTGCGCACGCTGTTCCCGGCCGTCGGCCGCCGCTGCGGCCGCGGGCCGTCGGACGTCCCGGGCCGGACGGTCGACGACGTGGCCCGCGTCCGCCTGCTCGAAGCGGCGCCGGGTGCGGCCGCGGAAATGCCCGATCTCTACCGCTACGGCGACGCCGCGGAGAAGCGAGCCGTCCTCTATGGACTGTCCGTGGTGGACACCGGAGAGGCCGGGCTCGAACTGGTCGCGGACGCCCTGCGCACCAACGACACCCGGCTCGTCGCCGCGGCGATGGGCGAGTACGCCGCCACGCACCTCGACGACGCCGCGTACCGCCACGGCGTCCTCAAGTGCGTCTTCATGGGCATCCCGCTGGCCGGCGTGGCCGGGCTCGACCGCCGGGCCGACGACGAGCTGCGGCGCATGCTGCGGTCGTTCGCCGCCGAGCGCACCGCCGCGGGCCGCGAAGTGCCCGCCGACCTCCTCCCGCTACTGGAACAGGACGCCTGATGCGCATCTTCGATCCCCACATCCACATGAGCTCCCGGACCACCGACGACTACGCGGCGATGCACGCCGCCGGGGTCCGCGCGCTCGTCGAACCGGCGTTCTGGCTGGGCCAGCCCCGCACGAACGTCGGCAGCTTCACCGACTACTTCGACGCCCTGGTCGGCTGGGAGCCGTTCCGCGCGAGCCAGTTCGGCATCGCCCACCACTGCACGATCGCGCTCAACCCCAAGGAGGCCAACGACCCGCGCTGCTTCCCGGTGCTCGACGTCCTGCCGCGGTACCTGGAGAAGGACGGCGTCGTCGCGGTCGGCGAGATCGGCTACGACTCGATGACGGCCGACGAGGACAAGGCGTTCGCCGCGCAGCTCGCCCTGGCGATCGACCACGACCTGCCCGCGCTGGTGCACACCCCGCACCGCGACAAGGCCGCGGGGACCGAGCGCAGCATCGCCGTCGTCCGCGAGTCCGGCATCGCGCCGGAGCGCGTGGTGCTCGACCACCTCAACGAGGTGACCGTGCGCATGGTCAAGGAATCCGGGTGCTGGCTGGGGTTCTCGATCTATCCGGACACGAAGATGGACGAAGACCGGATGGTCGCGATCCTGCGCGAGTACGGCCCGGAGCGGGTGCTGGTGAACTCGGCGGCGGACTGGGGCAAGAGCGACCCGCTCAAGACCCGCAAGACCGGCGACGCGATGCTCGCCGCCGGGTTCACCGAGGACGACGTCGACCGGGTGCTGTGGCGCAACCCCGTCGAGTTCTACGGGCAGAGCGGGCGGCTTTCGCTTGAGGGCGAGGCTCCGGAAGCGGAGTTCGCGGGCAACTCGATCCTGCGAGGGGCGCGCAAGTGAGGTTCCGGCACCGCGACGGCTCGCTCGTCCACCTCGCCTACTGCACCAACGTGCACCAGGCCGAGGACCTCGACGGCGTGCTCGCCCAGCTGGCCCGCTTCGGCGAGCCGGTCCGGGAACGCCTCGGCGTGGACCGGCTCGGGCTCGGCCTCTGGCTGGCGCGGCCGGTGGCGGCCGAGCTGATCGCCGACCCGGCCGCGGCCGGCAGGCTCCGCCGTGAACTGACCGCGCGCGGCCTGGAGGTCGTAACCTTCAACGGGTTCCCGTACCAGGGCTTCCACGACCCGGTCGTCAAGCACAAGGTGTACCGGCCGGACTGGGCCACGCCCGAACGGACGCGCTACACCCTCGACTTGGCGCGGTTGCTCGCCGAGCTGATGCCGGACGACGCCGTGCGCGGCAGCGTCTCGACCCTGCCGCTCGGCTGGCGCACGGAATGGCGGGGTGACTGTCGCCAGCTGGACGTGCTCGCCAAGGGGCTGGCGGAGCAGGATCGCCCGGTGCGCGTGGCGTTCGAACCGGAACCGGGGTGCGTCATCGAGACGACCGCGCAGGCGGCGTCGCTGCTGTCCGAAGTGGACAAGGACTGGCTGGGCGTCTGCCTCGACACGTGCCACCTCGCGGTCGGGTTCGAGGAGCCGGCGGCCGCGTTGGGGCGTCTCGAAGCCGCCGGGCTGGACGTCGTCAAACTCCAGGCGTCGGCCGCGTTGGAAGCCGCGGACCCGGCCGATCCGTCGACACGGTCGGTACTGGAGTCCTTTGTGGAGCCCCGGTTCCTGCACCAGAGCAACGAAGGCGCTCCACCCGGTGCCGACGACCTCGACCTCGCGCTGGCCGGCGGCCTGCCGGGCGAGTCCCCGTGGCGGGTGCACTTCCACGTGCCGCTGCACGCCGACCCGGCGCCGCCGCTGACGTCGACCCGGCCGGTGCTGGCCGGGACCCTCGCCGAGCTGTTCGGCGGGGAAACCGCGCGCACCGACCACGTCGAGGTCGAGACCTACACCTGGCAGGTGCTCCCGGACGCACCCGCCGACGACGCCGGGCTGGTCGCGGGCATCGCGGCCGAGCTGGACTGGACCCGGCGAGAACTGATCACCCTTGGCCTGGAAGAGGTTTCGGAATGAGCTTGCTGGTCCTCGACGTCGTCGGGCTGACCCCGCGGCTGCTGCCGCACATGCCGCACCTGCGCAAGATGGCCGAGCCCGGCTTCACCGCGCAGCTGGACACCGTGTTCCCGGCGGTCACCTGCTCGGTGCAGTCGACGTTCCTCACCGGGCTGACCCCCGCGGAGCACGGCATCGTCGGCAACGGCTGGTACTTCCGCGACCTCGGGGAGATCTTCCTCTGGCGCCAGCACAACAAACTGGTCCAGGGGGACAAGTTCTGGGACGCGGCCCGCCGGGCCCAACCGGGGCACAAGGTCGCCAACGTCTGCTGGTGGTACGCGATGGGCGCGGACACCGACCTGACGGTCACCCCGCGGCCGATCTACCACGCCGACGGCAAGAAGTCCCCCGACGCCTACACCTACCCGCCTCAGCTGCACGACCGGCTGGTCGGCGATCTCGGCGAGTTCCCGCTGTTCACCTACTGGGGCCCGACGGCGTCGATCACGTCGTCGCAGTGGATCATCGCCGCGGCGCGGAAGATCCTGGCCGAGGACAAGCCGGACACCACGCTCGTCTACATCCCGCACCTCGACTACGACCTGCAGCGCTTCGGCCCCGACGCGCCCCAGGCCGCGGCGGCCGCGCGGGAGATCGACACCGCGCTGAAGCCGCTGCTGGAGCAGGCGGCCGCGGGCGGCCACACCGTCGTCGCGCTCTCGGAGTACGGCATCACCAACGCGAGCCGGCCGGTCGACGTCAACCGGGCGCTGCGCCGCGCGGGCCTGCTGAACGTGTACGTCCAGGCGGGCATGGAGTACCTGGACCCGTGGACGTCCCGGGCGTTCGCGGTGGCCGACCACCAGGTCGCGCACGTCTACGTCGCCGACCCGGCGGACCTCCCGCGGGTGCGCGACATCGTGGCCGGACTGTCCGGAGTGGACGTCGTCCTCGACCGCGCCGGACAGG
This sequence comes from Amycolatopsis sp. NPDC021455, assembly GCF_040640995.1. Classification (NCBI taxonomy): domain Bacteria; kingdom Bacillati; phylum Actinomycetota; class Actinomycetes; order Pseudonocardiales; family Pseudonocardiaceae; genus Amycolatopsis; species Amycolatopsis sp. NPDC021455. Next base: position 2,966 of record NZ_JBFACT010000131.1, on the reverse strand, counting down.
CGGGAATCGGCATCGACCACGAACGGGCCGGCGAGCTGGTGGCGATCGCCGAGCCGGACGCCTGGTTCACCTACTACTACTGGCTGAGCGACGACCGCGCGCCGGACTTCGCGAAGACCGTCGAGATCCACCGCAAGCCCGGCTACGACCCGGCCGAGCTGTTCTTCGACCCGAACGATCCGATGGTGAAGCTGAAGGCGGCGTCGGCGCTGGCCCGCAAGAAGCTCGGCCTGCGGTACTCGATGCAGGTCGTCCCGCTCGACCCGGCCCCGGTGCGCGGCAGCCACGGCCGCCTGCCGGACTCGCCCGAGGACGGCCCGGTGTTCCTCTGCTCGGACCCGGCCCTGGCCCGCGAAAAGATCCACGCCACCGAGGTCAAGGACCTCCTCCTGGCCGCCGCCGGGCTCGCGTAAAGCCGTGAAGGCCCCCTTACCGGCTCTTATGGCCGGTAAGGGGGCCTTCACGGACCATCAGCGGACGCCGAGCAGGTGCTCGAGGGCCAGCTGGTTGAGGCGGGTGAAGTGGTAACCGCGCGCGGCCGCCGCGTCGAGGTCGAACTCGTCGTTCAGGACGTCGTCGAACGTCTCGCCCGGTGCCAGCGTCGGCGTCGAGAGGTCCGTGACCCGGGACGCCGCCAGCGCCTCCGCGACCTCCGGGTCGGCCCGGAACGCCGCCGACTTCTCCTTGAGGATCAGGTACGTCCGCATGTTCGCCGCGGCCGACACCCAGACGTCCTCGGCGTCCTCGGTGCGCATCGGCTTGTAGTCGAAGTGCCGCGGGCCCTCGTAACCGCCGTTCTCCAGCAGGTCGACCAGGAAGAACGCGCTCTTGAGGTCGCCGTGGCCGAAGATCAGGTCCTGGTCGTACTTCGGGCCGTGCTGGCCGTTGAGGTCGATGTGGAACAGCTTGCCCTGCCACAGCGCCTGCGAGATGCCGTGCACGAAGTTCAGCCCGGCCATCTGCTCGTGCCCGACCTCGGGGTTGAGCCCGAACATCTCCGGCCGCGCGAGCTGGGAGATGAAGCCCAGCGCGTGCCCGATCGTCGGCAGCAGGATGTCGCCGCGCGGCTCGTTCGGCTTCGGCTCGAGCGCGAACCGCAGGTTGTAGCCCTTCTCGACGACGTAGTCGGCGAGCAGGTCGAGGCCCTCCTTGTAGCGGTCCAGGGCCGCGCGGACGTCCTTGGCGGCGTCGGACTCGGCGCCTTCGCGGCCGCCCCAGACGACGTAGGTCTCGGCGCCCAGTTCGGCCGCGAGGTCGAGGTTGCGGCGCACCTTCCGCAGCGCGTACCGCCGGATGTCGCGGTCGTTGCTGGTCAGGCCGCCGTCCTTGAAGACCGGGTGGGTGAACAGGTTCGTCGTGGCCATCGGGACCTTGAGGCCGGTCTCGGCGATCGCCTTGCGGAACCGCTCGATCGCCTTGTCGCGGTCCGGCTCGGTGGCCAGCAGGTCGTCGTCGTGGAAGGTCACGCCGTAGGCGCCCAGCTCCGCGAGCCGGTGCACGCTCTCCACCGGGTCCAGCGGCGCCCGCGTCGCGACCCCGAACGGGTCGTTCGCCGGCCAGCCCACGGTCCAGAGGCCGAAGGTGAACTTGTCGGCCGGCTGGGGAGCGTAGTCGCTCATGACTGTCCCTTCATTTAGTTCACGTTGTAGACTAAATATGCGCCGGAGGGGTCCCAGGCGTCAAGAGGCCGGTTGAAGTGCTTCGCAGGAGGGTCACGATGACGCAGGCCGTGCGGCACGAAGAGATGCGCGCCCGCAACCTCGAGGTCGTGCTGGGCGCGGTCGGCCGCGGCGGCCCGCTCACCCGGGCCGCGCTCGCCGAGGTCACCGGGCTGACCAAATCGACCGTGAGCAAGCTCGTCGGCGACCTGGTCGAGGCCGGGCTGCTCGCCGAGACCGGCCCCGCCCGCGCGGGTGAACGCGGCCGGCCGGGGGTGGAGGTCGTGCTCAGCGGGGCGAGCGTGGCGTCGATGGGCCTGGAGATCAACGTCGACTACCTCGCGGTGCGCGTGCTCGACCTCACCGGCGCGGTCCGGTTCGCCGCTCGCCGCGAACGCGACAACCGCGGCTCACGGCCGAAGAAGGTGCTGGGGGAGCTGCAGGACCTGGCGAACGAAGCCCTCGCGGAGACCCGCCGGCTCGGGCTGGAGGTGGCGGGCGCGGTGCTCGCGGTGTCCGGCCCGGTCGGCGACGGCGTCCTGTTCAGCGCCCCCAACCTCGGCTGGCAGGACGTCCGCCCGGCCGACCTGCTGCGGCTGCCGGTCCCGGTCGAGCTGGACAACGAGGCGAACCTCGCCGCCCTGGGCGAGTTCTGGTACGGCGACGGCGAACGCGACTTCCTTTACGTGTCCGGCGAAGTCGGCATCGGGGCCGGCCTGGTCGTCGACGGCACGCTCTACTCCGGCGCGAGCGGCCTGGCCGGCGAGCTGGGCCACGTCGTCGTGGCGCCGGACGGGCCGCCGTGCAGCTGCGGCGGCAGCGGGTGCCTGGAGACCTACGCCGGGCAGGAAGCGTTGCTGGCGGCGGGAAACGCCGTGTCCGTACCGGCTCTGCTGACCGCTCTGGAGCAACGCGACCGGACGGCGCTCGCGGCGTGCGCGTCGGCGGGCCGGGCCCTCGGCATCGCCCTGACGTCGGCGGTGAACCTCCTGGACCTCGACCGCATCGTCCTGGGCGGGGTGTTCACGCAGCTGTACCCGTGGTTGTCCGGCCCGGTGTCGGAGGTCCTGGCCGCCCGCCTCGGCGGCCTCCGCGGCGCGCCCCCTGCGCTGTCGGCCTCCCGCCTGGGCGGTGACGCGGCCACCCTCGGCGCGGCGGGCCGGGTCGTCCACCGCGTCCTGGCCGACCCGGCGCCGTTCGTCACCCGGGCCCAGGAAGCCTGAAAAGCCGTGAAGGCCTCCTTCCCGGCTCTTATGGCCGGGAAGGAGGCCTTCACGGACTTCGGCCTAGCTCACCGCGGTGATCTGC
>NZ_JBFACT010000130.1:0-9555 GCF_040640995.1 Amycolatopsis sp. NPDC021455 | reverse complement strand
CGGTCGAACAGCACGATCTCCCCCGCGGCGGGCAGGTGCTCGACGTACCGCTGGAAGTACCACTGCGTCCGCTCGCGGTCCGTCGGGCTCGGCAGCGCCGCGATCCGCACCACCCGCGGGTTCAGGTGCTCGGTGACGCGCTTGATCGTGCTGCCCTTGCCCGCGGCGTCGCGGCCCTCGAACACCACGACCAGGCGCGCTCCTTCCGCCCGGACCCACTCCTGGAGCTTCACCAGCTCGGCTTGCAGGCGCAGCAGTTCACGCTCGTAGACCGCGCGCGGGATCTTCTTGGCTCCGGGCATGCCCCGACGCTACGAACCCGGCCGGCGTCCGTGCTGCGGCCGGACGTCGGCGGAGCAGGGGCCTTTGGTCCCTCGCCCCGGGGCGGTGCGGCCCTCCCCCGCGCACACCCGCGGGAGGACGGTCGGACGATGGCTGCCACCTTCCCGCTCGGGCGCCCGGCCGGTATCCGCGTCGGCGCGCACTGGTCCGTCCTCCCGATCTTGGCGCTGCTCGCCGGGTTCCTGGCGCGGTCGCCGCTGCCGGAAGCCGTGCCCGGCCGGTCCCCGGTCGTCTACTGGGCGACCGGCGCGACGGGGTCGGTCGTCCTCCTCGCGTCGTTGCTGGTGCACGAGCTCGGCCACGCGCTGGCCGCCCGGGACCGCGGCCACGTCGTCGACGGCATCACCCTGTGGCTGCTCGGCGGCCGCACGGAGCCGGACGGCGGGCCCCCGACGCCGCGTTCCGCGATCGCCGTCGCGATCGCCGGCCCGGTGGCGAGCCTCGCGGCCGGCGCCGGGTTCCTGGGTGCCGGCCTGCTGTCCTCCGGGCTCGTGGCGCCCACGCTGACCTGGCTGGGCTGGACGAACCTGGCCCTGGCGTCGTTCACCCTGCTGCCCGGCGCGCCACTGGACGGCGGCCGCGTCCTGCAGGCGGTCGTCTGGAAGGTCACCGGCGACCGGCGGCGTGCCCAGGCCGTGGCAGCGCACTCCGGCACCGTCCTCGGAGTGGTGCTGGCGTCCACCGGGCTCCTGTGGCTGCTGTGGTCCGGTGGCTTCGCCGGGCTGGGGCTGGTCGGCCTCGGCTGGTTCCTCGCCCTGTACGCCCGCGCGGAACTCGCGGCGGGCGCGGACGGATCCGGCGCGCCGAGGTCTTGACGCGCCGGGTCGGTCCGCCGCCACGGCCAAGACCACCGCGCCTGCCGTCGTCGGCGAGCGGGGGCCCCGGCCGAGCCGGGGAACGCGCGCGGCGGTCAAGCGGCCCGCCGCCGGATGACGGTGGCCGTGAGGACGCCGGCGCCCGCCGCGGTCGCGGCGAGCAGCACGAACCCGAGCAGGTACGAGCCCGTCGCGCTGTACACCGCGCCCATGACCAGCGGCGGGAAGAATCCGCCGAGACCGCCGGCCGCGCCCACGACTCCGGTCACCGCGCCGACTTCGGCCGGTGCGACCAGCCGGGCGACCAGGGCGAACACCGCGCCCGTCCCGGTGCCGAGCGCACCCGCCAAGCCGAGGAAGAGCGCCGTCCCGACGGGCACGAGCGGCGGCTCGGACGCGGCTCCCAGCGCGAGGACGCCCACCACGGCGAACACCCCCACGAGCAGCTTCACCGGATCCGTCCGGTCCGACAGCCAGCCGCCCACCGGCCGCATCGCCACGGCGAGCACCACGAACCCGGCCGTGCGCAGGGCCGCGTCGCCGCGGTCCAGGCCGAACGACGTCACCAGGTAGGTCGGCAGGTACACGCTGAACGCGACGAACCCGCCGAACGCCACCGCGTAGAGCACGCTCAGCTGGCTGGTCACCGGCATCCGCAGGGCGATGCCGAGCCGGTGGAGCAGGCTTCCGGTCGCCCGGGGCCGGTCCGCGCGGTCGCGCAGGACGAAGAACGCGAGCACCGCGTAGGCCACGAGGACGCCGGCCACCAGGTCGAACGGGAAGCCGTGCCCGAACGCCTTGGTCAGCTGGACGGTCGAGAACGCCGAGATCGCGGTGCCACCCATGCCCGCCCCGAAGATGCCGAGCGCGAGTCCCCGGCGCTGCGGCGGGTACCACGAGTTGACGAACGGGATGCCGATCGCGAAGGTCGTCCCGCCGAGGCCGAGGAAGAAGCCGCCGACGAGGTAGCCGGTCAGCGAAGCGGCGCCGTGTCCCAGGTAGAGCACCGGAATCGCGGTCAGCAGGGCGACCACGGGGAACATCCGGCGGGCGCCGAGCCGGTCGGTCAGCGCGCCCACCGGGATCCGCCCGAGCGAGCCGACGATGACGGGCACCGCGACCAGGACGGCCTGCTGCACCGAAGACAGGTGCAGCTGGTCCCGCAGCGACGCGCCCAGCGGGGAGAGCAGCGCCCACGCCCAGAACGTGACGGCGAACCCGGCGGTCGCCATCGTGAGCATGAGACCGGCACGGGCGTCCGGCCGGGCCGGGGCTCCGGGTCGTCGGGGCAAGGATTTCGTCACGGCCGGCTCCTCTGGGGTGGGCTCCTCGGTGCCATCGTCGGATCACCCGGAGCCGGTGGGTAATGGTCCTTGGTCTTCTCGATCGGGGACCTTCGGCGTAGCTTCGGGACGTCCGTCCCTGAAATCGTTTCCAGCGAGATCGAAATCGTGGGAGGCGCCATGGCGCGAGGAGCGAAGGACTCCACCGGGACGGACGGCCCGCTGGCCGACGCCCTGCTGAAGACGGGCCGGTTCTTCACCCGGCGCGAAACCTCCGCGGATCTGCGGGCGGTGTTCGCCGAAGGCGGCCGCGAGGGCGACGTCTTCTACCGCGACCGCTGGAGCCACGACAAGGTGGTCCGCTCGACCCACGGCGTGAACTGCACCGGCTCCTGCTCGTGGAAGGTCTACGTCAAGGACGGGATCATCACCTGGGAGACCCAGCAGACGGACTACCCGTCGGTCGGCCCGGACTCCCCCGAGTACGAGCCCCGCGGCTGCCCGCGCGGTGCCGCTTTCTCCTGGTACACCTACTCGCCCACGCGGGTCCGGTACCCGTACGCGCGGGGCGTGCTGGTCGAGATGTACCGCGAGGCCAAGGCGCGGCTCGGGGATCCCGTCGCCGCGTGGGCCGAGGTCACCACCGATCCGGTGAAGCGCAAGCGGTACCAGTCCGCGCGGGGCAAGGGCGGGCACGTGCGGGTCTCGTGGGACGAAGCCACCGAGATCGTCGCCGCGGCCCACGTCCACACGATCAAGACGTACGGCCCCGACCGGATCGCCGGGTTCTCCCCCATCCCGGCGATGTCGATGGTCAGCCACGCGGCCGGCTCGCGGTTCATCGAGCTGATCGGCGGCGCGATGACATCGTTCTACGACTGGTACGCCGACCTGCCGGTGGCCTCCCCGCAGGTCTTCGGCGACCAGACCGACGTTCCCGAGTCGGGTGACTGGTGGAACGCCACCTACCTGCTCATGTGGGGGTCCAACGTCCCGGTGACGCGCACGCCCGACGCGCACTGGATGGCCGAAGCGCGGTACAAGGGCCAGAAGGTCGTCGTGATCTCCCCGGACTACGCCGACAACACGAAGTTCGCCGACACCTGGCTGCCCGCCCAGCCCGGCACCGACGGCGCGCTGGCGATGGCCATGGGCCACGTCATGCTGAAGGAGTTCTTCGTCGACCGGCGCGTCCCGTTCTTCGTGGACTACGTGCAGCGCAACACGGATCTGCCGTTCCTGGTCACCCTCACCGAGCGCGACGGCGCGTACGTGCCGGGCAAGTTCCTCACCGCCGCCGACCTCGGCGAGGACACCGAAGGCGCGGCCTGGAAGACGGTGCTGATCGACGGCCGCACCGGCGAACCCTTGGTACCCCACGGTTCCCTCGGCTTCCGCTACACCGAAGCCGGGGCCGGCAAGTGGAACCTCGAACTCGGTGACGTCGCCCCGCAGCTGACCCTGCACGGCGGTGACGCCGTCGAGGTGCTGCTCCCCCGGTTCGACGCCCTCGACGGCACCGGCGGGGTGCTGCGCCGGGGTGTCCCGGTCCGCCGCGTCGCCGGCCGGCTCGTCACGACGGTGTTCGACCTGATGCTGGCCCAGTACGGCGTTTCCCGCGACGGCCTGCCGGGCACCTGGCCGACCGGGTACGAGGACGCGGCCGAGCCGTACACGCCCGCGTGGCAGGAGGCGATCACGTCGGTGCCGGCCGGGCAGGTGGTCCGGATCGCGCGGGAGATGGCCGTCAACTCCGAGGAGTCGCACGGCCGGACGATGATCGTCATGGGCGCCGGGATCTGCCAGTGGTTCCACGGCGACACGACCTACCGCGCCGTGCTCGCGCTGCTGATGCTCACCGGCTCGATGGGCCGCAACGGCGGCGGCTGGGCCCACTACGTCGGGCAGGAGAAGTGCCGTCCGGTGACCGGCTGGGCCACGATGGCGATGGCGACCGACTGGCAGCGCCCGCCGCGGCAGATGATCGGCACGGCTTACTGGTACACCCACACCGACCAGTGGCGTTACGACGGCTACCGCGCCGACGCGCTCACCTCCCCGCTCGCCGAAGGCAGGCTGGCCGGCAAGCACACGATGGACACCATCGCGCTGTCCGCCCGGCTGGGCTGGATGCCGTCCTATCCGCAGTTCGACGTCAATCCCCTCGACCTGGCCGACGAAGCCGACTACGACGTCGCCGCGCACGTCGCCGATCGCCTGCGGGACGGCACCCTGAGGTTCGCGATCGACGACCCCGACGACCCGGCGAACTGGCCGCGCTGCCTGACGTTGTGGCGGGCCAACCTGCTCGGCTCGTCGGCCAAGGGCGACGAGTACTTCCTCAAGCACCTGCTCGGCACGCACAACAACCTCGAGGCCGGGCAGACGCCGCCGGACCGCCGTCCCCAGGACGTCGAATGGCGGGGCGACGAGCCGCCCGAGGGCAAGCTGGACCTGCTGCTGTCCCTGGACTTCCGGATGACCAGCTCCACGCTGCTGTCGGACGTCGTGCTGCCGGCCGCGACCTGGTACGAGAAGCACGACCTCAACACCACCGACATGCACCCGTTCGTGCACGCGTTCACCCCAGCGATCGACCCGCCGTTCGAAGCGCGCACCGACTTCGACGCCTTCCACGCCATCGCGCGCCGGTTCTCCGAACTCGCCACCACGCACCTCGGCGTGCGGCGGGACGTCGTCGCCGTGCCGCTGCAGCACGACACCCCCGGCGAGACCGCCCAGCCCGGCGGCACGGTCCTGGACTGGCGCGCGGGCGAGGTCGAGGCGATCCCCGGCAAGACCATGCCGAACTTCGTCGTCGTCGAACGCGACTACCCCGCGGTGGCCGACAAGCTGGCCGCGATCGGTCCGCTCGTCGACCGCCTGGGCCTGACCACCAAGGCCGTCACCTACCACCCGGACGAGGAAATCGCCCGCCTGGCGGCGAAGAACGGCGTCATGCTCGGCGGCGCCGCGGACGGCCGCCCGGCGATCGACACCGACGCCAAGCTGGCGGAAGCGATCCTGGCGCTGTCGGCCACCACGAACGGCAGGCTGGCCGTGCAGGGGTTCGAACAGCTGGAGCGCCGCACCGGGGTCCGGCTGGCCGACCTCGCCGCCGGGAGCGAAGAGAGACGGATCTCCTTCGCCGACACCCAGGCCCAGCCGGTGCCGGTGATCACCAGCCCGGAGTGGTCGGGCAGCGAGACCGGCGGCCGCCGGTACGCGCCGTTCACGGTCAACGTCGAGCGCCGCAAGCCGTGGCACACCCTCACCGGCCGCATGCACTTCCTGCTCGACCACGACTGGATGCACGAGATGGGCGAGACCCTGCCGATCTACCGCGTCCCGCTGGACATGCACCGGCTCTTCGGCGAGCCGGCCCTCGGCGAGACCGACGGCGCTTCGGTGACCGTGCGGTACCTGACCCCGCATTCGAAGTGGTCGATCCACTCGGAGTACCAGGACAACCTGTTCATGCTGTCGCTGTCCCGCGGCGGCCCGGTCGTGTGGCTGAGCGAGCCCGACGCGACCGCCATCGGCGTGCGCGACAACGACTGGGTGGAGGCGGTCAACCGCAACGGCGTCATGGTGCTGCGCGCGGTCGTCAGCCACCGCATCCCGGCGGGCACGGTATTCGTCTACCACGCCCAGGAACGCGTGGTGAACGTCCCGAAGTCCGAGCACACCGGGCGGCGCGGCGGGATCCACAACTCGCTGACCCGGATCCTCGTCAAGCCGACGCACCTGATCGGCGGTTACGCCCAGCTGTCGTTCGCGTTCAACTACCTCGGCCCGACCGGCAACCAGCGGGACGAGGTCACGGTCATCCGGCGCCGCAGCCAGAAGGTGGAGTACTGAGATGCGCGTGATGGCCCAGCTGGGCATGGTGATGAACCTCGACAAGTGCATCGGCTGCCACACCTGCTCGGTGACCTGCAAGCAGGCGTGGACCAACCGCGGCGGCGTCGAGTACGCGTGGTTCAACAACGTCGAAACCCGCCCTGGGCAAGGGTATCCGCGGCGTTACCAGGACCAGGAGCAGTGGCGCGGCGGCTGGGTGCGGAACCGGCGTGGCCGGCTGAAGCTGAAGGCGGGCGGCCGGTTCCGGAAGCTGTTCACGATCTTCGCGAACCCGGTGCTGCCGAACATCCGCGACTACTACGAGCCGTGGACCTACGACTACGAGAACCTCACCGACGCGCCGCTGGGCGACGACTTCCCCGTCGCCCAGCCGAAATCGCTGCTGTCGGGCGAACCGATGGCCGTCGAGTGGAGCGCCAACTGGGACGACGACCTCGGCGGCGCCCCGGAACACGGCCCGCGCGACCCGATCGTCGAGCGGCTGCGCCGGGAGTCCGAGGAGAAGGTGAAGTTCTCCTACGAGCTGGCGTTCATGTTCTTCCTGCCCCGCATCTGCGAGCACTGCCTCAACCCGGCCTGCGTCGCGTCGTGCCCTTCGGGAGCGATGTACAAGCGGGCCGAAGACGGGATCGTGCTCGTCGACCAGGACCGGTGCCGGGGCTGGCGGATGTGCGTGACCGGCTGCCCGTACAAGAAGGTGTACTTCAACCACCGCACCGGCAAGGCCGAGAAGTGCACGTTCTGCTACCCGCGCGTCGAGGTGGGGCTGCCGACGGTGTGCAGCGAGACCTGCGTCGGCCGGCTGCGCTACATCGGGCTGTTCCTCTACGACGCCGACCGCGTCACCGCCGCCGCTTCGGTGGACGAGAAGGACCTGTACGAAGCCCAGCTCGACATCCTGCTCGACCCGCACGACCCCGAGGTGATCGCCGCCGCGCGCCGCGACGGCATCGCCGAGGACTGGCTCGACGCCGCCCGGCGGTCGCCGGTGTACAAGCTGGCCAAGGAGTACCGGGTGGCGCTGCCGCTGCACCCGGAGTTCCGCACCATGCCGATGGTCTGGTACATCCCGCCGCTGTCGCCGGTGGTCGACCGGCTCACCGAGACCGGCCACGACGGCGAGGCCGCGGGCAACCTCTTCGGCGCGATCGAGGCCCTGCGCATCCCGATCGGCTACCTCGCCGAGCTGTTCACCGCCGGCGACGTCGAGCCGGTGGACCGGGTGCTCCGGAAGCTGGCCGCGATGCGGTCCTACATGCGGGACGTCAGCCTGGACCGCCCGCGCGACGAGTCGATCGCTTCGGCGGTCGGCATGACCGGCGGCGAGCTGGTGGAGCTGTACCGGCTGCTCGGCATCGCGAAGTACGACGAGCGGTACGTCATCCCCACCGCCTACACCGGCGAAGCCCACCAGCTGGAGGAACTGGGCTGCAGCCTCGACGTCGACGGCGGGCCCGGCATGGTCGGCAGCGGCCCGTTCGGCGAAGGCTCCGGGCGCGCCACCCCGGTGTCCCTCGAGACGTTCCACGCCCTGCGCGACCGCCAGACCAGCGACAACGTCACCGACCTCGGCCTGCCCGGGGCGCGCGTCAACCTCCTCAACTGGGACGGCAAGGGCCGGCCCTTCCCACCCCGGAGCGACCGATGACCCCCGACCAGACCAGGGTGGTGCTGCAGGCGGCGTCCCTGTGCCTGCAGTATCCCGACGACGCACAGCAGGCGGCGCTGCCCACCGTGCGAGCGGCCGTCTCGGCGCTTCCGGACTCCGTGCCGCGTGACCACCTCCAGGGGTTCCTGGCTTCGGGCGGAGACGCCGAGCACTACGTGAAGGTGTTCGACACCCGGCGCCGCTGCTGCCTCTACCTCACCTGGTGGAGCGACGGCGAAACGCGCCGCCGCGGCAGCTCGCTCGCCGCGTTGAAGGCGCGCTACCGCCGCGCCGGCGTCGAGTTCACCGGCTCCGAGCTGCCCGACTACCTGCCGGCGGTCCTGGAGTTCGCGGCCACGGCCGACCTGGTGGACGGGTTGGCGCTCCTGCAAGAGCACCGCGCGGGCCTGGAACTGCTCCGCCTCGCGCTGCTCGAAGCCGGCACGCCCTACGCGGGACCGGTGCGGGCGGTGTGCGCCCTGCTGCCCGGCCCGTCACCCGAGGACGTCGCCGCGGCCAAGGCCCTCGCCCGCGGCGGCCCGCCCCGCGAGCAGGTCGGCCTGGAGCTCGCCCCGTTCGGCACGGTCCCCGCGGGAGCCCCGCGATGAACGTCCTCCTCTGGGGCATCTTCCCGTACGTCGTGCTCGCCGTGCTGACCGGCGGGACGGTGTGGCGCTACCGCTACGACAAGTTCGGCTGGACGACGCGCTCGTCGGAGCTGCAGGAGTCCCGGCTGCTGCGGATCGGGAGCCCGCTGTTCCACTTCGGGCTCCTCGTGGTGATCGCCGGCCACGTGATCGGCCTGCTGATCCCCAAGAGCTTCACCGACGCGGTGGGCCTGGGCCAGGAGGCCTACCACGTCCAGGCGCTGGTGCTCGGCACGGTCGCCGGAGTGTCCACTTTGGCCGGGGTGACGATCCTGGTGTACCGCAGGCGCACGACGGGCCCGGTCTTCCGCGCCACGACGGCGAACGACAAGCTGATGTACCTGGTCCTGGTGGCGGCGATCGTGGCAGGCCTGGCGACGACGCTGCTGGGTGCCGCGGGCGGCGAGGAGCACGACTACCGGCTGACGGTCTCCCCGTGGTTCCGGTCGCTGTTCGTGTTCCAGCCGGACGTCGAAGCGATGAGCCACGCGGGGTTCGCGTTCCACCTGCACGTGCTCATCGGGATGGCGCTGTTCGCCCTGTGGCCGTTCACCCGGCTGGTGCACGCGTTCACGGCACCGGTGACGTACCTGGTGCGGCCGTACATCGTGTACCGGTCCCGGGATCGTGCGGCCGCTTCACGTCCGGTGCGCCGGGGCTGGGCGCCGGCCCAGCCGGAGGGCCGCCGCCGGAAGTGACCCGTGCCGTCAGGGTGCCCAGGGCAGAAGGCGACAAGGCGATGTCGATCACGGGCCGCGCCTGGTGGTACTCGTCGTAGGAGATGTCGGCCGGCCCCAGCTCGTACATGGCGTTGAGCACCCACACCGCGTCGGGCACGTCCTCATGATCTCAGTGGTGACGGCTCAGGAGGACGGGAGCGTGAAGTACGCTTCCTCCTCCTGCGCGAAATGCAGGGTCAGCACGGCATCCAGCCCATAGAGCGTCGCGCGCAGGTC
>NZ_JBFACT010000129.1:0-10116 GCF_040640995.1 Amycolatopsis sp. NPDC021455 | reverse complement strand
CTGGTGTCCAGGCGGCCGGCCGCGAGCATGCGCAGCAGCATCGGCGTGCTGGAGGTGTCGACGAGCCCGGTCGTGATGGTCACGTTCTTGATCCAGAGTTCCTCGAGGTGCAGCGTCGCGGGCGCGCCGTGCACGCCGACGTTCGCGACGTGCCCGCCGGGGCGGACCAAGCGCGTGCACAGCTCGAACGTCTCCGGGACGCCGACCGCTTCGATCGCGACGTCCGCGCCGAGGCCGCCGCTCGCCTCGGCCACCGCGGCCGGCGCGTCGCCGGGGTGCACCAGCACGTCGGCGCCGAGCGACTTCGCCGCGTCGAGGCGGGCCGGTTCCTTGTCCACCACGATGATCGTGCTCGGGGCGAACAGCTGGGCGTTGGTGATCGCGGCGAGCCCGATCGGCCCGGCCCCGACGATCACCACCGTGTCGCCCGGTTTGACGCCACCGTTGCGCACCCCGACCTCGTAGGACGTCGGGACGATGTCGGCCAGCATCAGCGCCGACTCGCCGCTCACCCCGGACGGCACCACGTACGTCGAGGTGTCGGCGAACGGGACTCGGGCGTACTCCGCCTGGACGCCGTCGGTCGTGTGCCCGAGGACCCAGCCCCCGCCGCCGAGGCACTGGCCGTAGGCCGCCTTCCGGCAGTACTCACACCGGCCGCACGCGGAGATGCAGGAAACCAGGACCTTGTCACCGGTCTTGACGGTGGTGACCGCGGACCCGGTCTCGACGACCGTGCCGACCGCTTCGTGGCCGAGGATGCGGCCGCGCTCGACCTCGGGCACGTCGCCCTTGAGGATGTGCAGGTCGGTGCCGCAGATGGTGACCGCGTCGACCCGGACGATCGCGTCCGTCGGCGTGGCGATTTCGGGGTCGGCGTGGTCGGTCCAGCTGCGCCGGCCCGGGCCGTCGTACACGAGTGCCTTCATCGGTTTTCCTTTCGGACAGGGGAAAGGGCGCCCGCCGACGGCGGGCGCCCTGGGGCGACGGTGTTCAGCGCAGCCACTTGCGGTCGCCGACGAGGTCGGCCCAGCGGCGGCCCAGTCCCCACGTGTTCCCGGCCGCCGCGGCGGCCAGCGCGATGAGGACGAGCGCGTAGACGACGTGGTAGTCGACGATCGGGTTGGTCGAGTGCGTCGGCTCACCGGTGCTCATGGTCTGCGCGAGCGGCCACTCGGCGGCCCACATCATGAGCATCATCAGGCCACCCGCGGCGGCGCTCATGCGCAGCCCCACGCCCGCGATGACGGCGATACCGATGCCGGCCAGGCCGAGCATGAACAGCCAGTCGGCCCACCACGTGCCGGCCCAGGAGTGGAACATCGACTCGAACGGCCCGGCGTGGACGTTGCTCAGGAAACCCTTGGTCGGCGAGCCGCCGTTGATCCAGGCACCCTTCGACGGGGTCGCGTAACCCCAGCCGAACAGCTTGTCGAGGAACGCCCACAGGAAGACGAACCCGGTGGCGATGCGCAGGACGGCCAGGGACTTCCCGGCGACGGTGGGCCCGGCGACGAAATCGGGGATCGGCGCCGGTTCGGTGACCCGGTGGGCCGGGGGTGGGGTGGGAGCCGTCTTCTTCGCGTCCGGCTTGATGGACATGGCAAACCTCCGTTCTTTCGGTGCTGCGGCCAGTTTCTTCCGGCGTCACCACGGTTTCTGGAGCCGAAAGTCCCCGGCGGGGAGGCCCTTGGGCGCCGGTTGACGGGGACGGCGCGGGAAGGACCGAAGTCCTCGCGGAACGTGGCCGAAGCCTCGCGCGGGCGTGGGCGTACGCCGGTTGACTCCCGGGAGGCGAAAGGGGAATCCGATGAGCGGCAGGGAACTGGTGGTCGGTGTCGACGGTTCGGCCGGAGCACTCGCGGCGGTCCGGTGGGCGGCGCGCGTCGCGCGGGAACGGAGACTCGCCCTGCGCCTGGTTCACGCGCTCCCGGAACTGCCCGTGCCCTACCCGAGGGCCGATCCAACGTACGAGCAGCTGCTGGAAGCGGCCGGGGCACAAGGACGGGTCATGCTGGCCGAGGCTCGTGACGCGGCCTCCGGCGTCGACGCGAAAACGGTGTTGCGGAGCGAACAGGCCACCGACGCGCTGGTCGCCGAATCCGGCGACGCGGCGATGCTCGCGCTCGGCACGCCGGGACTGCGGCCGCTGGGCCGGGTCCTGCTCGGGTCGGTCACGGTGGCCCTCACCGCGCACGCGCACTGCCCGGTGGCGTTGGTCCGCCCGCACGCCGGTGAGGACGAGCCGCCCGCCGAAGGACCGGTCGTGGTCGGGATCGACGGCAGCCCGGTGAGTGAAGAGGCCATCGCGGTCGCGTTCCAGGAGGCGTCCTGGCGGGACGTCCCCCTGATCGCGGTGCACTGCCGCCACCGCGATGGCTGGTGGGACACGGGGAAGGCCGCCGAGGAATACGAACGGGAACTGCTCGCGCAGCGACTGGCCGGCTGGGCGGAGAAGTACCCGGACGTGGTGGTGGACCGCGAGGTCGTGGCCGGCCGCGCGGCCGAGCGGCTGCTGGACTACGCCGACCGGGCGCAGCTGCTGGTCGTCGGCAGCCGCGGCCGGGGCGGGCTCGGCGGCCTGGCTCTCGGGTCGACGAGCCAGGCGCTGATGTCCTACGCGCTCTGCCCGGTGGTGGTGGCGCGGCCGCGGGCGAAGTAGAGCACCGGACCGACGAAGTTCACCGCGATCACCAGGGCCCACAGCCACTTCGGGCCCCGGACCTGGGCGGCCGGCCGGTGCGCGAGATCCCACCACGCGGCCGCGGCGAGCAGGAGCTGGACGCTCGCCGCGAGACGGATCCGGCCGCGCTGCCGGGGGCTCAGGTCGCGCCACCGCTTGTGCTCGGTCATGACTGCTCCTTTCCGGTAGTCGTTCCAGGCAAGGCCATCCGAGGGCGCGGGCAAAGGGGCGAAAGACCTCTCGGCCGGGGACCCTCGCCCGCAGACCGGCGGCGATGCGGATTCGTAACGTGAAGAGAACCGTCCGACGGAGGTGTGTGATGCGCGGTCCGCAGGTGTCGGATCTGATGACGTGGCCGGTGGTGACCGCCGGTCCCGGGACGACGTTCAAGGAGCTCGTCTCGCTGCTGGCGGAGCACGGTATCGCCGCGATCCCGGTGCTCGACGACCACCGGCGCCCGATGGGCGTCGTCGACGAGGCGGACCTGCTGGCCCGCCACCGCCGCGACGGCCGCCGTGCGGAGCCGCTCTTCGGGAAGCGTCGCGTGTGGACCAAAGCCCAGGGGCTGACCGCTCGTGAGCTGATGACCCGGCGCGTGCCGACCGTCGCCAAGGACGAGCCGGTGGCCGGGGCGGCCCGCCGGATGGTGGAGGCGAAGCTGCGCCGCCTGTACGTCGTCGACGGCTCGGGCCGGCTGATCGGCGTCCTCGCCCGCCGGGACGTCCTGCGTGCCTTCCTGCGCCCGGACGAGGAGATCAAGGAACTCGTCGAGCGCGACGTGCTGCAGCGGTCGATCTGGGCAGATCCCTCGACGGTCACCGTGCGGGTCGACGACGGCGTCGTGACGCTGAGCGGGGTGATCGACCGGCGCAGCGAGGTGGAGCGCGCGGAGTGGCTGACCGAGTCCGTGCCCGGAGTCGTCGCGGTGCGGAACCGCCTGAAGTACGCCCAGGACGACGGCGCGGCCGCCGGACTGCGCTGAGGAGGCGACGGTGAAACGCATCGTCATCCTTGGCGGGGGAACCGGGGGAACGCTCGCGGCGAACCGCCTGTGCCGCGACTTCGGCGAGGGCGCGCAGATCACCGTCGTCGACCGGGACGACGACCACGTCTACCAGCCGGGCCTGTTGTTCGTGCCGTTCGGGACCGCCGACGCCGACGAACTCGTCCGGTCGCGCCCCCGTCAGCTGGCCGACGGGACCGGCTACCACGGCAGCGAAGTCGACCGTGTCGACGTCGACGCGGACCGCGTGCACCTGGCGGACGGGACCGTGCTCCGCTACGACGCTCTGGTGATCGCCACTGGAGCCACGCTCCTGCCGGAGAAGACCGACGGGCTCACCGGACCGGGCTGGCGGTCCCACGTCGACACGTTCTACGACCTCGACGGCGCGGTGGGCCTGGCCTCGGCGCTGAGGGCGTTCGACGGCGGCCGCCTGGTGGTCGACGTTCTCGGGCTCCCGGTCAAGTGCCCGGTCGCCCCGCTCGCGTTCTGCCTCCTCGCCGACTGGTTCTTCACCAGGCGCGGCATCCGGGACCGGGTCGAGCTGACCTACGTGACGCCGCTGGACGCCGCGTTCGACGAACCCGTGGCGGCCCGGACGCTCGCGGGGCTGCTGGCGGCCAAGAACATCGAGCTGGTGACCGGCTTCGCCACCGGCGAGGTCGACGGCACCGGCGAGCGGCTGGTCTCGGCCGACGGCCGGGAGGTAGCGTTCGACCAGGCGGTGGTCGTCCCGCGGCACGGTGGAGCGTCCTATGTGGACAGATCGCCCGGCCTGGGTGACGAGCTTGGGTTCGTCCGCGCCGACGAGCACACGTTGCGCGCCGAGGTGAAGGACAACATCTTCGTCATCGGGGACGCCGCGGCGTTGCCCGCAGCCAAGACGGCCTCGGTGGCGTACTTCGAGGGAGAGGTGCTGGCCCGCAACGTCGGGCAGTTCCTTGACGGCAGGCCCCTCGACGCGAGTTTCGACGGGCACACCACCTGCTTCGTCGAAAGCGGTTTCGGCAAAGCGCTGCTCATGGACTTCAACTACGACACCGAGCCGCTCCCCGGCCATTTCCCGGCGGAGACGGGACTGCCGCTGCTGAAGGAGTCGCGGCTCAACCACCTCGGGAGCCTGCTGTCCCCGTGGTTCTACTGGCACAACCTGCTGCCCGGCCGTGACCTCCCCGGCGTGTCGAGCGAGATGCCGCGGGCGGGAAAGCAGTTCCCGGAGCCGGCCGGACGCTGAAGAGCCGCGCTCACGGCGGCTCGCGGTAAGGCCCCAGCGGCCCGGTGACGGCCGCGGAACGGGAGGAGCGAAGATGAAACGACTGTCCCGGGTGGCTGCGGCGGCCACGTTGGCGGTGGCGATGTCCCTCGGCGTGTCGGCCGGGCCGGTGTTCGCCGCGGAAACCGGATCCCCGGCTTCCGCCGCGGCACCGGCGAGTTCACCGGCGCCATCCGCGTCGGAAACCCCGACGCCGAAACCGTCGCCGACATCGAGACCGGCGCCGACCACCAAACCGGCGCCCGTCACCAAACCGGCGCCGACCACCAAGTCTCCGACGGCGACCTCGACGCCGACAGCCAAAACGTCGCCCACACCGGTGAAGTCGTCGGAGACCGCTGTCAAGAACCCGCCGTCCGCACCGGCGCCGCCGTCGGCGTCCGGGACATCGCCGGTGTCGACCACGCCGGTCACCACACCGCCCGCCGCCCAGCCTGAGCAGCCGGACCTGCGGCTCACTGCGGCGTTCGGTCAACCGTCCTACCGGCAGAACGACCCGGTCTGGGTGCGGGTGTCCGTGGTGAACGCCGGCACCGGCACGGCCACCCGCGTCCGGCTGACCGATTCAGGCACCCTGGCGTCCCACACCTGGACCGGTTTCACCGGCATGGACATCGTCCTGGCGCCGGGGCAGACTGCCGAGGGCAGTACCTGGGCGTGGATCGCCGACTTCTCGGAGAATGTCGTGCGCCTGCAGGTCGAGGTCAGCTCCGCCGAACCCGACGCGGAGCCTGCGGACAACTCGGTCACGATCACGGCTCCGCTCACGGTGGTGCGCGGCGGGTTCACCGGGATCGCCTACGGCGACTACAACCGCAATCACGTGCTCGACCCGGGTGAAGAACTCGCCGGCCTGCGCATCCAGGCTTCGGGTCAGGGCGCCGGCTGGTCCGCCGAGACGGTGACCGACAGTCAGGGCCGGTTCGCCTTCCACGATCTGCTCGCCGGTACCTGGCACGTCTACCCCAGCTCTCCCGACTGGACCTTCACCTACCCCGCCGTGGAGGTGGACGGGGTGAGTGAACCCGAGGTGGTGCTCCGGGGTGAGTACGACATCACCGGCTGGCTGACGGGAACCGCCAGGTTGTCCGCGCCGACTTACGCCGGGGGCGATACAGCCCGGATGTTCATCACGGTGGCCAACAGTGGCCGCGGTCCGGTGCCCGGCCTGACCGCGTACTGCTGGACGAACGACTACGCACAACCGGTCGGCCTGGGCGAGCTGGACCCGGCCGGCCCGGGCGCCACCGTTCAGCCCCGGTCATCGCGGACCTTCGAGATCACCATCCCGGTCCGGCAGGTAGCCGTCATCGACGGCTACCTGGAGGTCCACTGCCGGGTCCAACCTCCTGGGTACTACGCCGCGGTGGAGGTGTCTGCGACGGCCCGGGTCCCCGGCGCTCGTGCCATCAAGTCCGTCGGGTACCTCGTCACACCCGTCTACGACTGCGGATGCTGGCCGCGGTTCGAGGCGGTGCCCGGGGTGAAGGTGTACCTGCGCAACCAGGTGACCGGAGCGATCGTGGCGCGTGCGGTGAGCGACGCGGAAGGGCATTTCACCTTCTTCGGCCTGCCCGCCGACCGCTACGACGTCGGGATCGTGGGGCCGTGGCGGGGGGCCTACGGTCCGCCCCTCTTCCTCGTCCGCGGCGGCGACGACGGCTCCGAGCTGCACTGGGTCGTGGTGGTGCCCGGACCGGACCAGCCGGATCCGGACGCCGTCCCGCCGACGCCGAATCCGCCTTCGGGCCAAGGTGCCTTGCCCGTCCGGCCCGGCCACGCGCGACCGGTCGCCGCGGCGTCCGCGCCGGCACCCGGGCGCCTCGCCTCGACCGGCGTGGGTGTCGGCTGGCTCGCCCTGGGCGGGCTGCTGACGTTCACCGCCGGGGTGTCCCTGGTGCTCGGCAGCAGGCGTCGCCGGATCTGACGGCCGGCTTCCGGCACCGCAGGGCACCCTACCCGCCGGCACGCATCGCGTGACCGGTGGGCGGGTGCCGGTGACTTCCGACCCTTGCCGCGTGAGCGGAACAAGCGGACCGTCGAGGGTCTGACAATTTCCGAATGGGGAGGGAAATATGCCATCAATCGCATCACGAATGGCCGCGGCAGTCCTTATTGGCCTGGGCACGGCCGCCGGAGTGTCGCCGGCGGCCGGCGCGACGGAAACGCCGTTCATCGACCTCGGCGTCCTCTCCGGCGCGGTGTATTCCGAGGCCATCGCCGTGAATGACCACAACCTGGTGGTCGGTCTGAGTTCCGCTGGTGGTCCGTACGGACCGAGCACGTGGAATCGCGTCGGGCGGCTGACCGTACTGCCGGTTCTGCCCGACGGAACCGATGTCGCCTTGCCCATCGCGGTCAACGACAGGAGCGAGATCATCGGGCGCGAGACGACGGCCGACGGCCGCCAGCATGCGCTGCGCTGGAACCGCGACCGCAGCCTCACCGACCTGCGATTCCCCCCGGAAGACTCAGTCCTGTACCCGATCGCTATCAACAACACCGGCACGACCATCGGGACCAGCGGGAGCCGCGACCTCCTATGGCGCCCGATCCGGTGGGATCGGGCCGGGCTCGTCAGCGAACTGCCCGCACTGCCCGGCATGAGGTGGACCTGGGCGACGGCGATCAACGATCGCGGAACAATCGTGGGTGACGGCTACCGGCAATGGAGCTCGGTTGCCGTTCCCGGATTCTGGGACCGCTCAGGAGTGCCGCATCTGCTCGACCTGCCGCCTGGAATCGGAGGCGCAGCTGTCACTGACATAAACGAGCGAGGCGCCGTCGTCGGCGGCAACGTCGCCTGGGACCCTGCCGGTCACGCGACCGTCCTGCCGGGCGAGTCCGCTTCCGCGAAGCAGATCAACGAGCATGGCACCATCCTGGGATCCGCCTACCTCGACGGTTCCGGCATGCCCACCGCGGTGCGCTGGCGCAACGGCACGTTGTCCCAGCTTGCTCTGCCACCCACGGGGCAGTGGGCGTCCGCCACCGCCCAGAACAACGACGACATCACCATCGGCGACGCCGCGTTGAGCCCGCTGCAGATGGTGCCGGTCTGGTGGGATCGCAGCGGCGCGGTGCACCGCCTCGCCTGCCCGAAGCCCAACGACATCGACTATCCCTGCACTGCCGTCGCGATAAACGACCAGGGCTTCGCCGTCGGGCGCGGGATCGTCACCACCGAGGCAGGAGGCCAAACGCACGCCCTGATGTGGAAACTGCGCCCGTAGCAACGCATCCCAGGAGCCTCATCCGGCTGGGGACGGGTGCCTGCCGGGTCGCACCACCGGCGGGCACCCGAGGCAGCTAACCCAGCGACCGCCCGATCAGCTCCACCAGCTCGACCGTCCGGGTCGCGTAGCCCCATTCGTTGTCGTACCAGCCGAACACCTTGGCCAGGTGCGAGTCGGCCTTGGTCAGCTCGGCGTCGAACACGCAGGAGGCCGGGTCGCCGATGATGTCGCGGGACACGATGGGTGCTTCGGTGTAGCGCAGGATGCCTTTGAGGTCGCCGTCGGCGGCCTCGGCGAACGCGTGGTTGACCTGTTCGGCCGTCACCGGACGCTCGAGCTCCACCGTCAGATCGGTCAGCGAGCCGTCTTCGACGGGGACGCGCACGGCGACGCCGTCGAGCTTGCCGGCCAGCTCCGGCAGGACCAGCCCGATCGCCTTGGCGGCGCCGGTGCTGGTCGGCACGACGTTGACCGCGGCCGAGCGGGCGCGGCGCGGGTCCTTGTGCGGGCGGTCGAGGAGGGCCTGGTCGCCGGTGTAGCTGTGGATCGTGGTGAGGAGGCCGCGCCGGATGCCGAACGCGGAGTGCAGCACCTTCACCATCGGCGCGACGCAGTTGGTCGTGCACGAGGCGTTCGAGACGATGTGGTGGTTCGCCGGGTCGTAGTCGTCCTCGTTGACCCCGAGCACGATCGTCGCGTCGACGTCCTTGCCGGGCGCGGAGATCACGACCTTCTTCGCCCCGGCGGCCAGGTGCACGCCGGCGGCTTCGCGGGTGCGGAACTTGCCGGTCGATTCGACGACGACGTCGACGCCGTACTCGCCCCACGGCAGCTGGGCGGGATCGGCGATGGAGCCGACCTGGATCAGGTGGTCGCCGACGCGCAGGGCTTCGCCGTCGACGACCTCGACCGGGGTGCGCAGCCGCCCGTAGGTGGAGTCGTGCGCGAGCAGGTGCGCCAGCATCTCCGGGGACGTGATGTCGTTGACCGCGACCACTTCGATCGGGCTGTCCGGGGTTTCCAGGACGCACCGGAGGATGTCGCGGCCGATGCGGCCGAATCCGTTGATGCCGAGCCGTACCGTCATGGGTCTCTCCCTGTCTTCGTCACCTCCCGCCGATGGTTCTCCCGTGGCGCCGGCACTTCGTAGGGCCCAAGGTCCTCGCAGCTCGGGCAGAACGACCGCTTCGCCCGGCGCGCGGAAAGGGTTCGCTGAAGGTGCGAGGGACTGCGAAAGGAGCGGTGATGACGGAAGCGACCGCGAAAGGCCGGATCGTCGTCGGTGTCGACGGTTCCGACGCCGGGACGGCGGCCCTTGTGTGGGCGGCCGGGCAGGCGGCGGTGAGCGGCGCCGAACTGGACGTCGTGACGGTGTGGCTGCACGACGCGATGCTCGACGACGCGTCCGTGAACCGGACTCTCGAAGAAGCCCGCCGGGTGCACGTCCACGAGCTGGAAACGCTCGTCACCGCGGTGACGAAGGACCTCACGGGCGTGACCGCCCGGTGTTCGGCGCCCGACGGCGATCCCGCCGGGGTGCTGACCGAACGGGCGAAGGACGCGACCATGCTGGTGGTCGGCAGCCACGGCAAGGGCAAGGTCCGCGCGGCGCTCGCCGGCTCGGTCAGCAGCGCCTGCCTGCGGCACGCGACCTGCCCGGTCGCCGTGATCCCGCCGCCCGCGCGCACGCCGGACAGCCCGCTCGGCCGCCGGCTGGCCGAGGTCGCCGGGGAAAAGGCCTGACGTGACCACCATCGCCGAGCGGCCCGCGGAGATCCCGGATGCCGCCGAACCGGCCGGGACGCCGCTGCTGCGCGTCCGTGGCCTCACCAAGAAGTTCGGGCCGGTGCAGGCGCTGGCGGGGGTTGATCTGGACGTCCCGGCCGGGCAGGTGACCGCGCTGGTCGGTGACAACGGCGCG
>NZ_JBFACT010000128.1:0-10195 GCF_040640995.1 Amycolatopsis sp. NPDC021455 | reverse complement strand
AGCTTCCCCCAGAACTTCGTCATCCGGCGGTAGCGGTCGTTCCCGGTGCGCACCCAGGCGGTCTGCATCCCGGCGACCAGGAAGGACAGCCCGATCGTCAGCGGGACGAAGAGGAAGTGGTAGACGGTGGTGATCCCGAACTGCCATCGGGCGAGGTCCAGGGCGCTCATCCGGTTTCTCCTGCTCGTTCGCGGGTCACCCGGCGAGCATCCGGTGCGAGAGGCGTCCGGCCTTAGGGTCCTTGGTCACTTCCCGCACGGCCACGGGTCCCTGCCGCCGGAGGCCTTGCGGTCGTACGCTGAGCCTGTCCAACCCGTACCCGGGAGGTTCTCCATGCTCCGCGTGTTTCTCGTCGACGACCACGAGGTCGTCCGTCGTGGTGTCGCCGATCTGCTGGACGAGGACGAGCACCTCACCGTGGTCGGACAGGCGGGCAGCGTGTCGCAGGCGCTGGCGCGGATTCCGGCGCTGAACCCGGACGTCGCGGTGCTGGACGTCCGGCTGCCGGACGGCAACGGCATCGAGCTGGCCCGGGAGCTGCGGTCCAAGCTGCCGGAGCTCAAGTGCCTGATGCTGACCAGCTACACCGACGAGCAGGCGATGCTCGACGCGGTGATGGCCGGCGCGAGCGGGTTCGTCATCAAGGACATCAAGGGCATGGACCTGGTCTCGGCCGTGCAGGACGTCGGCGCCGGCAAGTCCCTGCTCGACGCCCACGCGGCCGCGGCCCTGATGGCCAAGCTGCGCGACAGCCAGGCCAAGAAGGGCCCGCTGGCCGACCTCTCCGACCAGGAACGGAAGCTGCTGGAACTGATCGGCGAGGGGCTCACCAACCGGCAGATCTCGGAGCGGATGTTCCTCGCGGAGAAGACGGTCAAGAACTACGTCTCGAGGCTGCTGACCAAGCTCGGCATGGAGCGGCGGACGCAGGCCGCGGTGCTGGCCACCGAGCTGCGCAACCAGGGCGGCTGAAGCGGTTCCGCCCTGGTGCGCGCTCACATTACTGGGAACTCAGCGACGACGGCTTCATCAGGACGTCCGCCAGCGACCGCCGCGGCGTCCACGGCACTGGTGCGCCGCGGCCTAGACGCAGCACGATCTGCGGCCACAACCCGCCGCCGAGCAGGTGGCGCAGTTCCGCCCGGACCGCCGGGACCTCCACCGGCTGGGAGATGAACGACGCGTCCAGCCCGGCCACCGTCGCCGTCAGCAGGACCCGCTGCATCGCCTGACCCGCCCGCAGCCGGTCGACGCGGGTGTCGTCGAAGGAGCCGATGACCACGACTAGCGGCTCGGAGTCGTCGCGTCGGCCGCGATCCCGGGTGCCGAAGTCGCGCAGCACCCAGCCGCCGTTGTTGGAGGGCATCGACCCGGCCGCGTACTCGGGGACCCCGTCGCGGCTGTTCCGGTCGCGCCCGGTCCACTGCCGCCACTCGGCCAGGAACGCCGGGTCCGTGAACTGGGCCTGGTGGCCTTTGTGGACCAGCTCGCGCAGTCCCTCCAGTTGCTGCCCGCTCAGCCGCGGCAGCCACGCCTGCTCGACCTCGGCGGCGTGCCGCAGCCCGGCGACCACGGACCCGGGGATCGCACCCGCTTCGAACGGTGTCCGGTTCGTGTGACGGTGGGGGATCGCGTCGGCCAGCTCGACCAGCCGGGGGTCGGGACGACGGGCCGCGAACGGCCGGACCACGGCCAGCAGCGTCGGGTCGTCGCGCCGGGGGAACAGCGTCGTGGCCGGGTGGGCGCCCAGCGCGTGGATCGCCGTCCGCAGGTTGAACAGCGCGGCCCCGCAGGAGAGCAGCAGCTCGCGCCGGTCGGCGTCGGCCACGGGCAGGGCACGCTCCGGGTCGGCGTGCAGCTCCAGGCCCGCGCGGGTGCAGCGGAAGCGCCAGGGCTGCGTATTGTGCGTCGACGGCGCCAGTACCGCAGCGCCGATGACGGACTTCACCTGATCGGAGTCCAGCAAGCCGATCGAAGTGATGGGTAGTGTCATGGTTTCCCCTCGTGCCGCGGGGCGGCACACTGGTGATCCGAAAGCTTGGTTCGACGGTCTCTCGCACCGCGGTGCCGCGGAAAGGGGACAAAGTCACCGATGATGCGGAGGCCGTGGTGAGCGAAGCCGGGCAGGAACCGCGGCGGATGGCGGGCACGCTGTCCGGCCTGCGGCTGCGCGAGCTGCTGCGTGACCTGCAGGACCGGATCGAGCTGCTGATCGGCACCCGGGACAAGATGGACGGCCTGCTCGACGCCGTCCTGGCCGTCGCGTCCGGGCTCGAGCTGGACACGACGCTGACGCGGATCGTGCAGGCGGCGATCGAGCTGGGCGAGGCGAAGTACGGCGCGCTCGGCGTGCTCGCCGAGGACGCCTCCTTGTCGGAGTTCCTCTACATCGGCATCGACGACGAGACCCGCCGGCTCATCGGGCACCTGCCCGAGGGGCACGGCGTGCTGGGTGTGGTCATCGACGAGGCGAAACCGCTGCGGCTGGAGGAAATCTCCTCGCACCCGGCGTCGGTCGGTTTCCCCGCTCACCATCCGCCGATGCACACGTTCCTGGGCGTGCCGGTGCGGGTGCGTGACGAGGTGTTCGGCCGGTTGTACCTGACGGAGAAGAAGAACGGGGAACCGTTCACCGACGACGACGAGGTCGTCGTGCAGGCCCTCGCCGCGGCGGCCGGGATCGCGATCGAGAACGCGCACCTCTACGAGCAGGCGCGGGTGCGGCAACAGTGGCTGGCCGCCACCAGTGAGGTGACCACCGAGCTGCTGGGCGGCACCGACCCGGCGGAGGCGCTCAACACCATCGCCAGCCGCGCGCTGGAGCTCACCGGCTCCGACGTCACGTTGCTCGCGCTGCCCAACTCCGGGCGGCTCGACGTCGACGAGGACTGGGGCGACGACGTCGACGACCTGACGGTCACCGTGTGCGCGGGCACACGTGCTTCGGAGCTGTCGGGGACGCACATCGACCTCGACGACAGCGTGCCGGGCGCGGTGTATCGGGACCGAACTCCCCGCAGCGTGCCCGATCTGAGGCTGCGTGAGCACCGGTTCGGTCCGGCGATGGTGGTGCCACTGCGGGCGGGGGACCGCACGACCGGCGTGCTCATCGCGGCCCGCGAGACTGGCGCGGGCTCGTTCGAAGCGGCCCAGCTGCCGGTGGTGGCGTCGTTCGCCGATCAGGCGGCGCTGGCGTTGCAGCTGGCGGCGCAGCAGCGGGCGGCGCGGGAGCTGGATGTGCTGGGCGACCGGGACCGGATCGCGCGTGACCTGCATGACCACGTGATCCAGCGGTTGTTCGCGGTCGGGTTGTCGATGCAGAGCACGCAGCGGCGGACGAAGTCGCCGGAGCTGCAGAGGCGGCTGGGGGACAGCATCGAGCAGATGCACGAGATCGTGCAGGAGATCCGCACGGCGATCTTCGACCTGCACGGCGGCGCGGCGGGCGAGACGGGCCTGCGCCTGCGGCACCGCCTGCACGACGCGATCGCGGAGCTGACCGACGATGCGCCGCTGCAGCCGACGGTCAGCATGTCGGGCCCGATCGACACGGTGCCGGCCCAGCTGGCCGAGCACGTCGAGGCGGTGGTGCGGGAGGCGGTCAGCAACGCTGTGCAGCACGCGGACGCCTCGACGGTGTCGGTGTCTGTCGCGGTGAAGGACGAGCTGATCCGGATCGTCGTCGCCGACGACGGCAAGGGCCTGGCCGAGGGGATCTCGCCGAGCGGGCTGGGGAACCTGCGCGACCGGGCGGAGGCTTCGGGCGGAACGTTTTCGCTGGACAGCGGGCCCGAAGGCGGGGTCAGGATCGAGTGGTCGGCGCCGGTCGGCTGAGCGGTCAGGAGCTCCACACGCGGTCGGCTTCCACCTCCAGCTCCACCATCGCGGCTTCCAGCAGTTCTTCGGTGAGATCCGACATCGCCCGGCCCAGCGCGAGGTAGCCGGCGACCCGGGCGGGCCCGCTGCGGTGGGCCAAGCCCACTCCGGAGAACTCGGCTCCCTCCGGGGTGCGCAGGACGATCTGGGCCCGGGTCCGGCGCGGCTCGTGGTCCACCGTGACGTCGAACCGCCACCTTCCGATCTCGTGCGTCATGGCGCTCCTCTCCGTCCCCGGAACCCGACGGTGGCAGCTGGGCCGAACGGCCCAACAGGGTCCTCACGCCCGGCTTCGGTGACGAAGGTCCTCGCGGTTCGGGCAATCCGGCCGCGTCGCCGGACCCCGCCCCCGAGGTCTCCTTGTCTTGCGACACCGGATGTCGCAGGGAAGGAGGAACGGATGACTGCCCTGGTGCCGGGCTCACGCCTGGCGTTGCCGAGCATCGCGGCGTGGCTGGAGAACCCCTGGCCGTTCGCCGAGCACAACCCGGTCCGGATCGAGGAGTCCACTGAGGACGGCAAGTACCTCGTGCGGGCCGAACTGCCCGGCTTCGACCCGGAGAAGCACATCTCCGTGACCACGCACAACGGGCTGCTGACCATCTCCGCCGAGCGTGAGGCGAAGGAAACCGCCGAAGGCGGCCGCAGTGAGTTCTACTACGGCACCTTCAGCCGCACGGTCAGCCTGCCGGCCGGGGCCGACCCGGCGAAGGTCAAGGCGACGTACACCGACGGCATCCTCGAGATCTCGATGCCGGTTTCGGAGCACCCGCGCGACAAGCACGTCAAGATCCAGGTCACCAAGGACTAGGTGACCCTCCGCGGTGGGCGCGGCCCTCGGTCGGCCGCGCCCACCCTCATGCCCTGAGGAGAAACGATGACCCGGGCCCTGCTCGCGCACGGCGACGTCGTGCTGGTGCGCCCCTTGCACCCCGGCGACACCGCCGAAGTACTCGCCCTGCACACCCGGCTCACCCAGCAGGACACCTACTTCCGGTTCTTCGGGACACCGTCCGGTTTGGACAAACTCGCGGCGGAGATCGCCGCCGATCCCGGTCCCCGTCACTACGCCGTGGGCTGCTACCGGCGCGGCGAGCTGGTCGGTGTCGCCAACTACGAAGTCCTCAAGGACACCACCGACGCCGAGGTCGCCCTTGTCGTGGACGCGGCCGTGCGCACCCAGGGCGTGGCGACCCTGTTGATGGAACACCTCGTCTCCCACGCCCGGAAGACCGGCTTGAAACGATTTCTCGCCGAAGTGCTCGCGGAGAACGCCAACGTCATCCACGTCTTCCGTGACCTCGGGCTGCGCTTCGAGGCCAGCGTCGGCGGCCCCGAACGCGACGTCGTGATGATCCTCGAAGACGATCCCGCCTACGTCGAGGCGGTTCTGGAGCGCGACTCGGTCGCCGACGCCGCGAGCCTGGCGCACCTGTTCACGCCGTCCTCGATCGCCGTTGTCGGGGCCGGACGGCGGCCGGGCTCGGTGGGCAACGCCGTGCTGGGCAACCTGGTCGTTTCCGGCTTCCCCGGACCGGTCGAGGTGGTGAACCCACATGCGGAGGAGATCCTCGGCGTGCCGAGCGTGCCGTCCGTCGCGGCACTGAGCCGTACCCCCGAACTGGCGGTGATCTGCCTGCCCGCCCCGGCCGCCGCCGCGGCGGTCGAAGAATGCGGGAAACGCGGGGTCCGGGCCGTCGTCATCATCTCCTCCGGGCTGACCGGGACCGAAGCCGGCGAGCGCGTGCGCGCCGCCGTGCGTGAGTACGGCCTGCGGCTGGTCGGGCCGAACTGCCTCGGCGTCGTCTCCACCGACCCGGCCTGCCCCTACGACCTCACCTTCCTCGGCACGCCGGTCAAGCCGGGCAACATCGGCGTCGTCACCCAGTCCGGCGGTGTCGGCATCGCGCTCGCCGAATCCCTCGGCGACCTCGGCCTCGGGATGTCGTCGCTGGTCTCGACGGGGGACAAGTACGACGTCAGCGGCAACGACCTGCTGATGTGGTGGGCCGCCGACCTCCGCACCGAACTGGCCGTGCTCTACCTCGAGTCGTTCGGCAACCCGCGCAAGTTCAGCCGGCTGGCCCGCCGGCTCGCCCGCACCCGCCCGGTGCTCGCCGTCCGCTCCGGCAGCGGCGACACCGCCCAGCGCGCCGCAGCCTCGCACACCGCGGCGGCCGCGACTCCGGCCGTCACCCGGGACGCGCTGTTCGAGCAGGCCGGTGTCATCGCCGTCGACACCGTCGCCGAGCTGGTCGACGTCGTCGCCGGGTTGTCCTGGCAGCTCCTGCCCGGCGGCCGGCGGGTGGCCGTGGTGAGCAACGCCGGCGGCGCCGGTGTCCTCGCTGCCGACGCCTGCGAGCGCGAAGGCCTGGTCATGGCCGAGCTGTCCCAGGACACCCGGGACCGTCTCGTGAAGCTGCTGCCCGCCGAAGCGGCGGTGCGCAACCCGGTCGACACGACCGCGGCCGTCCCCCCGGAGGTGTTCGCCGACGCGTTGCGCGCGGTTCTCGACGACGACGGCGTCGACGCGGTCATCGCCGCCACCGTGCCCACCGCGGTCGGCGACCCCGGCACGTCACTCGCCGCTGTGCTCCCGCCCGAGTACAAGACCGTCTTCGCGGTCCGCCCCGGCCAGCGAGCCCGGGTGGCGCCGCTGGCGCCCGGCCCCGGTGTCACCGCCTGCTACGACGATCCGGCCGCGGCCGCCGCCGTGCTGGCCCGGCTCGTGCGCTACGAGGAATGGCTGAACCGGCCCGAAGCCGATGAGCACCTCGAGCCGCTGGAAGATCCGGACGCGGTGCGGGCGTTCGCCGCCGGGCACGAGGGCTGGCTCCCGCCCGCCGACGCCGTCGAGCTGCTCCGCCTCGCCGACATCCCCATGGTGGAGACCCACTACGTCGAAGCCGGTGACTCGATGGACGCCGCGGCCGCCGACCTCGGTTCGCCCGTCGTGCTGAAAGCCGACGCCGAAGGCTTGCTGCACAAGACCGCCGGCGGGGGTGTCCTGCTGAACGTGCGTGGGGCCGACCGGATCATGGAAGCGTTCCGGATCCTGCGGTCCCGCTTCGGATCCGCCCTGCGCGGCGTGACGGTCCAGCCGATGGCCGAAGCCGGCCGCGAGCTGCTGGTCGGCGTGCGCTCGGACCCGGTGTTCGGGCCGCTGGTCGTGTTCGGCCTCGGCGGCGTCGACACCGACCTGATCGCCGACCACGCCGCCCGGCTCGCCCCGCTCACCGGCGCCGACGCGGACCAGCTCCTGGACGGGTTGCGATCGTCGAAGGCCCTCTGGGCGTCCGGGCTGGACCGGGCGGCGGTGCGCGAGCTGCTGCTGAAGGTCAGCCGCCTGGCCGAGCTGGTGCCGGAGCTGGCCGAGCTGGACCTCAACCCGGTGCGAGTGGGCTCGAAAGGCTGCGTGGCGCTCGACGTCCGTGCCCGCCTGGAGCCCATGGCGAGCGAAGACCCGTTCCTGCGCCACCTGAAAGACTGAAGGAGCGACCCGTGCGTGTGCTCACCCTGAACCCGGGCTCGTCGAGCGTGAAGGTGTCACTGGTCGCCGACGGCACCGCCGTCGGCTGGACCGCCTGGGACCTGACCGACCCGGCCGTGGTGGGCCAGGCGATCCGCCAGTGGTCCGATGTGGACGCTGTCGCCGTCCGGTTCGTCCACGGCGGCTCGCAGAAGGTCCCGGCGCGCGTGGACGACACCCTGCTCGCGAACCTCGAACGGCTCACCTCCCTGGCGCCCAACCACCAGCCGCTGTCGCTGTCGGTGACCCGCGAGGTCCGGCGGCTGCTGCCGGACGTGCCGGTGGTGGCCTGCTTCGACACGGCGTTCCACGCCCGGATGCCCGAAGCCGCCGCGCGGTACCCGCTGCCGCGGGCGTGGACCGTGCAGAACCGCTTGCGGCGCTACGGTTTCCACGGCCTGTCGTGCCAGTACTCCTTACGCCGCGCAGGTGAGCTGCTGGGCCGGGCGCCCGAAGAGCTGCAGCTCGTGTGCGCCCACGTCGGCGCCGGGGTGTCGGTGACGGCGATCCGCGACGGCCACGGCGTCGACACGAGCATGGGCTTCACCCCGCTCGAAGGCGCCATGATGGCCACCCGATCCGGCTCGGTCGACCCCGGCCTACTGCTGCACGTGATGCAGACGGCGCCGATGAGCCCGGCCGAGATGGCCGACGCGCTGTTCCACCGCTCGGGGCTGGCCGGGATGACCGGCACCAACGGCGACCTGCGGCGCGTGCTGGCCGCGGCCGCCCGCGGCGAACAGGACGCTTCGGTGGCCCTCGACGTCTACCGCCACCGGCTGTGCCGGGAGATCGGCGCGGCGGCGGTGAGCCTGTCGCGGCTGGACGCGCTCGTGTTCACCGGCGGTGTGGCCGAGCACCAGCCCGAATTGATCACGTCCGTCCTCGACGGCCTGGGTGTGCTCGGCCTGCGGGCCGGGGACGTCCCGCACACCGACGTCGACCGGATCATCACCGTGGCGGATTCGCCGGTGCCCGCCCTGATCGTGCTGCCGCGGGAAGACCTGGAGCTGGCCCGCGGCGCCGAAGAGGCGCTCGCCCGAGTGACCGTGAGGTGACCCCATGCACGTCCTGCTGACCGAAGCGTCCTTCGGCGACGCCGACTTCCTCGTCCGGCCCCTGCGGGGCGCCGGCTGCCGGGTCAGCCGCTGCCACGACCGCACCGGGCTCTGCCGCGCCCTCGCCCCGGGCGGCCGGTGCCCGCTCGACGAGCCGTTCGCCCAGCCCGACCTCGTCGTGGACGTCCGGGGCCAGGAACCCGAGCTGACCGCGCGCGAGTTCGGCGTCGTCTGCGCCGTCCGCGACCACGTGCCGGTCGCGCTCGTCTCACCGGATCCGGACGTCCGGGCGGAGGTCCCGCCCGGCCTGGAGAACCGCGTCACCGTGATCGACGTCGACGGTCTCCTGGCCACCTGCGAGGCCGCCGCCAGACACCTCCGAGTCCGGCCGGGCGGATGACCGCGTTCCGCTGGGACCGTTCCGCCCGGGCGGTGCTCGGCGACGCGCTGGTGTGGCTGGGCCCGAACCGGTGCGTCGCCGAGGTACGGCCGGACGAAGTCGTCCTGACCGAGCCGCCCATCCGGCGCGACCGGGCGCGCAACGTGGCGCTCCTCGAATGCGGGGCCGTCCTGTCGACCATCTGGACCGTGGTGCGGGTGCTGGGCCGCGATCCGGTCGTGGTGTTCCCGCACGACAAGGACCGGCCCGACGTCGCGGCCGTCGTCCGGGTCGGGGGACCGCGGTCTCCGGCCAGTGGCGAGTGGGCGCGGTACGTGGCGCTGCGCAAGCTGGCGGAACCGGAGCTGCGGCCGGTCAGCCTCGCGGTGCTGGGCGCGCTGGCGGGCGACGGCTTCTGGCCGGAGACCGACGTGCGGATCGTGCGGCCGGACTGGGTGCCCGCCCTGGAGCAGCTCGGTGCCGACGTCACCGGCCAGTCGGCCTTGCTCGTCACCACGCCCGGCGACAGCCGCCGTCACCACGTCCTCGCCGGGGCCGCGCTCCACGGCACCCGGCTCGCCGCGGCCGTCCGCGGGTTCTCCTCCCGCGGCGCACCGCTTCCCCTCCTGACGCCCGCCGAGCGGGCCCGCCAGGCCGAAGTCCTCCCCGGCGTCCCGCAGGGGCTGCTGCTGATCGGCCTCGCCACTCCGAAGCGAAGGAAGGCACGATGACCACGCACCTGAAGACCAAGCCGGCCGAGGCGCCGCCGGTCGACGCCCGGGAGCCGGTCGCCCGGCTGCTGCGGGACCTGCGGACTACGCCGAACGGACTGACGGCGCGGGAAGCCACCCGGCGGCTGCAGGTGAGCGGCCCGAACGCGCTGCCCTCGCACGGCGGCCGGAAGTGGCCGCTCGAGCTGGTGCGGCAGCTGGTCCACCCGCTGGCGCTGCTGCTGTGGGTGGCGGGCGGGCTGGCCTGGGCCGCCGGGACGACGAACCTGGCGATCGCGATCGCCGGCGTCATCCTGCTCAACGGCCTGCTGGCGTTCGTCCAGGAACAGCAGGCGGAAAAGGCGGTCGAGGCGCTGGGGAAGTACTTGCCCGACCGGGCGCCGGTGCTGCGCGACGGCCAGGTGTGGCACGTGCCCGCGGCCGAGCTGGTCCCCGGTGACGTGCTGGTCCTGGAGGAGGGCAACCGGATCCCGGCCGACGCCCGGCTGATCGACGGCACGGTCGACGTCGACGCGTCGATGCTGACGGGGGAGTCGGTGCCGGTGACGCGGATGGCCGACGCGCACGACGACGCCGCCCGCCCGCTCGACTCGCCGGTGCTCGTCTTCAGCGGCACGGTGTG
>NZ_JBFACT010000127.1:0-10225 GCF_040640995.1 Amycolatopsis sp. NPDC021455 | reverse complement strand
GGTGCGTCAGACGCACCGAACGCCACATTGGGGCGCTTGTCAGGCCCCGGTCACCAGCACGATCGGCGAGTCCCCGCAGCGCCTCAGCCCCGGCCCGGGCTCCGCGCCCGCCGACCACCACGCCGGGACGTCGGCCTCGCGCACCAGCGAGCCCGTCGGCTGCCGGACGCTGTTGGACACGATCACGCGGCCCTGCGCGTTCAGCAACGCCGCGCCGGGCCCCAGCGACCGCAACCGCGGCCGCACCGCCCGCTCGAACTCGCGCACGTAGACGTCCGCGCCCACCACGCCCGCGAAAGCGCCGGAGCGGACCACCGGGATCGTGAACGTCAGGGTGTACTCGTCGGTGCACAGGTAATCCACGTACGGGCCGTTGATGTGCCGCCGCCCGGTGTCGCGGGGGACCGTGAACCACGACTGGCGCGTGTAGTCGAGGAAGTTCTCGCTGTCCGGGTCGAGGCTGATGAACAGCTGGGCCGGCGGAGACCCGGCCGTCCACCATTCGAAGCCGAACTCCGAATCGGCCAGTACGTGCGGCGCGCTGACGAAGCCCGCGCCGATGACCAGCCCGCCCAGCGCCTCGGTGACCTGGGGGCGGATGCGGTGCAGGGCGGCCGCGGCGGGGGACTCGGCCAGCACCGACTCGGCCGCCGCCAGCACGGGCTTGAGCCGCTCGAAAACCCCTTCCACCAACGCGGAAACCTGCTCGACGACCTCGTCGCCGGCCAGCGTGCGGGTGTCGTTCACGGTGCTCACCTCGATGCGCGGAGTGTGCGGGATTTTACGGGGTGAGCAAGCCGAGGTGCACGTCCGCGAGCCGGTCGAGCGCGCCCAGCAGGTGCTCCTCCGTCAGCTTGCGGGCCAGTTCCCCGTCCGCCGAGGAGATCGCGGCCGCGATCGCCGTGTGCTCTTCGTGCGAGTGCGCCGCCGGCCCGAGCGGGAGCCACAGCAGCCCGCCCAGCTCGCTCTGCAGGTGGACCTCTTCGTGCGTGAGCCGCGGCGACTGCGCGGCCGCCGCGACCTCCAGGTGGAACTGCCGTTCCGCCCGCGTGAAGTCGATGCCCTTGGCCGTGCGGAGGTCGTCGGTCGCCAGCCGCAGCCGGGCGACGTCCTCGGGGGAGCTGCGTTCGGCGGCGAGCTTCGCGGCGGCTCCGGCGATCGCGAGGTAGTGGTCGCCGACGTCGCGAAGGTCCGACAACGACACCTCCCGCAGCCGCGCGCGCCACGCGTCCGACGGCGGGTTGGCCGGCGCGCGGACGAAGCTGCCGCCGCTGCGGCCTCGCCGCGTCTCGACCAGCCCCTGCTGCCGCAACGCGACCAGCGCCTCCCGGACCGTCACGGTCGAGACGCCGAACTGCGCGGCCAGGTCGGCCTCGCTGGGCAGTTGCTCGGAGTCGGCGAGCAGGCCGAGCGTGATGGCGTCGACCAGCCGCGCCGCCACCGCCTCCGCCCGCCCGACCTGGCCGAGCGGGGCGAACATGGCGGACCGCGCGCTGTGCGACATGCCTTTTCGCATCGCGTGCCCTCCAGTACCCGTTCGCACCAATCTTGCCCCATCCTCTTGTCCTATTACATATGGAGTCATATGTTTTAGCTCCCCGTAGCACCGAGGAGTAACCGTGCAGGAGCTGAAGCACTACGTCGGCGGCGCCTACGTCGAGTCCAAGTCGGGCCGGACGGCCGAGATCACCGACCCGGTCACCGGACGCGCGTACTGCACCGCGCCGATCGCCGGCCCCGAGGACGTCGACAACGCCCTGCAGGTCGCCGCGACCGCGTTCGAGACCTGGCGGGAGACCACCCCCGCCCAGCGCCAGCTCGCG
Source organism: Amycolatopsis sp. NPDC021455 (assembly GCF_040640995.1). NCBI lineage: Bacteria > Bacillati > Actinomycetota > Actinomycetes > Pseudonocardiales > Pseudonocardiaceae > Amycolatopsis > Amycolatopsis sp. NPDC021455. The sequence goes on along the minus strand of NZ_JBFACT010000127.1, from coordinate 8,402 downwards.
CTGCTGAAGATCGCCGACGCCCTCGAAGCCCGCGCCGAAGAGATCGTCCGCGTCGAGTCCGCGAACACCGGCAAGCCGCTCGGGCTCACGATGTCCGAAGAGATGCCGATGGTCCTGGACCAGGTGCGGTTCTTCGCCGGGGCCGCCCGAGTGCTCGAAGGCCGGGCCGCGGGCGAGTACATGGAAGGCCACACGTCCTTCGTCCGCCGCGAGCCCGTCGGCGTCTGCGCGCAGGTGACGCCGTGGAACTACCCGCTGCTGATGGCCATCTGGAAGATCGCGCCCGCGCTCGCCGCCGGCAACACCGTCGTCCTCAAGCCGTCCGACACCACGCCGGCGTCGACGCTGCTGCTCGCCGAGATCGCCGGCGAGTTCCTGCCGCCGGGCGTGTTCAACGTGATCTGCGGCGACCGCGACACCGGCCGCGCCCTGGTGGAGCACGACATCCCGGCGATGGTGTCGATCACCGGCTCGGTCCGGGCGGGCATCGAAGTCGCGCGCAGTGCCGCCGACGACGTCAAGCGCGTCCACCTCGAACTCGGCGGCAAGGCCCCGGTCATCGTCTTCGGCGACGCCGACCTCGAAGCCGCGGCCGAGGCCATCGCCGTCGCCGGCTACTTCAACGCCGGCCAGGACTGCACCGCCGCCACCCGCGTGCTGGTCGCCGACGACGTCCACGACACCTTCGTCGCCGCCCTCGCCCGCCAGGCCGAGCAGACCAAGACCGGCAAGCCCGACGACGAAGACGTCGCCTACGGCCCGCTCAACAACGCCGCCCAGCTCGAGAAGGTGGCCGGCTTCATCGATCGGCTGCCGGAGCACGCGACTGTCCACTGTGGAGGACACCGGGCCGGTGACGAAGGGTACTTCTACGAAGCCACCGTCGTCTCCGGGCTCCGGCAGGACGACGAGGCGATCCAGAACGAGATCTTCGGCCCGGTCATCACCGTCCAGCGGTTCTCCGACGAAGCCGAGGCGCTGAAGTTCGCGAACGGCGTTCAGTACGCCCTCGCGTCGTCGGTCTGGACCCGTGACCACCAGCGCGCGATGCGCGTCGCCGCGAAGCTCGACTTCGGCTGCGTCTGGATCAACACCCACATCCCGCTGGTCGCCGAAATGCCGCACGGCGGCTTCAAGAAGTCCGGCTACGGCAAGGACCTCTCGCTCTACGGCCTCGAGGACTACACCCGCGTCAAGCACGTCATGAGTGCTCTGTGAGGTAGGCGATGCCCAACCAAGCACCGTCGGCGGCGCCGGAGGAGACCACCCCGGCCGAAAGCACGCGGCCCGCGATCCGGCTTTCCGGGCTGCGCAAGCACTTCGGCGACGTCCGCGCGGTCGACGGCGTCGACCTGGACATCCCGCCCGGCGAGTTCTTCTCCATGCTCGGCCCGTCCGGTTCCGGCAAGACGACGGTGCTGCGCATGATCGCCGGCTTCGAGCTGCCGACTGAGGGCACGATCGAGCTGGACGGGCGGGACGTCACCCGCCTCGCGCCCTTCGAGCGGGACGTCAACACGGTGTTCCAGGACTACGCGCTGTTCCCGCACATGAACGTGCTGCAGAACGTCGAGTACGGCCTGCGCGTCAAGCGCGTCCCGAAGCAGCAACGCCGGGAGCGCGCGCTGGAAGCGTTGAAGACCGTGCGGCTGGAGGACTACGGCTCCCGCAAGCCCGCGCAGCTTTCCGGCGGGCAGCGCCAGCGCGTCGCGCTCGCCCGCGCGCTGGTGAACCGGCCCAAGGTGCTGCTCCTCGACGAACCCCTCGGCGCACTCGACCTGAAGCTGCGTCAGGCGATGCAGCTCGAACTGAAGCAGATCCAGCGTGACGTCGGCATCACGTTCGTCTTCGTCACCCACGACCAGGACGAAGCGCTCACCATGAGCGACCGGATCGCGGTGTTCAACGACGGCCGGATCGAGCAGGTCGGGCCGCCCGAAGAGGTCTACGAACGGCCCGCGAGCGCGTTCGTCGCCGGCTTCGTGGGGACGTCGAACCTGCTCGGCGGCCGCGGCGCCGAGTCCGTCATCGGCAGGCCGGGGCTGTTCAGCATCCGGCCGGAGAAGATCCGCATCGACGGCGAGCTGTCCGAGCCCGCCGCGGCGGGGGAGACCAGCGCGACGGGCACGGTCACCGACGTCGTCTACGCCGGGGCCACCGTGCGGTACTCGGTCGCGCTCGACGCCGGCGGCCGCCTCTCGGTGGTCCGGCAGAACACCGACGGCGCTTTGGCGGACGGTCGCGTCCGGCTGAGCTGGCGCAACGAACACAGCTTCCAGGTCCAGTAATCCCTCGAAAGGGGTGCCATGAAGAACAGGAAGACGCGGCTGGCCGGGATCCTCGGCGCGAGCCTGCTGTTGGCTGCATGTGGCACGTCCGGCTCGAACTCCGCCGCGCCGCCGGGCGCGCAGGGGTTCACGCCGCCGAAGCTGGAGGCGCTGAAAGCGCTCGGCCAGCCGGAAGGGCAGCTGAACGTCCTCGCCTGGCCGGGGTACGCGGAGAACGGCTCCAACGACCCGAAGGTCGACTGGGTGACGCCGTTCGAGCAGCAGACCGGCTGCAAGGTGAACGTCAAGCCGTTCGGCACGTCCGACGAGGCCGTCACCCTGATGAAGACCGGTCAGTACGACGTCGTGTCGGCGTCGGGCGACGCCTCGCTGCGGCTCGTCGCGTCCGGGGACGCCGAGCCGGTGAACACCGACCTCGTGCCGAACTACAACGACGTCCAGCCGTTCCTGAAGAACAAGCCGTGGAACAGCGTGAACGGCGTGGCGTACGGGATCCCGCACGGCTGGGGCGCGAACCTGCTGACCTGGCGCACCGACAAGGTGACCCCCGCGCCGACGTCGTGGTCGGTGATGTTCGACGCGAACTCGCCCTACAAGGGCAAGGTGATCGCCTACGACTCGCCGATCTACATCGCCGACGCCGCGCTGTACCTCCAGGCCCACCAGCCCGACCTGGGCATCAAGAACCCCTACGCGCTGGACGACAAGCAGTTCACCGCGGCGGTGAACCTGCTCAAGCAGCAGCGGCCGCTGGTCAGCGAGTACTGGTCGGACTACCTCAAGGAGTCCCAGGCGCTGAAGAACGGCGACGCGCTGGTCGGCACCGCCTGGCAGGTCACCGTCAACCTCACCAAGGGCGAAGGCGCGCCGCTCGAGGCGGCCGTGCCGAGCGAAGGCGCCACCGGGTGGTCGGACACCTGGATGGTCGCGGCGAAGTCGCCGCACAAGACGTGCGCCTACAAGTGGCTCGACTACATCATCAGCCCGAAGGCCAACGCCCAGGTCGCGGAGTACTTCGGCGAGGCGCCGGCGAACGCGAAGGCGTGCGCGGAGATGACGGACAAGACGCTCTGCGACACCTACCACGCCGGCGACGCGGCGTACGCGGCGAAGATCGCGTACTGGACAACGCCGATCCCGCAGTGCCTCGACGGCCGCACGGACGTCAAGTGCAAGGACTACGGCGAGTGGACCCGCGCCTGGACCGAGATCAAGGGCTGAGATGACCGCCGTATCGGCCTTCTTCTATAGGAAACCCAAGCTGCGCCTGGGTTTCCTGCTCTCGGCGCCGCTGCTCTGGCTCGGCCTGGCCTACCTGGGCGCGCTCGCCGCGCTGTTCGTCACGGCGTTCTGGCGCACCGATACGTTCACCGGCCAGGTCGTCGTCGACTGGTCGCTGGACAACTTCCGGACGCTGTTCACCGACGCCGTCTACCGCACGATCACGTTCCGCACGGTCGGGATCGCGGCCCTGGTCACGGTGATCGACGCGGTCGTCGCGTTCCCGATGGCCTACGCGATGGCCAAGCTCGCTTCACCGCGCGCACAACGGATCCTGGTGATCGCGGTGATGACCCCGCTGTGGGCGAGCTACCTGGTGAAGGCGTACGCGTGGCGGTCGATGCTGTCCGGCAACGGCGCCCTGAGCGGGATTTCTCCCGGCTACGGCGTCACGGCGACGATCATCACGCTGTCCTACCTCTGGCTGCCGTACATGATCCTGCCGATCTACGCGGGCCTCGACCGGCTGCCGGACTCGCTGGTGGACGCGTCCGGCGACCTCGGCGCGCGCTCGTTCCGGACGTTCCGCTCGGTGATCCTGCCGCTGACGTTCCCGGCGATCGTGGCGGGTTCGATCTTCACGTTCTCGCTGTCCCTGGGCGACTACATCGCGGTCAAGATCGTCGGCGGCACTTCGCAGATGCTCGGCAACGTCGTGTACGACAACATCGGCGCGGCGAACAACCTGCCCTTCGCGGCGACCGTGGCGACCGTGCCGGTCGTGATCATGCTGGTCTACCTGGCCGCGGTGCGCCGCACCGGCGCGCTGGACAACCTCTAGGAGCCCGCATGCGGACGCTGCTGTGGACGGCGCTGGGGCTCGGCCTGGCGGTGATCTACTTCCCGCTGGTGGTGGTGCTGCTCAACTCCGTCAACGCGGACACGACGTTCGGCTGGCCGCCGTCGCGGTTCACCTTCGAATGGTGGAGCCGGGCGGCCTCCAACGAAGGCGCTCTGCACGCACTCTGGACGAGCGTGCAGGCGGGTCTCGCGGCGACGGCGATCGCGCTGGTGCTCGGCACGATGGCCGCGTTCGCCCTGCAGCGCTACCGGTTCTTCGGCCGCAACCCGGTGTCGCTGCTGATCATCCTGCCGATCGCGCTGCCCGGGATCGTCACGGGCATCGCGCTGAACAACGCGTTCCGGACCATCCTGGGCATCGACCTCGGCCTGCTGACGGCGATCATCGCGCACGCGACGTTCTGCATCGTGGTGGTGTTCAACAACGTCGTCGCGCGGCTGCGGCGGCTGGGCGGCAACCTCGAAGAGGCGTCGATGGACCTCGGTGCGACCGGCTTCACGACGTTCCGGCTGGTGACGTTTCCGATGCTGCGCTCGGCGTTGCTGGCCGGCGGGCTGCTGGCGTTCGCGCTGTCGTTCGACGAGATCATCGTGACGACGTTCACCCTCGGCACGGGCCTGGAGACGCTGCCGATCTGGATCTACGACAACCTGTTCCGGCCCAACCAGGCCCCGATCGTCAACGTCGTCGCGGCGGTGCTGATCGTGGTCTCGACGGTCCCGGTGTACCTGGCGCAGCGGCTCTCCGGCGGCGACACGGCCTCCGGCGGACGGCTCTAGCCGCGGAAGGAGTCCGTCGCCGCGCGGAGGGCGGCGAGCATGCCCGGGTCGGTCACCGCGTGCCCGGCGCCTTCGATGAGGTTCAGCTCCGCACCGGGCCACGCCTGGTGCAGCTCGTACGCCGTGATCGGCGGGCACACCGCGTCGTAGCGGCCCTGCACGATGACGCCGGGAATCCCGGCGAGCTTGCCGGCGTCGCGGATCAGCTGCCCGTCGTCGAGCCATGCGCCGTGGCTGAAGTAGTGGACGGCGAGCCGCGCGAACGTGAGCGCGAACGCCGGCTCGGCGTACTGCCGGACGAAGGACTCCTGCGGCTGCACGGAAACCGTCGCGCCTTCCCAGACGCTCCAGGCGATCGCGGCGCGGTGCCGGACCTCCTCGGAAGGGTCGTCGAGCAACGTGGCGTACGCGGAGAGCGGGTCGTCCCGCAGTGACGGCGGGATCGGCGCGAGGAACGCTTCCCACTCGCGCGGGAAGAGGTTCGCGGCCCCGCCGCGGTAGATCCAGTCCAGCTCGCTCTGCCGCACGGTGAACACGCCCCGCAGGATGATCTCGCTGACGCGCGAAGGGTGCGTCTGCGCGTAGGCGAGGGCCAGCGTCGCGCCCCACGAACCGCCGAAGAGCTGCCAGCGCTCGATGCCGAGCCGTTCGCGCAGGGCCTCCATGTCGGAGACGAGGTGCCACAGCGTGTTCGCGGTGAGGTCGCCCGCGTCCGGCGTCGACCGGCCCGAGCCGCGCTGGTCGAACAGGACGATCCGGTAGACGCTCGGGTCGAAGTGCCGCCGCGCCATCGGCGCGATCCCGCTGCCGGGACCACCGTGCAGCACCACGACGGGCTTCCCGGCCGGGTTGCCCGCCTCCTGGCACCGGATCCGGTGCCCGTCGCCGACTTCCAGGAACCCTTCGGCGCGCGGAGGGATCGGCGGGTAGAGCTCGTCCATGCCCGACACTTTGCCGGAGAGCCCCGGTCGTCGTCCCGACGCCCCGCCGCCGAGCGCCGGGACGACGACCGAGAAAGGTGGGAACCCGCCCCCGCCGCCGGGCTGAGCGGGTTCCCGGTCCGTGGGGGTCAGCTGGGGGACACGACGCCGTCGGGGTGGTCACGACGGCCGGCAGTCCGCACACGCATTCCCGTCCTCCTCGTCGAGGGTTCGAATCTTCGTCGTGGCGGCGACGGGCTAAACGCTAAGCCACGAGCCGAATGTGAGTCAAGAACATGATTGATGTTCATGGATGTGAACAACTCACGGTGATCCGCTGAGAGGACGCTGAGCGTGCCGGTGCCCCTTGCCCGGGCCTCACCGATAAGCCGGTACTTTCCGGTGTCGGTGTGGTGAAAAAGGGGTACGGAAAGGCACGGAATGTCCGCGGTGACCTATGTCGAGGCGATTGTCGTCGGCGCCTTGCAAGGGGTGTCGGAATTGTTTCCGGTGTCCAGTCTCGGCCACAGCATCCTGCTGCCCGCCTGGCTCGGCGGCTCGTGGCAGCGGGACCTGAGCATCGGCAAGGATTCGCCGTACCTCGCGGTGCTGGTGGCGATGCACGTCGCCACCGCGCTCGCGCTGGTCCTGTTCTTCCGCAAGGACTGGGTGCGGATCATCGGCGGGCTGTGGACGTCGCTCCGCCACCGCGAGGTCCGCACCCCCGACCAGCGGCTCGCGTGGCTGCTCGTGCTCGCCACGATCCCGGTCGGACTGGCCGGCCTGCTGCTGGAGGGCCTGCTGCGCGACTTCCTCGGCAAGCCGGTGCCGTCGGCGATCTTCCTCGCCCTCAACGGCGGTGTGTTGTACGCCGCCGAGAAGTTCTCCCGGAAGAAGCCCGCGGAGGAAGCGGACACCGTGGACTTTTCGGCCGAAGACACGCTGGTCATGCGGGCGGTCTCGGTCGAGGAGGCGACCGACGTCCGGCTCGCGAAGCTGCGGGTCGGCGAGGCGGTGCTGATCGGCGCGGCGCAGATCCTCGCGCTGCTGCCGGGCATCAGCCGCTCGGGCATCACGATGGTCGCCGGCCTGCGCCGCGGCCTCGGGCACGAGGACGCGGCGCGGTTCGCGTTCCTGCTGGCCACGCCGGTGATCCTGGCCGCGGGCGTGCTGAAGATGCCGACGCTGTTCGCCCCGGAGAACCACGCGTCGCTCGGCCCGGCACTCGTCGGCAGCGTCGTCGCCGGGGTCGCTTCGTACATTTCCGTCCGGTTCCTCACGGGGTATTTCGAAACGCGTACTTTGACCCCGTTCGCCATTTACTGCGTGGTCGCCGGAATCGGCAGCCTGATCTTCTTCGCGGTGTGACGTGCCGCTGACGTTCGACGTCCCCGCGGTCGGCTGCGTGCTCGTCCTGGGCACGCTCTACGTCCGCGCGGCTCGCGGACGCACCTGGCCGCCGGGCCGCACGACGGCGTTCCTCGCCGGGCTGGCGACGATCGTCCTGGTCACCTGCTCGCCGCTGGCCGTCTACGACACGACGTTCTTCTGGGTCCGCGCGGTCCAGACCATCACCCTGCTGATGATCACACCGCTCCTGCTGGTCCTGGGTGCCCCGATCCGGCTCCTCCTGGACACCGTTCCGGCCCGGGGGCCGCGTCGGCACGGCCGTGGCCCGGTGGCGCGGGCGCTGACGTTCCCGCCGGTGGTCACCGTCGTGCTGGTCGCGCCGGTGCTCGTGCTGTACCTGACCCCGCTCTACGACGTCACGCTGCGGTCGGCGGTGGTCGACGGTCTCGTCCGGGTGGTGCTGGTCGCCGCGGGCTTCGTCTACTTCTGGACGCGCCTGGGCCTCGACCCGACGCCGCGGGAGGACCCGCACCTGGTGTCGGTGTGGATCGCGTTCACCGAGGTGATCTTCGACGGCGCGCTCGGCCTGGTGCTGTGGCTCGGCCCGCTGCTCGCGCCGGCGCACTACGCGGCCGCGCACCCCGGCTGGGGTCCGGACCCGCGGACCGACCAGATCATCGGCGCGGGGGTGCTGTGGATCGGCGGCGACGTCGCCGGGCTGCCGTTCATCGCCGCGTTGTTCGTCCGCTGGGCCCGCGACGACGAGCGGCGCGCGAAGCGGATCGACGCCCAGCTGGACGAAGAAGCCGCTTCGGCGCCGCCCGCGCTGTGGTGGGAATCCGACCCGGCGCTCGCGGAACGGTTCAGGCGCCGATGACCCGGGCTCTCAAGCGCCCCAATGTGGCGTTCGGTGCGTCCAACGCACCGAACGCCACAATGGGGGGGTCTGAGGCAACCAACGCCACATTGGGGCGCGCGAGGT
>NZ_JBFACT010000126.1:0-10340 GCF_040640995.1 Amycolatopsis sp. NPDC021455 | reverse complement strand
CGGGAGTGGAGCCCGGTCACGGCGTTGGTGCAGGAGTCGCAGCACGCCGACCTGGTCGTGCTCGGCTCGCGCGGGCTGGGCGGGTTCACCGGCCTGCTCGTGGGCTCGACCGCGGTCGCGGTGGCCGCGCACGCGCACTGCCCGATCGTCGTGGTCCGGGGCCGGAGCCCGCACGATCCGCCGCCGGTCTCCGGGCCGGTGCTCGTCGGGGCGGACGGTTCGGCGGACAGCGACGCCGCGATCGCGTTCGCCTGCGAGGAGGCGCGGCTGCGCGGCACGTCGCTGGTCGCGGTGCACACCTGGAGCGACGTCCTCGCCGACGGCATGCTGCGCCCGCATCCGCTGCAGGAGGACCCGGTCGAGATCGCGGCGGCGGAGCGCGCCAAGCTGGCCGAGCAGGTCGTGGGCTGGCAGCGGAAGTACCCGGATCTGGCGATCGAGTTCGAGGTCGTCCGCGGCCGTCCGGTGCGCACGCTGCTGGAGCGCGGCGAGGACGCGCAGCTGATCGTGGTCGGCTGCCGCGGCCGCGGCGGGTTCACCGGCATGCTGCTCGGCTCGACGAGCCAGGCGCTGATCGCGCACTCGCCGTGCCCGGTGGCGGTCGTGCGGCCCCAGCGGACCGGGAGCGGGACGTGACCACCGCCCGGACCCGCGCCACGATGCGCCTGCTGGCGGCGTTCGAGAGCCTGCTCGCGGCGAGTGCGGTGTACGGCGGCATCTCGCTGATGGCCCGGGCGCCGGGGTTCGAGATGCCGGTCGAATGGCTGGCCCCGCTCGGGCTGACCAGCTGGGTGCTGCCCGGCATCGCGCTCGTGCTCGTCGTCGGCGGGTCGTTGGCCGTGGCGTCGGTGTTCGCCTGGCGGATCGACTTCCGGGCGCCGATCGCGGCCCTGGCCGCCTGCGCCGTGCTCACCGGCTGGCTGGCGATCCAGTTCGGCGTGATCGGGGTGCGTGCCCCGGTCCAGTGGGTGACCGTGGCGCTCCTGGTGGTGCTGCTCGGGCTGGCGCTGCTGGCCCGCCGCCGGCTGGGGTCGACATGAGCGCCACCGTGACGAGCCTGCACGAGACGGAGTTCTTCGACACCGACTCGCTGCGCCTGCTCCGGAACCACCTCACGCTGGGCATCCAGGGCGGCCGGTGGTGCCTCGACACCCCGGACGGGCCGATCAGCCTGGCCGGTTCGGACCGCGGGGTGCCACCGACCCTGTCCCGGCTCGTGCGTGCCTACACCCGCGACGACGAGCTGGTCCTCGTCGCGCGGCTCCGGGGCGGCCCGGCGGAGCTGCGGGCCCGCCTCGGGGACCGGCTCGCGGCGCCGTCCCGGCCGCCCGACCACTCGGCCCGGGGTGTGGTCCTGGAGTACGTGCGGGCCCAGATCGCCGCGCTGGCCGCCGCGGACCTGGCCGTCCGGCGCGGGATGCCCGATTCGGTGCATCAGCTGCGCGTGGCTACGCGGCGGCTGCGCAGGGTCTTCACCGCCTACGCACCGGTGCTCGGCGGGCGGAAGCTCCTGAAGGGGCTCGGCGGAGCCCTGCGGTGGCTGGGCGGGGAACTCGCGCCGGCGCAGCTCGCCGGTGCCCGCGTGCCGCGCGCGTTGGACAGCTACCGGTACCTCCAGCTGCTGAACGCGCTCGACGTGCTCGAAGTGGTACTCAGCGAACAGCCGCGCCACGATTGGCCCAAAGCGGCCCGTCGCCCGGCCGCGAAGGTGCTGCCCCCGCTGGCCCGCGCCGTGGCCGAAGAGGTGGACGACCGGGTCGCGGCCCTGCCCACGGCGCCCGACCGTGAGCTTGCGGTCCACGACATCCGGAAAGCCGCCGAACGGCTGCGGTACGCCCTCGAAGCCGCAGCGCCCGTCATGCCCGTGGATGCGCGCCTGCTCGGCGAATTCCAGCACTCCATGGTCGCCGGTGAACCCGCAGGCGTCCGTCGAGCGTGGTGTGACCTCCGGCGCGACCTTCGTCCACTGTGGACGCGATCCGTCGAAGGGACATAAGTCCTCACGACCGGTGACCGATGACGGCGGTGTTCCCGGAACGGCCTTCCTAAGTTGGGAGGTGACACGAAAGGAACCCCGATGCGAGCACGCGACCTGATGACCGCGCCGGTGATCACCGTGCACCCGTGGACGTCCGCGAAGGAAGCGGCCGAGCTGCTGGCCGCGCACGGCTTCACCGCACTGCCGGTGGTCGATGACGACGACCGGCTGGTCGGCATCGTCACCGAGGCCGACCTGATCCGCGGCCGCATCCCGGCCGATCCCCGTTACGTCCACGAACCCCGCGAAGCCACGGCGGGCAAGTCGGTCGGCGACCTGATGACCAGTCCCGTCACGGCGATGAGCACCGGTACCGACGTCGCCGATCTGTGCCAGGCGCTGGTGGACGCCCGGATCCGGGCGATGCCGATCGTCGACGGCTCGGCCGTGGTCGGCATCGTCACCCGCGGCGACATCGTCCGGGTGCTCGCCCGCGACGACGTCGACATCGCCCGCGATGTCAGGCACCGCCTGGAGATCTACGGCGGCAGCGGCCGCTGGCACGTCGACGTGCGCGACGGGTTCGTGCACATCACCGACCAGTTCGACGACGACTCCGACCGGCACGTCGCCCAGTTGCTGGCGCTCGCCGTCCCTGGTGTCGTCGCCGCGGAGACCGCTTACGCGGGTGAGGAGCAGACACGATGACCGCCAACGATCCGAGGATCACCGTGGGCGTCGACGGCTCGGCCGGTTCGGCCGCCGCCGTCACGTGGGCGGCGGAGCTCGCCTCCCGGCGTCACCTCCAGCTGAAGATCGTGCACGGGCTGCAGGTCGCCGGCCTCTACTACGGCGGGGGCATGACGGGCATCGGCGCGGCGACGCTGTTCGCGGCCGTTCAGTCGGACGGTGAACGAGCCATCGCCGACGCCCGCGCCCTCGCCGCGTCGGTCGACGACGAGCTGGTCGTCACCACCGAGCTGCTCAACGACCCGCCGGTACCGATGCTGATCGAGGAGTCGCGGCACGCCCGGATGCTCGTCGTCGGCCGGACCGGCACCGGAGGGTTCGCGGACATGCTCCTCGGGGGCACCGCGGCCGCGGTCGCCGGCCACGCGCACTGCCCGGTCGCGGTCGTCCGCGGCCAGCACGACTCGGAGGCCGGCCCGGTGGCGGTCGGCATCGACGGCAGCCCGAACAGCGAGCAGGCCATCGCCGTCGCGTTCGAGGAAGCCTCCCTCCGCGGCGTTCCGCTGGTCGCGGTGCACGCCTGGAACGACGTCGTCTACGAAGACACGCGCGGCACGGCCCGGATCCTGACCCAGCCGGAAAGCCTCGAAGAGGGCGAAGACCGGTTGCTGACCGAGCGGCTCGCCGGCTGGCCGGAGAAGTACCCGGACGTCGAGATCCGGCGCGTGCTCGTGCGCGACCGGCCGCGGCACGCGCTGCTGGAGATCTCCGCGGAAGCGCAGCTGGTCGTCGTGGGCAGCCGCGGCCGCGGTGGCTTCGCCGGCATGCTCCTGGGCTCGACCAGCCAGGCGCTGGTCCAGCACGCCCAGTGCCCGGTGCTCGTGGTCCGCCCGGAGCGGAAGGCATGACCGCCGTCGAAGCTCGTCCCGCGGTGCTGGGTGACACCGAACTCGCCCAGGTGGACGCCCTCTGGCGGGCCGCGAACTACCTCTCGGCCGGCCAGATCTACCTGATGGCGAACCCGTTGCTGCGCGAGCCGCTGCGGCCGGAGCACGTCAAGCCCCGGTTACTGGGGCACTGGGGGACCTCGCCCGGCCTGAACTTCGTCTACGCGCACCTGAACCGTGCGATCCTGGTGCATGACCTGAACGCGATGCTGGTGACCGGCCCGGGCCACGGCGGGCCGGCCCTGCTGGCCAACACCTGGCTCGAAGGCAGTTACACCGAGGCGTGGCCCGAGGTGACGCGGGACGCCGCCGGGATGGCCGAGCTGTTCCGGCAGTTCTCCTTCCCCGGCGGTGTGCCGAGCCACGTGGCCCCGCAGGTGCCTGGGTCGATCCACGAAGGCGGCGAGCTGGGCTACTCCCTTGCCCATGCTTTCGGGGCCGCGTTCGACAACCCCGGCTTACTCGTCGTCTGCGTGGTCGGGGACGGCGAAGCCGAGACCGGCCCCCTTGCCACGTCGTGGCACGCCAACAAGTTCCTCGACCCCGCTCGCGACGGCGCGGTGCTGCCGATTCTGCACCTGAACGGCTACAAGATCGCCAACCCGACGCTGCTCTCGCGCATCGCCCCGGCCGAGCTGGACGCCCTGCTGCGCGGGTACGGCTACGCTCCGATCTACGTCGAAGGCAGCGACCCGGAAACGATGCACCAGGCGATGGCGGCGGCGCTCGACTCGGCGATCGCCGACCTCGCCGTGATCCACCGGCACACCGGCCGCCCCGCGTGGCCGATGATCGTCCTGCGCAGTCCCAAGGGTTGGACCGGACCGTCCGTTGTGGACGGACAGCCGGTGGAGGGCACCTGGCGGTCCCATCAGGTGCCGCTCGCCGAGGTGCGCCACAACGCGGACCACCTGAAGCAGCTGGAGGACTGGCTGCTGTCGTATCGGCCTTCGGAGTTGTTCGACGAGTCCGGCCGTCCGGTCGCCGACGTCACGGCGATGATCCCGGCGGGGGAGCGGCGGATGGGCGCGAACCCGAACGCCAACGGCGGCGTGCTGCTGCGGCCGCTGACCCTGCCGGACACGGCGGCCCACGCCGTCGCGGTCACTACGCCGGGCGCGACAGCGGCCGAGCCGACCCGGGTACTGGGCCGGTTCCTGCGGGACGTCTTCGCCCTCAACGCCGACCGGGCGAACTTCCGCCTGTTCGGCCCGGACGAGACGGCGTCCAACCGCCTCGACGCGGTCTACGACGTCACCGGCAAGCAGTGGCAGGCGGCGATCGAGCCGGTCGACGAGCACCTGGCCCGCGACGGCCGCGTGCTCGAAGTGCTCTCGGAGCACCTGTGCCAGGGCTGGCTCGAGGGTTACCTGCTCTCGGGCCGGCACGGGCTGTTCTCCTGCTACGAGGCGTTCGTCCACATCGTCGACTCGATGGTCAACCAGCACATCAAGTGGCTGCGGGTGCACCGGCAGATCCCGTGGCGGCGGCCGATCGCGTCGCTGAACTACCTGCTCACCTCGCACGTGTGGCGGCAGGACCACAACGGGTTCTCCCACCAGGACCCCGGGTTCGTCGACCACGTCGCGAACAAGAGCTCCGAGGTGGTGCGGGTGTACTTCCCGCCGGACACCAACACGCTGCTGGAGGTCGCGGCGCACTGCCTGCGCAGCCGCGACTACGTCAACGTCGTGGTCGCGGGCAAGAACGACACGCCGAACTGGCTCGACGCCGAGCAGGCGGCCTTGCACTGCGCGCGGGGCGTGAGCATCTGGGAGTGGGCGAGCACGCACACCGACCGCGAGCCCGATGTCGTCCTCGCCTGCGCGGGCGACGCCCCCACTTTGGAGGTCATGGCCGCCGCGAAGATCCTGCGGCAGGAACTGCCGGATCTGGCTGTCCGGGTGGTGAACGTCGTGGATCTCATGCGCCTGCAGCCCGAGGCGGAGCATCCGCACGGCTTGAGCGACCGGGAGTTCGACGCGCTGTTCACCCCGGACCGCCCGGTGATCTTCGCGTACCACGGTTATCCGTGGCTGATCCACCGGCTGGCCTACCGCCGCACCGGACACCACGAGCTCCACGTGCGCGGCTACACCGAGCACGGCACGACGACCACGCCGTTCGACATGCTGGTGCTCAACCACCTGGACCGGTTCCAGCTGGTGATCGACGTGATCGACCGCGTCCCGGGCCTCTCCGCGACGGCCGGGGTGCTGCGGCAGCGGATGACCGAGGCCCAGGGACGGCACCGCCGGTGGATCCGCGCCCACGGCGAGGACCTGCCCGAGGTCCGGCACTGGGCCTGGGAGGGCTGAGGCGTGACCGCCGCGGCCGTCCTGGCCGCGGCGATCGCGATCACCCTGGTCTTCGACTTCACCAACGGCTTCCACGACTCGGCGAACTCGGTGGCCGCGCTGGTCGCGACCCGCGCGGCCACCCCGGGCGCCGCGCTCCTGCTGGCCGCCGCGTGCCACGTCGCCGGGCCGCTGGTGGCGGGGACGACGGTCGCCGACACCGTCGGCGGGGTGGTCCGGCTGCCGGCCGCGGACGTACTGCCCGCGGTCGGCGCGGCCATGACCGCCGGGATCGCCTGGAACCTGCTCACCTGGTGGCGGGGGCTGCCGTCCAGCTCCTCCCACGCGCTGGTCGGCGGCCTGGTCGGGGCGAGCGGGTTCGCCGGGGTGCGCTGGGGCGGGATCGACGGCTTCCACGTCTCCGGCGTGCTGGGGGTGCTGGCCGGGCTGGCGCTGTCGCCGCTCCTGGGCGCCGGGCTCGGCGCGGCGGCCGACCTGCTGGTGCGACGGGCCCTGCGCCGCGCTCGCCGAGGGGTGGACACCGTGCTGCGGCGGGCGGAGTGGCTGACCGCCGGCGCCCTGGCCTTCAGCCACGGCGCGAACGACGCCCAGAAGTCCATGGGGGTCATCACTCTGCTGCTGGTCGCGACCGGACATCTCGGCGCCTTCGCCGTCCCGCTGTGGGTCAAGCTCGTTGCGGCGGCGGCCATGACCCTCGGGACCGCGTCCGGGGGCTGGCGCGTCGTCAGGACCGTCGGGCGCGGTATCTACCGGATGCGGCCCGCGGACGGCCTGGCGAGCCAGGGCAGCTCGGCCGCGGTCATCCTCGCCGCCGCGGCGGCCGGGGCACCGGTCAGCACGACCCACGTCGTCGCCGCTTCGGTGGTCGGCGCCGGCGCGAGCCGCCGCGTCCGCCACGTGCGGTGGGCCGTGGTGGGCGAGATCTGTTCCGCGTGGCTGGTCACCCTGCCGGCGTGTGCCGTGCTGGGGGCCGCCGCGCTTCCCCTGTGGAGGTGGTGGGCATGAGGCTGCCCAAGACGTGGTTCCTGCCGCACAACCCGGACGTGCTCGGGTTGCTGCGCGACCAGGCCGACACGGTCGGCGACCTGCTGACGGCACTGGCGGGCTGGGCCCGCGGCCTGCCGACCGGCGGGGAACTGCACACGCCGTTGCTGGTGCAGTCGGCCGAGCGCCGTCAGGTGCTGGTGGCCGTGCGGGAGGCGTTCAGCACGCCGATCGAAGCCGAGGACGTGTTCGAGCTGGCCGAGCGGCTCGGGGAGATCGCCGACGCGGCGTACATGCTCGTCCGCGAGTCCGATTTGTCCCGTACGCCGCCGGACGACCACCTGATGGCGATGGTCCTCACGGTGGTGACCGCGTTCGACATGCTGCACCAAGCCCTGGACTCCTTGCCGGACACCGACGCCGCCGCGGGTGCCGATGCGGCACTGTCCGCTTTGGACGCCACGGAGCACGCGTACCGCCGGGCGATCGCGGGACTGGAAACCGAACCGGACCCGCGGCGCGAGATGCGGCTGCGGGAGCTGTACCGCCGGGCCGAGCACCTCGCGCTGGCTGTCCAGCGGCTGGGCCGACGCACCTGGTACGCCGTTTGCAAGATCTCTTGATCGATCCGGTGGAGAAATCACCGCATCCGCTCGCACTTCGGCTTGACCGCCGCCCCCTCCGGGGCGGGAGACTGGACCATGGCCGCCCCGGGGCGAGCGAGGTGGTGGACGTGGACCCGGCGAGTGACGAGCAGCTGACGTTCCCCGACCTGCCGAGGATGGAGCTGGACCAGCTCCTGGGCCAGCTCGTCGAGCGGGCCCAGGAGGTCATGGGCACGCAGGGCCGGCTGCGCGGCCTGCTGCGGGCGAGCCAGGAGGTCGCCGGTGACCTCGCGTTGCCGACGTTGCTGCGCCGGATCGTCGAGGCGGGCCGTGAGCTGCTCGGCGCCCGGTACGCGGCACTGGGCGTGATCGGGACCGACGGCCAGCTCGCCGAGTTCGTCCACGTCGGCATGGACGACGAGACGGTGGCGCGGGTCGGCCGGCTGCCGGAGGGCAAGGGCCTGCTGGGGGCCGTGGTGGAGGACCCGCGCCCGATCCGGCTGGCGACGATCGCCGACGACCCCCGCTCCTCGGGCTTCCCGGACGACCATCCGCCGATGCGCAGCTTCCTGGGCGTGCCGATCCGGGTGCGGGGTGTCGTGTTCGGCAACCTCTACCTCACCGAGTGCCGGCACGGGGAGTTCAGCGCGGAGGACGAGCAGCTGGCGCTCGCGCTGGCCGCCACCGCGGGACAGGCCATCGCCAACGCGCGGCTCTACGAGACCGCGCGCAAACAGCAAGAGTGGCTGAAGGCGTCGGCCGCGATCATGCGCGAGCTGCTCGCGGTGCAGAACGGGCGGTCCCTGGAGCTGATCGCCCGATACACGCTCGACCTGGCGGACGCGGACCTGGTGACCGTGCTGCGGCCCGACGGCGAGCGTCTCCGCATCGAAGTCGCGGTCGGCGACGGTGCCGGTGAGCTGATGGGAAAGCTCGTCGAACCCGCGGGCACGATGGCGGGCGAGGTCTTCGCCGACGGCGAGCCGCTCATGGCGTCGTGGACCGACCGGCAGTCCCGGACCGCCGGGCCATCTCCGCTGCGGACGGACCTCGACGCCGTGCTCGTGGTCCCGCTGACCGGCGGCGGCGAGGTGAACGGGGTGCTCACGGCGGCCCGGAAGACCGGCCGGGCGGGCTTCACCGGCGACGACCTCGAGATGGCGGCCGGGTTCGCCGGTCAGGCGTCGCTGGCGATCGAGCTGGCCGACGCCCGCGCCGAGCAGCAGCGCAACGAGCTGTACGACGAGCGCGACCGGATCGCGGCGGAGCTGCACAGCCAGGTCGTGCAGAAGCTGTACGGCATCGGCCTGTCCCTGCAGACAACGGCAGGCGCGGCCCGCTCGGAGGTGGTCGCGCGCCGGGTCCGCGAGGCGATCACCGACATCGACGCGGTGATCACCCAGGTTCGCGAGACGGTCTTCCAGCTGGACGACGTGCTGCCCCGCCGCGCGGCGAGCGTCCACGACCGGGTGCTGGAGGTGCTGGCGGACCTGGGGCTCACCACGTCGACGGAGTTCTCCGGCAAGCTCGACGGCCTCTCGCCCGAGCTGGCCGACGAGCTGCTCGCGGCACTGCGGGCCGGGCTGACCCTGATCGCCCGCCACACCGGTGCCGGTTCGGTCCGGGTATCGGTGCGGTCGGGTACGGAGAGGCTGACGCTCTCCCTGACCCACGACGGCAGCCCGGCAGAGCACGGGCCGGCCGAACTCACCGAGACAGCGGCCCCGCAGGGCGGGGCTTGGGAGGTGCGGGCGAGCGAGCTCGTGTGGTGGGTTCCGCGGTGACCGAGCCGAGCTGACGCAGTCAGCGCACTCCGCCCGCGCCGCCGGGGATGGCCACCGTGGGAAGCGCCGCGAATTCCGCCGGCCGGTGGGTCACCACCAGTGCCGACCGGCTCTCGGTCGCCTTCAGCACGTCGGCCGCCAACGCTGCTGCCGTCGGGGCGTCCAGGTGCGCCGTCGGTTCGTCCAGCAGCAGGATCGGGCGATCCGACAACAAGGCGCGAGCTACGCCCATGCGCTGACGCTCCCCGCCGGACACCGGGGTTCCGTGCGTGCCCAGCGCCGTGTCGAGCCCCTCCGGCAGGGCCGCGAGCCAGGACTGCAACTGAGCCCGGCCGAGTGCGGTCCGCAGTTCGGCGTCGGTGGCCGACGTGCGGGCCAGGCGGAGGTTCTCCCGCAGGGTGCTGTCGAACAGGTGCGTGTCCGGGCCGCACCAGGCCATGCGTTCCCGGACCGAGTCGCCGTCGCAGGCCAGCGTGTCCGTGTCGTCCAGCAGGATGCGGCCCGCCGAGGGGTCGAGGTAGCGCATCAACGCCGCGATCACCGTGCTCTTGCCCGCGCCTGAGCGGCCCGTCAGTGCCAGACGGCGGCCGTGGCCGAGGCGGACGGCCGGAAGACGTCGGCGTTCTTCTGACGCCGGAGCTGCCACGCGCTGATGCCGACGACGAACATCCCGGCGGTGAGGAAGCACGCGGTGATGGTGTGCGCGAAGGCTCCGACGGCGGTCGAGTTGGTCAGTACCGCGCCGAAGTCCTTGAGTTCCGCGCGGCCGGTGGCGGGGTTGACCGCGTAGCCGACCGGGTGCTGCATCCAGGAGTTGGCGGCGAGGATGAAGTACGCCGAGAGCAGCGTGCCGGTCGCGGCGAGCCAGATGGTGGCCAGGTCAGCTTCTTCGGCAGCTTGTCCCAGCCGAAGATCCACAGGCCGAGGAACGTCGACTCGAGGAAGAACGCCAGCAGGCCCTCGATGGCCAGCGGCGCGCCGAAGATGTCGCCGACGAAGGTGCTGTAGTCGGACCAGTTCATCCCGAACTGGAA
>NZ_JBFACT010000125.1:0-11500 GCF_040640995.1 Amycolatopsis sp. NPDC021455 | reverse complement strand
GACTTCGCCTCGATCGAAGCCGCCGTGCGGGTGGGCCGCGGGGTGTTCGACAACCTGCGCAAGTTCATCGCGTGGACGTTGCCGGCCAACATCGGTGAAGGCATGGTGGTCCTGGTGGCGATCCTGCTCGGCGTGACGCTGCCGATCGTGCCGGTGCAGATCCTGTGGATCAACATGACCACGGCGGTGTTCCTGGGCCTGACGATGGCGTTCGAACCGACCGAGCCCGGCATCATGCGACGGCCGCCGCGGCCACCCGGACGGCCGTTGTTCACCGGTTCCCTGCTGCGGCGGGTGGTGCTGGTGTCGCTCTTGCTCGTCGTGGCGGCCTTCGGCGCGTATCGCCTGTACCTCGATGGGGGTGCCTCGGTGGCGGAAGCGCGAACGACGGCGATCAACGTGTTCGTCGGCGTGCAGGCGGCATACCTGCTCAGCTGCCGCTCGCTCGACCGGCCGGTCCTGCGCGCGTGGCCGGGGCACAGCCGGATGTTCTTGCTCGGCTTGGGGCTGACGGCCGGGCTGCAGCTGCTGCTGACGTACGTGCCGGTGATGAACACGTGGTTCCACACGGCGCCGGTGGGATTCTCGTCTTGGCTGTGGGTGGTCGGGGCCGCGGCGGTGGCGTTCGCGGCGGTGGAGGCGGACAAGCTGCTCTGGTCGCGGCTCAGCGGGGGCGCGGCGCGGGGAGGCCGGCCGCGGTCAGGGCTTCCCAAAGAGGCTTCGCGTCGAACCGGCGGCTACTGAGCCCCTCGACGAACTGGCAGCCGTAGCTTTCGGCGCTGAGGGTCGTGGTCCGGCCTTGGACGTCGACGAACCGGAGTTCGTAGCGTGGTCCCATTTCGAGGGTGCAGGCCACGTCCTTCGGCGGGGTGGGCAGCGAGCACGCCGCAGCGGCGATCTTCCGGATCGACGCCACGTCTTTGGTGGTGGTTTCGTTCGAAGCACGGCCCGGCTGAGTGGGAAGGCCGGAGGGAAGCCCCGGGTACAGCGGGCCGCGCTCGACGAGTTCGCGGGGTTCGTACGAGGGGGAGCAGAGCGCCTCCCCGCCCGCGGGCACCTGTTCGTTGCGGCCGCAGGAGGCGGCTCCCAGGACCAGGACGAGTACACCGGAGACGGCGAGCAGTCTGCGCATGCTTCCCGGACGGAACTGCCCGGCCGCAGGGTTGCACCAGCACTGCGGGGTCAAAGCCAGTCGCGGCGCTTGAACAGCGCGTACAGCGTCGCGGAGATGACCAGGATGGCCAGCGTGGAGACCCACACCCCCGAGGCGTGTCCGAACCCCGGATACGGGATGTTCTGGCCGTAGAACCCGGTGATCGCGGTCGGCACGGCGATGATCGCCGCCCAGCTGGTGACCTTCTTCATGATCGTGTTGAGCCGGTTGCCCTGGATGCTCAGCTGCGTCTCCCGGATCGTCGCGATCAGGTCGCGCAGCGACTCCGTCCACTCCGTCACGCGCAGGACGTGGTCGTAGACGTCCTGGAAGTACGGCAGAAGCGTGTCGTCGCGGCGCATCAGCGAGGCGACGACCTCCCGCATCGGCACGGCCAGGTGCCGCAGCCGGCTGAGGCTCCGGCGCAGCCGCAGGGACCGGCGCTGCAGGTCGGTGTGGTCGACGCGGTCGGCGAACACGAGGTCTTCGAGCGCCTCGACCTGCTCGTCCAGGGCCTGGACGGCGTCGAGGTGCCCGTCGACGACGTAGTCGAGCAGGCCGTGCAGCAGGAACGCGGCGCCGCTCTTGGCCAGCTCCGGCGTGGTGTCCCAGCGCGTGACGAGGGCGTCGATGTCGGTGGTGTTGTTGCGGTGCACGGTGACCAGCACGCGGTCGGTGATGAACGCGTCCAGTTCCGAGGCGGCCAGGACACCCTCGGTCATGCGCACGGTGTACGCGGCGAGGAACGAGTGCCGGTCGTAGCGGACGAACTTGGGGCGCTGGTGGTCCTCGTCGAGGACGGACGCCACGGCCAGCGGGTGCAGCCCGAGCTCGGTGGCGAGCGTGGCCAGGTCCTGCGCGGTGGGAGCGTCGAAGTCCAGCCACAGCGTCACCGAGGGATCGGCGAGGTGGCGGGCGGCTTCGGCGGCGGGGAAGTCCTCGCGCTCGAGGACGCCGCTGCGGTACAGCCGGCTGTGCGGCATCGGCTCAGTGGTCGTGCGCGGCGGCCAGGCTGGCGCGGCAGGCTCGGACCAGCTGGCGGGTGGCCCGGGTGGACGGCGTGTCGCCGCAGGACGGGCAGCGGACCGAGACGTCGCCGGCCAGCTGGTCGATCGCGACGTTCAGCGCGCATTCGCAGGCGCGGCACCAGCGGGTGCCGGTGATGATGACGACGTGCAGCGGGGAGGCGACGCAGTCGTGCAGCCAGCGGCGGTGCGTGCGGCAGGTGACGCGCTCCAGCGGGTCCAGACCGTCCTCTTCGGACTGGTCTTCAGCGGTCAGCGTGCGTGCCAGGTGCTGGTCGGCGACGTCGGCGTAGCGGACGTCGATGAAGTCGGCGGGCCGCAGAGCGAGCCGGTCGTGGCGGTTGCGGCGGGGCGACGTCGGCTCGGCTGTGGTCGCCGGGGCGATTCCGCGGTGGATGTCCATGGTGTGCCTCACTTTCGTCGGATTCCAGAGTCCGCTTGGTGAGGCCGGGGGAGGAGGGCCGGACCGCCCCGGTTCCCGGGGTCCGGGGACCCCGGTTCCGGTGGGGCGAAGGCCCATCGGCGCGGGGACTTCCGTCAGGTGACAGTGCGCACCAGGTACACCGGGCACGCCGCGTTGTGCAGCAGCGCCTGGCCGGTGGAGCCCAGCAGCAGCCCGGGGAAGCCGCCGCGGCCGCGGTCGCCGAGCACGACGAGCTGCGCGGCCGAGCTGCGTTCGATCAGCTCGCGGCGCGGGTGACCGCGGACGACGACCCGTTCGACGGCGACGCCGCCCGCGTCGTGTTCGCCGGCGAGTTCGCCGAGCACCTGCTCGCCGGCGTCGGTGAAGGCCTGCGGGTCCAGGTGCGGTTCGGCCTCCGGGCGCGGCGGGTCGTCCGCCGACGCGTGCACCACGACCAGGCGGGCCTTGCGCACCGTCGCCTCGGCCACGGCCGTCGCGAGGATGCGGGCGCTGGGCTCGCTGCCGTCGATCCCGGCCACGACCGGCCGGTCGGCGGCGCCGGGGTCGTCCCAGGAGTCGCCGCGGACCACCACCACGTCGGAGGCCGCGTGCGCGCCGACGGCCGAGGCGACCGAGCCGGCGAGGAGGCCGGTGAGCCGGCCGCGGCCACCCGAGCCGACGACGACCAGCGCCGCCGTCCGCGACGCTTCGATGAGGGCCTGCGCGGCCCGGTCGGGATGCAGCCGCGTGGTCACGGCCGGGGCACCCTGTGCTTCGGCGATCTCCTGCGCCGCCCGCAGGTAGCGCCGCCCGTGCGCGCGGAGGACGTCCTTCATCTCCTCCGGCGGCGGTACGACGCCTCCGGCGAGCAGTGCGGAGAAGTCGAGCGCGTGCACGATCTCCAGCGGGACGTCGTGCAGCCGGGCGGCGCGGCCGGCCCAGCGGACGGCGTCCAGCGCCTCGCCCGACCCGTCCACTCCGGTGACGATCGGTTGTTTCGTCGTGTTCATCGGCGGCTCCCGGTACGGCTGTCGTGCCCCGACAGTAGGGCGGCCGCGCTGTCCGTGGCTGCGGCCGGAAGTCCCTCCGCGGGGGGACTTCCGGCGGTCAGTGCGCCGCTCGGCGCCGGTTCTTCGCGCAGCACGGTGAGCACCACGCCGCCGTCGACGGTCTCGTGCTCCTGCAGCTGTTCCGCGAGGGCGTCCAGCGCGGCCCGGTGCCGTTGCAGCAGGCCGGCGGCCCGATCCTGCGCCGCTCGCACCAGACGGGCGATCTCCTCGTCGACCGCCCGCTGGGTTTCTTCCGAATACGGCCGCCCCAGCAGTTCGGGCTGCCCGTCGGCCGCGCCGTAGCCGATCGGGCCGAGCGACGGCGACATCCCGAACTCGGTCACCATCTTCGCCGCCAGCGCCGTCGCGCCGGCGAGGTCGTTCGCCGCTCCGGTCGAGGTCTCGCCGAACACCACCAGCTCGGCGGCACGGCCGCCGAGGCGGACCGCGAGCAGGTCCGCGAGGTGGCTTTCGCGGTAGAGGTGCCGCTCGGCCTCCGGCAGCTGCTCGGTGGCACCCAAAGCCATGCCCGCGGGCAGGATCGTCACCTTCGCCACCGGGTCGGCGTGCTCGCACAGCGCCGCCACCAGCGCGTGCCCGGACTCGTGCACCGCCACCGAGCGCCGCTCCTCGGGCAGCAGGGCGTTCGAGCTGTCCCGCCGGCCCAGCAGCACCCGGTCGCGGGCGGCGGCCAGGTCGGCGGCGGTCAGGACCGTGCGGTCGTCCCGGACGGCGTTGATCGCCGCCTCGTTGACCAGGTTGGCGAGGTCGGCGCCGGAGAAGCCGGGGGTGCCGCGCGCGACGATGTTCAGGTCGACGTCCGGGGCGAGGTGCTTGCCGTCGATGTGGGTGGCCAGGATGGCCGCGCGTTCGGCCTGGTTCGGCAGCGGCACGGTCACCTGCCGGTCGAACCGGCCGGGCCGCAGCAGCGCCGCGTCGAGGGTCTCCGGCCGGTTGGTGGCCGCGAGCACGACGACGCCGCTGCTCTGGTCGAAGCCGTCCATTTCGGCCAGCAGCTGGTTGAGCGTCTGCTCCCGCTCGTCGTGTCCGCCCAGACCGCCGCCATTGCCCCGTCGGCCGCCGACGGCGTCGATCTCGTCGATGAAGATGATCGACGGCGCTCGCGTCCGGGCCTCCTCGAACAGGTCCCGGACGCGGGAGGCGCCGACCCCGACGAACATCTCGACGAACGCCGAGCCCGTGATGGACAGGAACGGCACGCTGGCTTCGCCGGCGACCGCGCGGGCGAAAAGAGTCTTCCCCGTGCCGGGCGGGCCGACCATGATGACGCCGCGCGGCCCCTTGGCGCCGGCCGCCGCGTAGCGCGCCGGGTCGCGGAGGAAGTCGATGATCTCGCCGACTTCCTGTTTGACCCCTTCGTACCCGGCGATGTCGGCGAACCGGGTGGTCGGGCGCTGGGCTTCGATGATCTTGGCCTTGGCGCGGCCGAAACCGGTCATGCCGAGCCCGCCGCCCGCGGTCTT
Organism: Amycolatopsis sp. NPDC021455; assembly: GCF_040640995.1. NCBI lineage: Bacteria > Bacillati > Actinomycetota > Actinomycetes > Pseudonocardiales > Pseudonocardiaceae > Amycolatopsis > Amycolatopsis sp. NPDC021455. The sequence goes on along the minus strand of NZ_JBFACT010000125.1, from coordinate 6,386 downwards.
CTGCGCCCGCATCCCGGCCCAGACGAGGAACCCGAAGAACAGGAAGAACGGCAGGTACCCCAGCAGGCCGGACAACAGCGAACCACCGGCCTTGGTGGCGGTGATCGCGACGTTCTTCTCCCGCAGCTTCGACTCCAGCTGTCCCGGGGCGAGCGCCGTGGGAATGCGGCTGGTGAACGCGGCGCCGCCGCGCCGCACCCCGTCCACCGCGCCCTGGTCGTCGACCGTCACCGACTCGACGTGCCCGGCGTCCACTTCGGACAGGAACTCGGTGTAGGTCATCGACGGTGCGGCAGGCGTCCAGAAGGCCGGTACCACCAGCGCACCGAGGACCAGCAGAACGAACGCCGTGAGCAGCCAGCCACCGCCGCGGGAGCGGCGCGGCGGCACCGGCTCCGGTTTCGGCGTGGGCGGCGGACCGGACCGGGCCGTTCGGGACATGGCTGATGCTCCTGAGGTCGCGGGGTGATCCGTTCCGGTCCACCTTCGCCGCTGCCCACGGCGGGGAAGAAGGGCCTAACGTCCCCGGCTCAGGGGACCACGGCAGGTCGCACCGCGGCGGCCGGCGGCGCATCCTGGCCCTGCCCGATCGAGGAGGACGGATGAACCTGCCGACGACCATGGCCGCCTGGCGTGTGACCAGGCCCGGCCCGATGCCGTCCGGTCCGCTGGAGTGGGCCCGGGTGCCGGTCCCGGGGCCCGCGGCGGGTGAGCTGCTGGTGCGGGTGCTGGTGTGCGGGGTGTGCCGGACCGACCTGCACGTCGCGGAGGGCGACCTGCCGGTGCACCGGCCGGGGGTGACACCGGGGCACGAAGTCGTCGGCGAAGTCGCCGCGGTCGGCGAGGGTGCCACCGGGTTCGGGGTGGGTGACCGGGCGGGGATCGCGTGGCTGCGCGAGACGTGCGGGATCTGCCGGTACTGCCTGCGGGGGCGGGAGAACCTCTGCCCGGGATCGCGTTACACGGGGTGGGATGCCGACGGTGGCTACGCGGAGTTCGCGGTCGTCCCGGCTGCCTGTGCGTTGCCCCTGCCGGACGGCTACTCCGACGACGAACTCGCGCCGTTGTTGTGCGCGGGGCTGATCGGCTACCACGCCCTTGCCCGGGCAGAGGTGCCCGAAGGTGGCCGGCTGGGGATCTACGGCTTCGGCGGGAGCGCGCACCTGACCGCCCAGGTGGCGATCGCCCGCGGCGCCACGGTGCACGTCATGACGCGCAGCGCCGAAGCCCGCGAGCTCGCGCTGGAGCTGGGGGCGGCGTCAGCCGGGGAAGCCGCCGACCCACCGCCCGAACCCCTGGACTCGGCGATCCTGTTCGCGCCCGTGGGTGAGCTGGTGCTGCCCGCGCTGGCCGCGCTCGACCGTGGCGGGACACTGGCGATCGCGGGGATCCACCTGTCCGACGTGCCGCCGTTGAACTACCAGCAGCATCTGTTCCAGGAGCGGCAGGTGCGCAGTGTCACGGCGAACACGCGGGCCGGTGCGCGGGAGTTCCTGGACTTCGCCGGCATCCATCGCCTCAGCGTCAGCACGGTGCCCTACGCGCTGGCCGACGCGGATCGCGCGCTGACGGACTTGGCCGCGGACCGGGTGAACGGCGCGGCGGTGCTCCGGGCCGGCTGAGCCGGGCAGCAGCCGGACGCTCACGGCCGCCCGGCCGGGGTCCGGAGGTGCCGGACGGTCGAAACCACCCACACGACGGTGATCAGCCCGACCAGCACGGCGAGCGCGGCCCCGCTGCCGGTCACCAGGGCAACGACCGCCGCGGCCAGGGCTGTCACGCCGAGCCACGCCGGCGCGCCGCTCCGGGGCCGCGCACCGAGAACGACGGCGGCCGAGCCCAGCAGCAGTGCGGTGACCGCCATCGCACGGACGTCGTGGACCCATATGGCCGTGCCGTCGGCCAGGAAGTCGACGGAAAGCGCGACCATGAACAGCACCGGTGCGGCCGCCACGGCGTCTCGCCATTCCTGGGGCATCGCGGATACCTCCTCGAGTCCCACGATGCCGGGTGGGGCCGGGGGCCCGGAGCAGCCGAAGGTCACTTGGCGCGGGGACGAACGACCGCAGCGTCCGCGTCCGCGTCCGCCCTACCGTCGGGTTCACGACCTGGAACCCCGGAGGGAACATCATGAGCGCAACCGGAAACGCGCCGATCGTGGTAGCCGTGGACGGCTCGGAAACGGCCGCCGCGGCTGCGCTGTGGGCGGCCGGTGAAGCGGCCCGGCGGCACGCCGCACTACTCGTCTTCACCGCCTATGGCTTCGAAGATGCCGCGTTCGGCGGCAAGGTGTACCCGCCGTCGGACTGGCTGGCCGTCAAGGAGGCCGAAGCCGACCAGTTACTGCGCCGGACGAGGGCGACCCTCGAAGCCGCCGTCCCGGGGCTGGAGGTCGTCACGGAAGCCAGCGACCGTGGGCCGGTCCCGGCGCTGCTGGCGATGTCGGCGCGAGCCCGGCTGCTCGTCACCGGCGAGCCGGTCGGCGCGATCGCCGGGCTGTTCAGCGGTTCCCCCGACGTCGACCTCGCCGCCAAGGCGCACTGCCCGGTGGTCGTGGTGCGCGGCCGGGAGAGCGTCGACGGCCCGGTGGTCGTCGGCGCCGACGGCAGCCCGCTGAGCGAAGCCGCGATCGCGTGGGCCTTCGAAGAGGCGTCGCTCCGCAACGCCCCGCTCGTGGCCATCTACACCTGGCACGACGGCGACTCCGCCGGGCTGTTCAGCGACGGCAATGTCGCTTTCCAGGGCGAGTCCCTGCGTGACTCGGGCCAGCGGCTGCTCGCCCAGCGGCTCGCCGGGTGGCAGGAGAAGTACCCGGACGTCACCGTCGAGCGCCGCGTCGAGCACGACAAACCGCGCCACCGACTGCTTTCCGCGAGCCGTGGTGCGCAGCTGGTCGTCGTCGGCAGCCGCGGCCGCGGGGGTTTCACCGGCCTGGTCCTCGGCTCGACGAGCCAGGCCCTGCTCCATCACGCCGCGTGCCCCGTGATGGTCGTCCGCACCGAAAGCTGAGGAGTTCCTGTCATGAACACGGTTTCCACGGTGATGACCGCCGATCCGATCACCGTCTCCCCGCAGACGCCGTTCAAGGACATCGCCGGACTGCTGACCGGGAACGGGATTAGCGCGGTCGGCGTGGTCGACAAGACGGGTGCGCTCGTCGGCGTCGTCTCGGAGGCGGACCTGCTCCCGCACCTGTGGGAGGACCCGAAGCCCCGCCGCCGCTTCCGCCGGCTGGCCCGCAAGGCAACCGCGTGCACCGCGAAGGATCTGATGACCAGCCCGGTCGTCACGATCGACACGGACGACTCCCTGGCTGCCGCCGCGGCGAAGTTCGCGCGCACCGGCGTTCGCCGCTTGTTCGTGCTGCGGAACGGAAAGCCGGCGGGTGTGCTGTCCCGCCGCGACCTCGTCCGCGTCTTCACCCGCGGCGACGCGGACCTCGAACGCGAGGTGTGCGACGGGATCCGGCAGCTGGGCTTCGGGCCGGACCGGGTCCGCGTAGAGGTCCGGGCCGGAATCGTGCTTGTCGTGGGGCGGGTCGAGCGGCGCAGCGACATCGACCCGGTGACGCGGCTGATCAGCGAGCTGTCCGGGGTGGTCGAGGTCCGCAACCGCCTGGACTACGTCTGGAACGACGTGGCTTGAGCCGCGACGCGAAAGGCCCTCCCGAACCGGGAGGGCCTTTCGCGCGTCAGGGGTAGTTCCAGTGCTGGTTCTCGACCGAACTGCATGGCCACGCCAGAACCGTGGAGTGCGGGAGGCCGCTGGAGTAGTCCTGGTCGAGACACGATCCACTGCGGACGTTCTGGAAAACGAAGTCGCCATCGGCGGCTCTGGCCAGCCGCCAGTGCTGGTTGTCGACCGCACTGCACGGCCACGCCAGGATCGTGGAATGCGGGACGCCCCCGGAGTAGTCCTGGTCGAGGCACATGCCACTGCGCGCGTTCCGGAACCGGTTCGTCCCGTCGGAGAGGATTTCCCACTCCCACTTCTGGTTTTCCGCCGCACTGTTGCAGGTCCAAGCCAGTACTGTGGAGTGCGCGGTGCCGCCGGAGTAGTCCTGGTCGAGACACGAGAAGCTGCGCTGGTTCTGCCATCGGTAAGTGGACACGGCGTTGGCCGTTCCGGCGAAGGCGGTGGCCAGTGCCACCACTGTGGACAAGATCGCCGCGGTTCTCCGCATGGACCCTCCGGAAGCAGCTGGTCGTGCCGGACGCGGGCAGTCTTCCACCCCGGCCGGGCGCGGCACAAGCGTGGAAAACCCGGCCACAGCGGGGATTCCGGCAAACGGCGGAGTGGTCAGCGGCCGCGCAGCTGTTCCGGGATCGGCAGGCCCACACCGTAAGGGTGGGGGAGCGGCTGCAGGACTTCGCCGATCGGCCGGCGCGGCGTCGCCGGAAGGGGCGCCGCGTCCCTCGGCGTGTAGCCGACGCGCACGACCAGTTGTGGCTCGAGCCGCCCGTCGAGGACGCAGTCGCGGATCAGGCCGCGGGTGCTCGCGAGTTCGAGCGGTTCGGTGTACACACAGGACGCCAGGTTCAGCCGGGTCGCGGTGAGCAGCACCGCGCTGGCGGCTTCACCGGCGCGGAGGCGGTCCAGCGGGGTGTCGCCCGTGGTGGCGAGGACGGTGAGGACCGCGCCGTCGGGGCCGGCCGTGTCGGGAAGCCGAGCGCCCGCGAACTCGCGGATCCGCAGCTCGCGGCGGGGTGCGAGGGCCAGGACGGCGTTCCGGGCGGGCACTCCGTCCGGCGCGTGGTCGCGGCCGCTCCACGCGGCCAGCTCGATTTCGTAGTCCTGGTCGGCCCGGTGCAGCCCGGCGGCTTCCGCGGCCGCGGCGGTCAGCACCGTCCGATGCGGTGCCGCCGTCACCACGTACAGGGCCGCACCCTGACCGGACGCGCTCTTCTGCAGCAGTACCTCGTCCCGCACCAGCAGCGGCCGGTCGTCGAACCGGCGCCGGTCCGAGCGGCGGCGGGGGATGGCCGCGGCGAGGGCTATGTCGTCGTCACGCGTGTCGTGGGGCACCAGGTCGATCCTCGCCAGGAGGCCGGGCTCGGGCAACCGGTGGATCCGCGCGGCCCACCCCATCGCCGCCGCGGCGACGGTGAAGTGGTGCAGTGCGCACCCACAGCTGACGAGCAGGTCGCGGCCGTCGGGATCGGTGTGGCGCAGCCGGCGGCGCGGGTCGGCGCGGAGTTCGACCGTACGGTCGCTGAAGTGCCACTGCCACGGCTGGGAGTTGTGCACGGAAGGAGCCCTGACCGCGAGCGCGACGGCCGCCCGCACGGCGTAGGCATCCGGCATCGTCGGGTCCATCGCTCCTCCTCGGATCGGTGCCTCCATGCTCGCCGCGGCGGTTCACCGGCCACAGAGTCGAAGGGCTTCGCGCCGGTGACCGGGTCGAGGCCCTTCGACCCTTTTCCGGTGCCGTGCCCGCGATCGAGGCTGGATGTTCCGGCCGATCGCAGGAGGAAACCATGGATCAGACCCCGGCTGACCGGACGCGGCTGCGTGAGGCCGGCCTGCTGGCGCTGGTTCTGTTGCTCGTCGCGGCCGGCGGCATCGCCTGGTGGACGGGCGTGCCGAAAGCCGCGGACGTCGTCTGGGCCGGCGCCGACCTGGTCACCCTCGTCCCGGCTGTCGTGTGGGTCGCCGCCGATCTGCGTGCCCGCCGCTGGGGCGCCGACCTGCTCGCGGTGCTGGCCCTGGTCGCCACGCTCGCGGTCGGCGAAAACCTCGCGGGTGCGATCGTCGCGGCGATGGTCGCGACCGGGCGCGTGCTCGAAGCGGGCGCGCAACGGCGGGCGAGTGCGAACCTGACCGCGTTGCTCGACCGGGCGCCGCGGGTGGCGCACCTGCGCACCGCGACCGGCCACCAGACCGTCCCGGTCGGCGAAGTGCGGCCCGGTGACCTCATCGTGGTCCTCCCGGGTGAGGTCGTGCCGGTGGACGGCGTCCTGCCGGACGGCGGGACGTTCGACGAGTCGGCGCTGACCGGCGAGCCTCTCCCGGTGTCCCGGCCCGCGGGCGACACCGTCCACAGTGGAGTGGTGAACGGCGGCGCCGCCGTCGACGTCCGCGCGAGCGCGGCCGCGGCCGACAGCGCCTACGCCGGCGTCGTACGGCTCGCCGAGCAGGCCGCCGCCCGTACCGCGCGCATCGCCCGGATCGCCGACCGCGTCGCGGTCTGGTTCCTGCCGGCGTCCCTGCTGATCGCCGCGCTCGCCTGGCTGCTGACCGGAGCGGCGGACCGTGCGGTCGCGGTCCTCGTGACGGCGACGCCGTGCCCGCTGCTGCTGGCCGTCCCGATCGCGGTGACCGGGGGTATGTCCCGGGCGTCGAAGGCCGGCGTGGTGGTCAAGGACGGCGCCGCGCTCGAAGCCCTC
>NZ_JBFACT010000124.1:0-11594 GCF_040640995.1 Amycolatopsis sp. NPDC021455 | reverse complement strand
CTCCCCTCCTCTATCCTTTTTTTTCCGGGGGTGTTTGCTTATGTTTTATTGTTGTTGTTTCCCATCACTCCACCCCCCCCCCCCCCCCCCCCGCGGGGGGGGGGGGGGGGGGCCCCCCGCCCCCACCACGCCCACCCCTCAGCCGTGGATCGCTATCGGTTGTCGCCGTCCTGCGGGATCGACGCCGGGACCGACGGGCTCACCCGGGCGATGTCGCCGCTGAGCACCCACGCGCGCTGGCTGGGCGCGAAGCGCGGCGAGAGCAGTCCGTCGTTGATCTCCCGGCTGACCGCGACGCGGTTGTACGCGGTCGCGGGCAGGAACAGCCGGTCGTTCGACTGGCCGCCGTCGGACGTGCCTTCGAGGTCCGCCTCGACGGCGTCGACGATGCCGTCGTGGTTGGCGTCGACCCGGGCGACCTCGGCCGCGTAGGCGTCGAAGATCCGCTGGCTCAGGTCGTATTCGTACGGCTCGAAGGACGCGAGCCGCTCGTAGACGTCCAGCATGACTTCGTTGCCCAGCCCGCTCGGGACGAACCGCAGCCGCGTTTCCTTGTGGTCGTCGTTGTTCGGCATCGGGCGGTCCGGATCGTCCGGGCTGGTGTTGAGCAGCCGGTCCGGGTCACGCGGGATGTTCGGGTTGTCGCCGTCCACCTGCGGCTTGTTCTTGACGCCGGAGGGACCCGAGCCGGGCACGATCGACGACAGCGCCCCGATCCTGCCCTTTTCGAACGTGCCGGGAATCCCGCCGGTGTACGGGAGTTCGTAGGCCGGCGGCACCCAGTTGGTGTACTGGTTGAGTTCCCAGTACGAGTGCAGGTCGCTCTGCTGCGTCGCGTTGTAGGCGCCCAGCGACAACTGGATCGGCACGAGGTTGGACACCTTGTCCGGCCAGTGATCCTTCGCGGACGGCTCGTGGGGCGCCTTGCCGTCGACGGTGAAGACCGCGCCCGGCTTGTTGTGGTGGTCCCCGATCTTCGCCAGTGCCGAGGCGTCCGCCGCGGTGATCGTCCCGAAGGTGGCGTGCCCGTCGGAGCGCGGCGCCGCGACGTTCGGCACCGTGAGGTCGTGGATCATCCAGCCCTCGTACCACCCGGATTCGTTGTTGATGACGAACAGTCCGGAGATGTCGGTGAACATGTCCACGAACGAACCGGGGTCGTTCGGATCGGTCGGCAGCCCGGGTTTCGGTTCGACGACGACCCGGAGCCCGCCGAGCGTGGGCAGGTCGTGGTTCGGCCCGGTGGCCGTCGGCGCGACGCCGTCGTTGATCCCCGGAATGGTCGTCGTGAACACATTCGGTTGGAAATTCTTCGTGTCGAGCAGGTAGTACTGGAATAACTGGCTGGGCGACGACGCTTCCGAAAACGCCGTCATCGGCGGAAAGGTCGACGGACGGCCGGCCAGCAACGCGAGGCGGTCCTTCAACGGCTGTGGCAGGAAGCGGATGTCGCCCCGGTCGGTGAAGCCTCCCCCTTGCTGGGCAACGGCTTGTGCCCCGCCGGACAGAGCGGCGGTCGCCCCCAGCGTCAATGCCGCCGCCACCGCGGTCGCGGTCTTGCGCTTGCTCATCATGATTTGCTCCTCGCATGAACGGGCAGTCCCCGCGCTCGCCGGCGGCGCGGAGGAGAAATCAAGGTGGCCCCCTCGCCGAAAGGTATGCACCCGGGTTACATCGCGGGGTATCGTCGGGAACATCGGAGCTACGGATATGGAGTCCCGATGGAGGGGAAGTCCGAACCGGACTGGGAAACCGTTTACCGCGAGAATGTCGTCTGGGTTTACCGGCTGATGTTGAAAAAGGTGGGAAACTCCGCGGACGCCGAGGATCTCACCGGCGAGGTCTTCCTCGCGGTACTGAAACCGTTGCGCGCGAGCGCGACCACGGAGGAGGTGCGCGCGTACCTGCTGGCGACGGCCCGCACCGTCCTCGCCGCGCATTGGCGACGTCTGTTCGGCCGCGAGATCACCACGATCGGCCTCGACGAAACGACGGAAATACCGGACAGCGGCCATCGGACGACGAACGGTTCGGCGGCCGCGGCGACGGACCGGCGGGTCAGCGCAATTCTCGCCGAACTGCCCGAGCGCGCCCGGAAAGTCCTGCAATTACGATTCCTGGAGTCCTACTCGCTGCAGGACGCCGCCGACGAGCTGGGGGTCAGCCTGGCCAACGTCAAGGTGATCCAGCACCGGGCCCTGCGGCTCGCCGCCCAGGCGGCGGCCCGGATCGAGGAGCAGTCATGAACGACGTCGACCGCTTCGCCGACAGCCTCCTCGGGCAACGCACACCGGAGCCGTTCCGTCCGGACGACGACCAGGTGGCCCAGATGCGCGCGGCCATCGAGCTGCAGGCCGCCCGCATCGGAGCGGCGACCGCGCAACCGCCCGCGGCTTTCGTCACCCGGCTCGGGCAGGAGCTGGCCGCGGAGCTGACGCCGGACCGCCGTCCGACCCGCCGCCACGTGGTGCGGACGGCCGGGATCGCCGCCGCCTCCCTGGCGGCCGGCGTCGGGATCGACCGCCTGGTCCGCGGCCCGGCCGCGCCGCCGACGGACGAACCGGGCGAGTGGCGGACAGTGGCGGCGAGCAAGGACGTACCGGAAGGCGGCCTGCGCGAGTTCGAGCTGGACACGGTGACCGGCTTCGTCCAGCGCACCCCGGACGGCCTGCGCGCGGTGTCGTCGACGTGCACCCACCTGGGCTGCCGCCTGCGGCTGGCGAACCCCGAGCGTCAGCTGGTCTGCCCCTGCCACGGGGCGACCTTCGCGCTGACCGGCGAGATCCTGCACTACGACCTGCCGGTGGAGATCCCGCCGCTGCCGGTGTACGAGGCGCGGGAACAGGAGGGGGACATCCAGATCTACACGCCGTTCAAGCGGGCGTAGCCGATCGAGGGAAACTGTCACACGCTCGGTACAGATACGGTTACTCCCGGTTGCACCTGAGCCGTGAGACAATGCCGGGCGACGTGAGGAGACGCTGTGATTGCACTTCCCCAGCCGAGCCCTGCTCGCCGGTGGGAGATCCCCGATCACCTGCTGACGATCGAGGAATACGCGGCACTCGGTGAAACCGACACCGGTTTCACCGAACTTGTGGAGGGTCGCGTCGTGATGTCACCCAGTCCCATGTCCGAGCACAACATCGCGGTGTTCGAGTTGGGACAGCAGCTCGCCGGACAGTTGCCAGGTCACCTCCGCGTCGTACCCGAAACCGATGTGAACCTCGGTCTTGCCCCCTATGGCAGCCCCGGCTTCTCCCGTCGCCCCGACCTGATGATCGTCGAGAGAGCGGCAACTGCCCGTGCCCGTCGGGACCGCAACATGCTTCGAGCCGAAGAAGTGGCCATCGTCGTGGAAATCGTGTCGCCGGGCTCGAAACGGACCGACTACCACGTGAAGCACGACGAGTACGCCGACGCCCGGATCCCGCACTACTGGATCGTCGACATCACCGAGCCGGTCTCCCTCGTCGCCTGCCACCAAGCCGGCGAATTCGGGTACATGGACGCCGCAGCAGTCACCGGCACCTTCACCACCGACGTCCCGTTCCCGGTCAAGATCGACCTGAACGCCCTCCTCGACTGATCGGACGGCACGCCGGAACCGCCCGGTAACCGGCGTGCCGTCCGAAACTCAGCGAGCCTCGCGGTACCGCCGGTCCTTCGACACGCCCTCGCCCAGCGACTCGTCGAAGTGGTACACCTCGTCGCCCCGGACGAACACGCGCAGTGCCCGGTTCATCACGTCCAGCGGGTCGCCCGACCACAGCACCACGTCCGCGTCCAGCCCCGGCGTAAGAGAGCCGATCTGCCCGTCCAGACCCAGCATCGACGCCGGGTTGACGGTCAGCGCGCGCAGTGCCGTCGCCGGGTCGAGGCCGTCCTTCACCGCCAGGGCCGCCTGGTACACCAGGAAGTTGATCGGGATCACCGGGTGGTCCGTCGTGATCGCGATCCGCACGCCCGCGCGGGCCAGGATGCCCGCCGAGCGCAGCGTGCGGTTGCGCAGCTCCACCTTGGACTTCGTCGTGAACAGCGGGCCGAGGATGACCGGGACCTCGCGCGCGGCCAGCAGGTCCGCGATCAAGTGCCCTTCGGTGCCGTGGTTGATCACCAGTTTGTAGCCGAACTCGTCGGCCAGCCGGATGGCCGTCACGATGTCGTCCGCGCGGTGGACGTGCTGGTCCCAGTACAGCTCGCCGTCGAGGACCTTCGACAGCGTCTCCAGTGTCAGGTCCACCTCGTGCGGCTTGCCCTCGGACTCCGCGTGCGCGCGCTTCGCCTGGTAGTTGCGGGCCTTGGTGAACGCCTCGCGCAGGATCGCCGCGACCCCCAGCCGCGTCGACGGCGTCTGCTTCTTGTCCCCGTACACGCGCTTCGGGTTCTCGCCGAGCGCGCTCTTGACGCTGACCTGCTCCGCGAACGTCATGTCCAGGATGCTGCGGCCCCACGTCTTGACGCCGATCGTCTGGCCGCCGATCGGGTTGCCGGACCCCGGCTTGATGACGACGCTCGTCACGCCGCCCGCCAGCGCGTCGTCGAAGCCGGGTTCGTACGGGTCGATGCCGTCGACGGCGCGGAAGCGGGCGCCGTTCGGGTCGGTCATCTCGTTGGTGTCGTTGCCCGCCCAGCCTTCGCCGTCCTCGTGGACGCCGAGGTGGGCGTGGGCGTCGATGAAGCCGGGCAGCACCCAGGTGCCGGCCGCGTCGACCAGTTCGGCGTCCTCCGGGATGTCGACGTCGGCCTCGGTGCCGACCGCGACGATCTTCCCGTCGTCGATCAGGACCGTGCCGCCTTCGATGGGATCACCGTCGATGGGGACGACATAGCCCCCGACAATTGCCTTCGCCATAGTTCGCCACGCTAACGAACTGCCGCGGCCGGGTGCACACGGGCCTTCTCCAAGTGCACCAGCTCGTAGTCGTGCTCCGGGGTCCGGTGCGTCTCGCGGTAGCCGTGCTTCGCGTAGAGACGCAGCGGGCCCACGCTCTTCGAGCCCGTGAACAGCCGGAAGACCGTCACCGGCGGCGGGGCCGCGGCCTCGGCGACGCGCAGCAGCTCGCCACCGAACCCGTGGCCCTGCCGGTCCGGCGCGACGACCAGCCGGCCGATCGCCCCGACGTGCCCGGTCACCGCCAGCCGCACGGAGGCCACCAGCCTGCCGTTCTCCCGGAAGCCCCAGGAGAGGCACGACGCCAGCGCCGCTTGCGTCTCCTCGAGCGTTTCCAGCAGCGGCGGCAGGTCGAAGTCGGCGTACGCGCGTGCTTCGGAGACGTACGCGGCGCGTTGCAGCGTCAACGCTTCGCCCGCGTCAACGACGCTCAGGCGAAGCGGCTTCACGGGACCCGGATGCCCCAGCTGCCCGACCACGACGCCGACGGCTCGAGCTCGATCAGGTCGGTGCCGGTGTTGAGCGCGTCGGCCGGGCAGGTCATCGGCTCGATCGCGACGGCCCGGCCGCGCCCGATCAGGTCGTCCGGGGTGAACACCTGCGCCCAGCGGAAGTCCGGACCGGTCCAGACGAGCAGCCGCTGGTCGTCGTGGCTCAGGACGATGTGGTGCGTGCCGTCCTCGGCCGCCGCGAGACCGCCGAACGCCGTGTCGAGGTTGACGCCCGCCAGCCCGCGGCCGGCGCGGAAGTCGTACTCCGTGCCCTCGACGTCCTGCTCCGGCGCGTAGGGCATCTGCTCGTCGGGCCGGGACGGCCGGACGCGGCTCGCGGGCAGGGTGAGCGTCACCTCGTCGGTCGGGACGTCGCCGATCCGGAAGTACGGGTGCGTGCCGACGCCGACGCCGATCGGCTGCTCGCCCTCGTTGCGGATCTCGTGCGTGACGGTCAGTTCGCGCGGCGCCAGCTCGTAGGTGACGGTCGCACGCAGCGGCACCGGCCAGCCGGGCTGCACAGCGACGTCGACGGCCAGGGTGATCGACGACTCGGCGTGCTCCAGCAGCTCCCACTCGAGGTGGCGGGTCAGGCCGTGGATGGCGTTGCCGCGCGCCTCCTCGGTGATCTCGAGCTGCTGCTGCTCACCCTGGAACGTCCACTGGCCGCCCTTGGTCCGGTTCGGCCAGGGCAGCAGGATCTGCCCGGCGCCCATCGGCGGCTTCGCGTCTTCGGGGAACTCCTCGACGTACGGCACTCCGCCGACTTCGAACGCGCGCAGCCCGGCACCGATTTCGGTGACGACGGCGCGCGCGTTGCCGCGGGTGATCTCGAACTGCTGACCGGTCGGGTTGCCCATGGCACGACCTTACCGAGACACGAAATAACTAGACCGGTCGTCATAGTTTGCGCTACGGTCGTGTCATGGTTCGCCGCACCGACACGCGGCAGCGGATGCTCGACACCGCCGCCGACCTGTTCCAGACGCAGGGCTACCACGCCACCGGCCTCACCCAGCTGACGACGGCCGGGGGCGCGCCGAAGGGGTCGCTCTACTTCCACTTCCCCGGCGGCAAGGAGCAGCTCGCCGCCGAAGCCGTACGGCTCTCGAGCGAGCGCACCGGCGCCATGTTCGAAGCGATCCTGCGCGACGCTCCGGACGCCGCCACCGGGATCGACCGCGCCGTCGACGCGCTCGCGAATTTCCTGACGGAGTCCGACTTCCAGCGCGGTTGTCCACTTGCGACAGTCGCGCTCGACGCCGCCGCGGCGAGCGAGCCGATCCGCGAAGCCTGCGCGGAAGGATACGGCTCCTGGCACGACGTTCTCGCCGGATACCTTGTCCGGCAAGGATTGACCACCGAACGCGCCGAAGAACTGGCCACCGTCGTGCTCGCCGCGATCGAAGGCGGGCTGCTGCTGGCCCGCACCCGCCGCGACCTCGCGCCGCTGCGCGCCGTCGCCACCCACCTGCACACCACCCTCGACCGGGAGTTCTCCTGATGCGTGTCCACCACCTGAACTGCGGCACCCTGCGGCCGCTCGGCGGCAAGCTGATCGACGGCAGGCCGGGCCTGTTCCGGCGTGCCACGATGGTCTGCCACTGCCTGCTGCTCGAGACCGACACGGGTCTCGTCCTCATCGAGACCGGCATGGGCACGCCGGCCGCGGTCGACCGCGTCGCCTGGCTCGGCGCCGGCTTCGTCCGCCAGTCCAACCCGATGCCCGACCCCGATCAGACGGCGATCGCGCAGATCCGCGCGCTCGGCTTCGACCCGGCGGACGTCCGCGACATCGTGCTGACCCACCTCGACCTCGACCACGCCGGCGGCCTCATCGACTTCCCGTGGGCGCGGGTGCACGTCTACGCCGAAGAGCTGCGCGCGTTCACCGACCCGCGGGACGCCGGCGAACGCGGCCGCTACCGCCGCATCCAGTTCGCGCACGGTCCACAGTGGACGTCCTATGCGGACACCGGCGAGCCGTGGTTCGGTTTCGACGCCGTCCGGCAGCTCGACGGCCTGCCGCCGGAGATCCTGCTGGTCCCGCTCTCCGGGCACACGCGCGGGCACGCCGGGGTCGCCGTCGACACCGGCCACGGCTGGCTGCTCAACGCCGGCGACTCCTACTTCTTCCACGGCCAGGCCGACCCGGACGCACCGTACTGCCCGCCGGGCCTGAAGTGGTTCGAAGGCCACATGGAGACGGTGAAGGGTGCCCGGCTGGACAACCACCGGCGTCTGCGCCAGCTTGTTCAGGAGCACGGCGACGAGGTGACCGTCTTCGCCGCGCACGACGAGACCGAGTTCCTCCGGCTGAGCACCAGGAGCAGCGTATGAAGGTGCACCACCTGAACTGCGGGACGATGCGACCGGCCGGCGGCAAGCTGCTCGACGGCGAGCCCGGCCTGCTGCGGCGGGCGGAGCTGGTCGCCCACTGCCTGCTGATCGAGACCGGCGACAGCCTCGTGCTGGTCGACACCGGGTTCGGTGCCCAGGGCGTGGCGCGCCCGGGTGAATGGCTCGGCCGCCCGTTCATGGCGATGGTGGGCGCCCGGGTCCAGGCCGCCGAGACCGCCGTCGCGCAGATCAAGGCGCTCGGCCTCGACCCGGCCGACGTCCGGCACATCGTGATGACCCACCTCGACGTCGACCACGCGGGCGGGCTGGCCGACTTCCCGAACGCCGTCGTGCACGTCCGGGCCGAGGAGCACCGGGCCGCGACGGCACCGAAGAACGCGGCGGAGAAGAACCGCTACCGCGCGGCCCAGTTCGCGCACCGCCCGCTGTGGAGCACCTACGACGAGACGGGCGAGCCGTGGTTCGGCTTCGAGGCGGTCCGTTCGCTCAAGGGCCTGCCGGAGGAGATCCTGCTGGTCCCGCTCACGGGCCACACGCGCGGCCACACGGGCGTGGCGGTCGACACGGGCGACGGCTGGCTCCTGCACGCCGGCGACGCCTACTTCTTCCACGGCCAGCTGGACCTCGTCGCCCCGCACTGCCCGCCGGGCCTGACGGCGTTCCAGAACCTCGTCCAGACCGTGCGCGCGGCGAGGCTGGAGAACCTGGCGCGGCTGCACGAGCTGGCGCGGGAGCACCAGGACGAGGTCACGGTGTTTTCGGCGCACAGCCCGGTCGAGTTCGCCGCGTTGCGCCGCTGAGGGAACCGGATGATCTCCCGTCGCATCTGAGCCGCGACGAAGGAGGCTCAGCGGTGACGAAGAAGTGGTGGAGTGCGACCTTGCTCGGGGCGGTCGCGGTGCTGACGACGGCCTGCGGGAGCGGCACCCCGCCCACGCCGGCCGCCGCGGCAGCGGAAGCCGCGCCGCTCGATCTCTCCGGCGTCGTCCTGCTGCAGCACTCCGAGCAGACCGGCCTCGACGACGTCGTCTTCGCCGATCCCGCCACCGGCGCGGCGAAGACGACCCTGTCGCTGCCCGGGCACGACACGTCGCTGACCCGCTTCGACGGACCGGCCACCGAGCTGGACCTCGTCTCTCCCGACAGTCGGTTCGCGACGCTCGAAACCGATGAGGGCGTCGACGTGTTCAGGCTCAACGCCGCCGACCGGCGGTACGAACGCACCGGCACCGTGCCGGCTCCGGAGCGGACGATGAGCGAGCAGGCCTCGCGGTTCCGGAACCCCCGGTTCGGCCCGGTGGGCTCGAAGCTGTACTTCGACGACGGCAAGGCCGTGTACTCCGTCGACTACCGGCAGCTCGGGCAACCGGTCGAGGAGGCCGGCATCGTGCCGAGCGGCAGTTCCGACCAGCACGTCGAGGACTGGTGGCTCGGCGCGCGGGGCGAGGTGCTGACCTGGCGGGACGTCCGGCACGCCGGCGACCTGGCGTACCTGACCGACTCGTCGGGCGCGATCGCCTACGCCGTCTACGAAGAGCCCGGCGCCACCTACCAGTTCGTCACCGCGCTGGACGCGAAGACGGTGCTGATGTCCGCCGTCACCGGCTCGGACGAACACGGCGTGCTGATGCGCCTGACGCTCGACGGCGGGACAGCGCAGCTGACCAAGCTCGTCGAGAAGTCGGAGCCGAGGATCGCCAAGGTGGCGGCCGCGCCGGACCGGGCCACGGTGCTCTACGAGACCGCACAGGGCGAGTGGTTCACGTCACCGGTCACGCCCGGCGCGGTCGCGCGGCCCGCGCTCGGGCAGCTGCCGGCCGCCGGAACGCTGTCGGAACGGCAGCTCGTCGGCTGGGCGTGATCAGCGCGCCGCGAGCGCCTGCTTGACCAGCGGGGCCAGCTGGTCCGGCGTCATCTTCGCCGGGCCGGTGTAGTTGATCAGGACGGGCGTGCCCGACACCAGCTCGGCCGAGGCGAGCGTGGCGGTCTTCTGCTGGTCGACGTAGTAGACGGCGCCGTCCGGGAAGCCGGCGACGTCCTGCGCGCCTGCCTTCGCCTTCTTGATCGACGCGACCATCTCGGCGGGCTTGCCCTGCTTGCCCTCGTAGCGGGTCACCGCGAGGGCGCCCGCGGCCTTGCCGTTGAGCTGGTACTCGCAGCTGCGCGCCTTGCCGCCGTTGGCGGTGCTGTCCTGGGCCGGCCCCGGCACCGCCTTGAGACCCGGCACCGAAATCGCCTTCGACACGGCCTCGGCGGGCAGCATCGCGCAGGGGTCCAGCGAAGCGGCGGCGGCCTTGGAGCTGGGCGCGGGCTTCGGTGGGGCCGACGACGACGGCGCCGGTTTCTCACCCGACGAGCAGGCGGTCAACGCAGCAAAAGCGACAAAAGCGACAACCAAGGTACGCATGTCCGCACCCTAACCCGAACGGCCCTACGCCGTCGGGGCCCGGTACCGCCAGAAGGCCGGGAGCAGGAACATCGACGCGCAGACCAGCACGATCACGAGCAGGCCGCCGACGCTCGCGGCGGCGGCCGTCCCGAACGCGGCGGCGCCCCAGCCGTGGGTGAGGTCGGCGATCCGCGGACCACCGGCGACCACGACCGTGAAGACGCCTTGGAGCCGGCCGCGCATCTCGTCGGTGGTGGCGACCTGCAGGATCGCCATCCGGTAGACGGCGCTGACCATGTCGGCGGCGCCGGCCAGCGCCATGAAGACGACGGCGAGCCACAGCGAGTGCGCGAGTCCGAACGCGGCCACGGCGGCACCCCACGCGCAGATCGCGACGACGACGGCGACGCCCTGGCGGTGGATGCGCGTCAGCCAGCCGGAGAAGAGCCCGATCAGCATGGCGCCGGCGGGCAGGGCGGCGTAGAGCCAGCCGAGCGCGGGACCGCCGCCGGGCGGGTCGCCGAACGTGCGCTCGGCCATCTCGGGGATGAGGGCCCGCGGCATCCCGAAGACCATGGCGATGATGTCGGCGACGAAGGAGGCGAGCAGGATCTTCTGCCCGGCGAGGTACTTGAAGCCGTCGACGACATCGCGGACACCGGCGCGGCGCGACGGCCCGTTGAGCGGCGGAATCGACGGCAGCCGCCAGACGGCTGCGAGCGTGATCGTCAAGGCTATGACGTCGATCAGGTAGAGGGTGGAGAGACCGAGAACGGGGATCAGCGCACCGGCGAGCAGCGGTCCGAAGACGGCCCCGAAGGTGGACATGGTGGTGTTGAGGGCGTTCGCGGACGGAAGAAGTTCGGCGGGCACGAGCCGCGCGACGACGGCGCCACGGGTGGGCATGTTGATCGCGAAGAAGGCCTGGTTGACGGCGAGCAGGCCGAGCACGAGCCAGACGGACCCGAAGTGCGCGAAGGCCTGCAGCCAGAGCAGGGCGGAGGTGATGGCGACGCCGACGTTGGTGACGAAGAGCAGCTTCCGCCGATCGACGGCATCGGCGACAGCACCGCCCCAGAGCCCGAAGATCAGCAGCGGAACGAGCGCGACGAGCCCGGTGAGGCCGACGTAGGCGGAGGACCCGGTGAGGTCGAAGACCTGCTTGGGCACGGCGACGGCGGTCAGCTGGGTACCGACGGCGGTGACCACAGTGGACAGCCAGAGCCGCCGGAAGGCCGGGATTTTGAGCGGCCGGGTGTCGACGACGATGCGGCCGAGGAGTTTCCGAACACCCGAGCGGGGCGGCAAGGTCCCCGGTTCACCAGTCACGACAAACGAGCTTAGCCCGGCTAACTATCTCCGCGCAGGTGATTTACCTCGCCCGGACAGAAGCGCCCCAATGTGGCGTTGGTTGCGTCCAACGCACCGAACGCCACATTGGGTGCATCCAACGCACCCA
>NZ_JBFACT010000123.1:0-11779 GCF_040640995.1 Amycolatopsis sp. NPDC021455 | reverse complement strand
CTCGCGCAGTCGCGTCGCCATCCGGTTGCCGTAGCCGTAGGCCGCGTCCTTGTGCACGATCGCGGAGCACCGAACGCCACATTGGGGCGCACGAGGCCCCGGTCAGCCGTCGTGGTGGTGGCCGCCCGGGTGGACGTGGAACTTCGCCACCTCGGGCGGGTGCACGACGAACGGCCGCATCATGCCCTCGTCCTCGTGGTCGAGGATGTGGCAGTGGAACATGAACTCGCCGGTGCCTCCGCCGAACCGCCCGGCGACGCTCACCCACTGGCCGGGGTTCACGATGATCGTGTCCTTCCAGCCCTCCTCGTACTTCTCCAGCGGGACGTCGGTGAAGCCGCTGATCGGCGCCGTCGTCCGTTCCGACGCCTGGTCGAACGTCGTGGTGAAGGCCCGCCGGAACAGCGCCTGGAACTCCGTCAGGTGGATGTGGATCGGGTGCGAAGGACCGCCGTTCGCGACGTGCACGAGGTTCCACACCGCCCAGCGGTCGTGGTCGATGAAGATCCCCGTCGTGTCGTCGAAGAGCCGTCCGTTCATCCGGAACGTCTTCAACCCGCCGTTCGGGTCCTGCAGCTGGATGACCCCCGCGCCGCCCGGGTCCGCGTCGACCTCCTGGAGGTCCCACATCTCCGGATGGCCCTCGGCGTTGAGCAGCAGCGCGACCCAGACGTGGTCGTGGTCCTCCGGCAGCGTCGTGCCGTGCTGCAGCCGCGTGTACGACGTCGAGAGCTTCTCCGGCAGCCGGAACGAGTCGTGCTTCGCCCGGCCGTCCACCCGGAACTCCAGCACGTCCGGCTCGACCGTGCCCAGCCTCGGGTCGGCGTTGCGCAGCTTGAGCTTCTGCCCCTTGAAGCGGCTGAAGTCGATGAGGACGTCGAAGCGCTCGGCCGGGGCGACGGTCAGCCCGCCGTTCGGCAGCGGCGCCGGCGCGGGCAGCAGGCCGCCGTCGGTGCCGATCAGGCGGACGGCGTCGTTGACGGGCGTGTTGTTCTCGTCGACCAGGTTGAGCGTGTAGAACCGCGAGTTGGCCGCGTTGAGCAGCCGGAAGCGGTACCACCGCGCGTCCACGTCCAGGTGCGGCCAGATCACGCCGTTGACCAGGGTGAACGGGCCGGTGAACGGGATCATCGGGCCGTTCGGCGGGATGAAGGGCACCTTGAACAGCAGCTGGCCGGTGAGGGCGCCGGTCGCCGGGTCGGTGTCCAGGTTGCGGTCGGTGATGATCAGCGGGAGCTCGTGGTCGCCGTGCGGCAGGCCGAGCGCGTCCTCCTCGTCGTCGCGGACCAGGTACATCCCGGCCAGGCCCGTGTGGACGTTGAAGCGCGTGATCGCCATGGCGTGGTCGTGGTACCAGAGCGGCATCGCCTGCTGGCGGTTCTGGTACTCCGCCAGCTGGGACGTGCCCTTGAGGCCCGCGTTGTGCGCCCAGCCGTCGTTGCCCGCGTTCGTGCGCGCGCCGTGCAGGTGGACGACCGTCCACGCCGGCAGGTCGGCGACGCCCTCGATGATCGAGTAGTTCTCCTGGTCGAGCTCGCGGCCCGGACGGCTCGACGGCCCGGAGGTGATCGGGCCCTTGACGGCGACGAGCGGGAACTCGCCGTCGATTTCGTTCGACCACGAAATCCGCAGCTGCTTGCCGCTGCGCACTTCGATCGTCGGACCGGGGAAATGCCCGGCGTACGTCCACAACGTACTTTCGGGCAATTGCGAGTGCAGCTTCTGCCGCGTGCCGACCATCGGAATGGTGATCGTTTCCCGGCTGCGGGGCCGGAACACCGGTGGAACCGGCAGTGGGTCGAGGAACTTGGTGAGTCCCCAGTTCGGAGCTTCGATCGCCGTGGCGGCAGCCGGGCGTTCGATGATTTCTGTCAAGGTTCTCCCCCTTGGGTAACGGGGGCAGGAAGAATTGTGCAACGACGGGCGCGCCGCCGCTGTGTTGCCGCTGTGGCCAGTATTCCCCCGAACCCCCTCGGTGACGGGATATGCGACTCCCCTCGCGATACCCGCAATTTCCACTCTAGCCCTTTTCGGCGTGCCCCGCAGGTGCCTCGCGCGCGTGATAGGTTCCGCCCATGAACGAACGCCGGTGGACGTACCTCTCCGACATGGACGGCGTCCTGGTGAAGGAGGAGCACCTCGTCCCGGGGGCCGACGAGTTCCTCGCCGAGCTGAAGGCGAACGGCACCGACTTCCTGGTGCTGACGAACAACTCGATCTACACCCCGCGCGACCTGCGGGCCCGGCTGGAGCGCACCGGGCTCGACATCCCGGAGGAGTCGATCTGGACCTCGGCGCTGGCGACC
The DNA here is from genome assembly GCF_040640995.1 of Amycolatopsis sp. NPDC021455. NCBI lineage: Bacteria > Bacillati > Actinomycetota > Actinomycetes > Pseudonocardiales > Pseudonocardiaceae > Amycolatopsis > Amycolatopsis sp. NPDC021455. The sequence goes on along the minus strand of NZ_JBFACT010000123.1, from coordinate 9,473 downwards.
GCGAAGTTCCTCTCGTCGCAGCGGCCGAACGGCTCGGCGTACGTCATCGGCGAAGCCGGCCTCACGACGGCGCTGCACGAGGTCGGCTACGTGCTGACCGAGCGTGACCCGGACTACGTCGTGCTGGGCGAGACCCGCACGTACAGCTTCAGCGCCATCACCCGCGCGATCCGGCTCATCGAGGGCGGCGCGAAGTTCATCGCGACCAACCCCGACGCGACCGGCCCGAGCCTGGAGGGCTCGATGCCGGCCACCGGGTCCGTCGCGGCCCTGATCGAGAAGGCCACCGGGCGCTCGCCGTACTACGTCGGCAAGCCGAACCCGCTGATGATGCGCTCGGCGCTGCGCCGGCTCGGCGCGCACTCGGAGTCGACGCTGATGATCGGCGACCGGATGGACACCGACGTCCACTCGGGCATCGAAGCCGGACTGCAGACCATCCTGGTGCTCACCGGCATATCCAGCCGGGAGTCGGCCGAACGCTATCCGTATCGGCCGACGCTGGTGCTCGACTCCGTCGCCGACCTGATCGGGCGAACCCAGGACCCGTTCGGGGAAGGCTGACCTACGCGGCGTCGGAAGTAGGGCTTATCGTCACCGGATGAGCAAGTCCACGTACGTGGTCGGCGACGTTCACGGCCACCGTGACGAACTCGCCGACGCGCTGAGAGCCGAGGGCCTGGTCGACGACGAGGACAACTGGTCCGGCGGCGAGAGCCGGCTGTGGTTCCTCGGCGACTTCGTCGACCGCGGCCCGGACGGCGTCGGCGCGATCGACCTGGTCATGCGCCTCGAGGAGCAGGCCGCCGAGGCCGGCGGCCAGGTCCAGACCCTGCTGGGCAACCACGAGATCCTCGCGCTGGGGATGTACCACTTCGGCGACGAGCCGGTGCCGTCCGACTTCGGCCCGCGCAGCTTCGCCCGCAGCTGGGAGATCAACGGCGGCCTGCTGTCGGACCAGGACCGCCTGACGCCGGAGCACATCGAGTGGCTGACCGCGCGCCCGCTGGCCGCGCTCGCCGCCGACCACCTGCTGCTGCACTCGGACACGCTGGAGTACCTCGACTGGGGTTCCTCGATCGAGGAGATCAACGAGGTCGCTCGCGAGATCCTCGAGGGCAGCGACATCGAAGCGTGGTGGGACGTCTGGCGCCGCATGACGACGCGGTACGCCTTCCGCGGCCCGGACGGCGAAGAGAACGCCGAGAAGCTCATGGAGGTCCTCGGCGGCTCCCGGATCGTGCACGGGCACAGCGTCATCGCCGACCAGCTGGGGATCCACCCGACCCAGATCGAGGGCCCGTTCCTGTACGCGGGCGGCAAGGCGCTGGGCGTCGACGGCGGCCTGTTCGTCGGCGGGCCCTGCCTGGTCGTCGAGCTGCCGTACGAGCCGGAGTCCTGATCAGGGGATCTCGACGATCTCCTTGCCGAGCGGCATCAGCGACACCGGGATCATCTTGAAGTTCGCGACGCCGAGCGGGATGCCGATGATCGTGATGCACAGCCCGATCCCGGTGACGATGTGCCCGATCGCCAGCCACAACCCGGCGAAGAGGAACCAGATGACGTTGCCGACGAACGACGCGGCGCCCGCGTCACGCCGGTCGACGACGGTGCGGCCGAACGGCCACAGCGCGTAGTGCGCGATCCGGAACGACGCCAGCCCGAACGGGATGGTGATGATCAGGATGCAGCAGATCACGCCGGCGACCAGGTAGCCCAGCGCCATCCAGAAGCCGCACAGGACGAGCCAGATGATGTTCAGCAGGGTGCGCATCAGACGTGCAGCTCCCCGCTCACGACCGTGACGGCCTGGCCGGCGAGGTGGACGCGGTCGCCGTCCTGGCGGGTCCGGACGACCCCGCCGCGCTCCGACAGCTGCTCGCCGGTGAGTTCGTCCGTCCCCAGCCGCCCGGACCAGTAGGGCGACAGGACGCAGTGCGCCGAGCCGGTGACGGGGTCTTCGTCGATGCCGACGCCGGGCGCGAAGAAGCGGCTGACGTAGTCGACGTCGTCGCCTTTCGCGGTGACCAGCAGCCTGCCGTTCCAGGTGTCCTTGAGCTTCGCGAGGTCCGGAACGAGCGAGCGGACGGTCTTGGCGTCGGGCACGACGGCGAAGAGGTTCTCGACGCCGCGCCCGGTGTACTCGATCTCGACGCCGGGAAGGATCTCGGACAGGTCGTCGCCGGTCTCCCGCGGCGGGTCCGAGGGGAAGTCCAGCTCGACCCAGCCGCCGGCGGCCTTGGCGCGCAGTTCGCCGCTCTTCGTGGTGTAGGTCTGCTCGCCGCCGAGGACGTGGGTGGCCGCGACGGTCGCGTGGCCGCACAGCGCCACCTCGACCGCGGGCGTGAACCACCTCAGCGGTTTCGGGCCGTCTCCGGACGTCACGACGAAGGCGGTCTCGGCGTGCTTCATCTCGGCGGCGACGGCCTGCATCCAGGCGGCGTCGGCGGGTTCGTCCAGCAGGACGACCCCGGCGGAGTTCCCGGCGAAGGCCCGATCGGTGAAGGCGTCGACGATGAAGAAGCGCATGCCTCCAATGTAACCGCGGGTCACGCTGTCGATCTTGGTCGGCGCGGGAATTGGGGGATGTCCCCTAGGACGTCTCACCGATGGTCGGCCGCATGATCTTTTCGCCGTCGGGTCCCTCGTCCGGCTTGAGGTCGTAGACGTCTTCGTCGACGCCGTACTTGTTCTTGTGCTCCTGGTCGTCTTCCTTCTTCTTGCCCGCACCGGCGGCACCCGCGGCTCCGGCACCGCCGGCCTTGCCCTTGGCCGCGGCGGCGGCGGTGGCGCCGCGTTCGAGACGCTCGCCCGGTGCCTTGCCCGTGCTCTTCCCCGTGGCCTTGGCGCCTTCTCCCGGTGCCTCCTTCGGCGTGGTGCCGGCGCTGCCGGACACGCGGGACCCGGCGAACCCGGTCCCGGCCCGACCGGACCCGATACCGGGCTTGCCGCGCGTGATGTCCTCGCTTCCCCGGCCGACGCCGGGGTTTCCGGTCATGGCGAGCCCATCGGGAGTGAGCCGGTTGAACCCGCTCGCCGCCGGCGCGGCACGGAAGTTCGTGTTGCCGCTGAAGGTGCCGGTGCCGCTCGTGGTGCCGGGCGGAACGTACGACGGCGGCGTCGTCCCGGGTGGTGTCGTGCCCGGCGGGGTGCCGCCACCGGGAACGTAGGTGCCGCTCGTGCCGCCCGGTCCGGTGGTCCCGCCGGTGCCGCCGCCGAAGCCGGTGCCACCGAGGCCGGTGGTGCCGGTGCCGCCGCTGCCGTGGAACCCGGACGCGGAGGTGGAGTCGCCCTCCCCGAGCTGCGGCGGCGGGGCGTAGGTGGGCTGGGAGCTGGCCGTCTCGTGGTAGGTCGAGTCGAGGTTCTGGAGGACCTGGACGGCCTGCTGGTGCGCGGCGTCCGCCTGCTGCTGCTTGGCCTGGATGCCGTCCATGGTGCCGCTCATGCCGACGAGGTCGCCGGATTCGTACTGCCGTCGCGCCTTGTCCAGCTCGGCCTGCTGGTCGAAGCCGGTGGGCTCGGGCATGTTCGTCTTGGCGTAGTGGGCGGCGGCGGACTGCTGGGAGTAGTGGTTGGAGACCAGCTGCATGGCGTTGCCGGTCTGCTCGGTGTGACTGGCCGTGCTCTGGAAGAACGTGCTCGCCTGGTCGGCCGCCGGTCCCTGCCACGAGCCGCCGGCTGCCGTGGCGGCGTCGCGGAACTGGTTGGACGCGTCGGCCAGCCAGTTTCCGTAGACGTTCGCGACCCGGCTCCGGTTGTTGATGCCCTCGATGTCGAGGTCCTTGTGGACCATGTCGTACAGCACCTCGTGCGGGCTGTTCGCGTAGTTCTCACCCGGGGCGGGCGAGCCGCCGCGCAGCGTCTGGCCGTCCTGCAGGAGTTTCCCTTGCGCGACCGAGTAGTCCGACGCGGCTTGCTGCGTCAGCCGCTGCGCGTCGCTGTGGCCTTGGAGCTTCTGGGCGGTTTCCGCGTAGTAGTCACCCTCGGATTCGCGGTGCTGCGCCCGGTGCGGCTGACTCATGGCTGGACTCCGTCTCAGTTCTTCGGCAGTAGTGGCTCGACCTTCGCGGCGATGTCTTCGACCAGCCGGCAGGCCTTCGCCGTGTCCGTACCCGACGCGAGCAGGACGAAGGCCCGGGAGCTGGGTTTCACTTCCATCCACACGCCGCACTGCCCGCGCGAATTCTCCGGTTCGCGTTCTTCGACCGCGGGGCGCCCGTTGACGTTTCCTTCGCTCGCCTGGCTCGGATTGCCGACGTTGTCCTTGTAGTTCCGCCCCGGCTGCAGGATGAGCGCCGCGTCCACGCCCGGTGTGTCGCCGGAGGTGGGCTTGGTGGTGCGGCAGGCCTCCTTGGTGTTCGTGTCCGCGACCATCGGCCCGGCTTTCGGAAAGCCTTGTCCGGCAAGGACCTGGTCGAGGATCGAGCACGGGCTGAGGCCGGCGAAGGGATCGCCGGGATCGGTGGTCGCGCTGTTCGTGGCGGGGACGGTCGAGCCCGCCGCCGGTGCACCGGGATTCGCCTGGCCGCCGACCTGGCTCGTGCAGGCGGCCAGGCCCAGGGTGATGGCTATCGCGGCGAACCCGCGTCGAAGCATCACTTCGCCTGCAGTCCCTTGTCGAGTTCGGCGAACGTCGTCGTGTGGGCGTCCTCGGTTTCACGGTAGTTCTTGCGCGCGATGACCATCGCTTCGCGAGCCTGCTGGATGCCGTCACGCATCTTGATGAGGTTGGGGATCAGCGACTGCTCGTCACCGTCGGCCACCTTCACGTTGAAGGCGGCGACGGACTTGGCGTACTCGCTGCCGCCCATCTCGGCCTTGATCGACAGGGTGCGGACGTCGACGATCATGGCGTTGTAGCCGTCGAGGAAGAAGTCGCAGGCCTTCATGTACGCCTGGAAGCCCTCTTCGTTCACCGCGAACTGGCCGTTCTCGGCGAGGCTCTTCAAGTGGCTGCCGCCCTCGCTGACCTGCCGCGCGGCCTCCGAGTCCACGTTCCCGCCGAGCAGGCCCGAGAGGAAGTTCGAGCCCGCGTCGCCGGCGGCGGGCGGCGGCGTGAACGACCCCGGTGCGCCGAACTGCGATCCGCCCATGACACGCCCTCCCCGTCGTCCGGTGACACCCTCCGTGGTCCTCCCGCACTGTACTAGTGACGAACGAGGCCCGTCAGTGGTTCCTGCCACGCTCGTGGAGCCAGCTCCGCAGGTGAGAACCATCCGATGGGATGAACCGGATCCGGCTTTCGCCGCCCGGCAGGGCCTCGGTGACCATCAGGAACCGGCCGCCGTCGTTGTCGACGAACGTCGTCGTGCCGATCGGGTGAAGCGCGCCTTGGCCGCGCCGGGCCGACAGCTCGAAAGTGCCGTAGCGGTGCAGCGGCCACGACGAGAACTCGGCCGCCGCCGCGGCGTCCTGGCGCGAGCCGGGGGCGACGAACGCGAGCTCGGCCAGCGGCACCGGCCGGTAGCTCGGCAGCATCCCGACCACGAGGTCGACCAGCCGGTCCGGCCGGGCCTGCGCGAACAGGATTTCTTCGCCCGCCAGCTCCGAAAACACGCCCAGGCCGTGGCCGATGGCCGCCCGGTAGAACACCCGGCGCCCCTCTTCCACCGCGCGGACGATGATCAGGACGTCGGGCTCGGTCCACGCCCGCAGCGTCTGCTCGACCTCGACGTCCAGCTTGTCCTGGGTGGCCAGCCCGCGCGTCCGCATGGATTCCCACGACTCCGCCGCGATGCGGTCGTGCTCCGCCAGGGTGCGGCCGGGGCTGCGGATCTCGAACGGGTGCCAGTTCGCCGGAAGACCGGTCCGCCGGACCGCGACGTCGACCTCGGCCAGGCCCAGTGAGAATTCCTCCGGCACGTCCCCGAGCGTAGCGGAACCACCACCCCGCGCCCGGTCCTCGAACCGGCGGTCATCCGGTGGCGCCGCTCTCTTCGAGGCGGTGGGCGCGGACACGCTCCTGCAGGGAGTCGTACCACTGGCGGCCGCGTTCGCCACAGTTGTCCCTGATGAGGTGTTTCAGGCGTGCGGTGTTGGCGTTCAGGTCGCGCACCATGGCCCGGCCGCGCTCGACCTCGACGGACAGCAGGCTCCGCGACCGCGTGAGGTTCCCCGCCGCGGCGTCGAGAGCCTGGCGATCCGGCCGGCGGCGACGGCCGCCGGCGTCCTTCGCGCGCAGGCGCAGCTTCACGGTGAGACGGACGTCGGCGAGCATCCGGGACATCGCCCGCAGCGAGTCACCGGCGGAGCGGTAGTGCTTGTAGGCGCCGTCCGCGCACCCGAAGGACGCGAAATGCAGGTCGCGCAAGGTCACGAAGTCGACCTCCGATTGGGCCCGCCGAAGCCGGGAATCGACCTCTTCGGCCAGCCGGCGCACCTGCTGGTTCTGCGCTCGCACCTGCTGGACGGTCTCGTCCGCCCGCACCGTCGCCGCGCGGACCGATTCGACGCTGACCGCCCTGGGCCGTACCCCGGGCGGGAACCAGCGGTCCCACAGGCGGTACAGCAGGACGACGATCACCGCCGCGGCGCCGGTGCCGCCGACCACGATGAACGTCTGTTCGGCCGCGTGCGGGCCGTGCGCGGTGTTGCCCGCGAGCAGGAGCGCGGCCGCGGTCACGTTGGTGACCAGCAGGAGGAGCACGCTGCGGAGGAGTCCGCGTCGCACCATCGCTTTCCGCATGTTCTTCGAGAGCCGGCGCCGCCTGCCTCGCCGTCCTCTCCTGCCCCGCCGGGTGAGCGGTGTGCCGGCCCACGTGCTCAGCACGAACGCCACGATGGGGGCCATGGCCAGCGCGACCAGCCACTCGGTCCGGCTCTTGGCGAACTCGGCGGGCTCGTCGAGCAGGAGGTAACCCACCACCGCGGGAGCCGCCAGCGACAGGCAAGCGGCGGCGACGACCCAGGCCGCGAAGGGCAGGCCGAACAGCACGAGCAACAGGCAGCCGCATCCGCCGCCACCGGATCCGCGTCGGGGCATCCGCTCAGTCCTCGTCGCCGGTCATCGCCGCCGCCGGCGTGGCTTGTTCCCCGTGGGGAGAGCCGGCGGCGCGGGCGGGCGGCCCAGCACCGAGCCGACGTGGCGCACCAGCTCGTCACCGTGCACGGAGTGCTGGTTGACCAGGTTTTCGGTCAGGAACCTCAGCGCTTCCAGGTACAATTGCTTCTCGGCCAGCGAAACGCCCGGCCGCACGAGGTGCAGCTGCATTTCGGCCATTCTTTCCCGGAGGCTGCTCGCGCTGAGCTCGGCGTGGTCGACGCGGTTGTGCATGCTCTTCAATGACGCGCCGACGGCGACGCGCCGATCCGCCAGTGCGGTCAGCCGCTCCACCTTGGCAGCGTCGATGCGCCGGCCTTCCACGCTGAGCTGGCGCATTTCGACGGCGCAGGCGCACGACTCGGCGAAGATCCGGGCGGCGGCGCCCAGCGGGTTCAACGCCTCGGCCAGGTGGGAAACCGCCTGTCCGAACACGACCCGGCCATTGTCGAACCTGACGAGTTCCCTGTCCAAGAAATGTCCACCCATCTCGCATTCCGGCACGGTGCGGAGGGGACGTCGTCAACGTCTCGCCTTTCGTTACGGCCGGGGGAAATCCTTTCCAGCTCGATTTCGAGGGTGAAACAAACCGGACGAACGGCCGCCGGCGTCGGCGCGGGTGGCTGCCGGCGGCCCGGCTTCCTAGACTCGACGAGTCACCGCCGACCGCAGGAGGCACCCATGCCTGACGCGCCCGCCTTGCCGAGTTACGCCTCGGGGATCTCGGAGGTCCCGCTGCTCGGGGACACCATCGGCGACAACTTCGACCGGACGGTGGCCGCGTTCGGGGACCGGGACGCCCTCGTGGACCGGACCGCCGGCCGGCGGTGGACCTATCGGGAGCTGGCCGCCGAGGTGACCGCGCTGGCGCTGGGGCTGGTCGCGCAGGGCATCGGCAAGGGCGACCGGGTGGGCATCTGGTCGCCGAACCGGGCTGAGTGGACGTTCCTCCAATACGCGACCGCGAAGATCGGCGCGATCCTCGTCAACATCAACCCCGCCTATCGGTCGCACGAGCTCGAGTACGTGCTCAACCAGGCCGGGATCCGGCTGCTGGTGGCGTCGGACAAGTTCAAGACCTCCGATTACCCCGCGATGGCCGATGAGGTCCGCGAGAAGTGCGCCGCGCTGGAACAGGTCGTGATCCTGGGCGGCGAGGACTGGCAGGCGCTGCTGGCGGCGGGCCGCGGTGGTGATCCGGCGGGGCTGGCGCACCTGCAGGCCGGGCTGTCGGCCGACGACCCGATCAACATCCAGTACACGTCCGGGACCACGGGCTTCCCCAAGGGCGCCACGCTGTCCCACCACAACATCCTCAACAACGGCTACTTCGTCGGCGAACTGTGCAACTACACCGAAGCGGACAAGGTGTGCATCCCGGTGCCCTTCTACCACTGCTTCGGCATGGTGATGGGCAACCTGGCGTGCACCAGCCACGGCGCCTGCATGGTCATCCCGGCGCCGGCGTTCGACCCGCGCGCGACGCTCGAAGCCGTCGCCGCCGAGCGGTGCACGTCGCTCTACGGCGTGCCGACGATGTTCATCGCCGAGCTCAACCACCCGGACTTCGGCGAGTTCGACCTGTCGTCGCTGCGCACCGGGATCATGGCGGGCTCGCCGTGCCCGGTCGAGGTGATGAAGCAGGTCATCGACCGGATGGGGATGAGCGAGGTGTCCATCTGCTACGGCATGACCGAGACGTCCCCGGTGTCGACGCAGACCCGTGCCGACGACTCGATCGAGCGGCGCGTGTCGACGGTCGGGCGGGTCGGGCCGCACCTGGAGGTCAAGGTCGTCGACCCCGAATCCGGCCTGACGGTCCCGCGCGGCGAACCCGGCGAGCTGTGCACGCGCGGGTACTCGGTGATGCTCGGGTACTGGGAACAACCGGACAAAACGGCCGAAGCGATCGACGCGGCCCGCTGGATGCACACCGGCGACCTGGCGGTCATGGACGGCGACGGCTACGTCAACATCACCGGCCGCATCAAGGACATGGTCATCCGCGGCGGCGAGAACCTCTATCCGCGTGAGATCGAGGAGTTCCTCTACACCCATCCGGACATCCTCGACGCGCAGGTCATCGGTGTCCCCGACGAGAAGTACGGCGAAGAGCTGATGGCCTGGGTCCGGATGCGTGAAGGCGCGTCGCCGTTGACCGCGGAGAAGGTGCGCGAGTTCTGCAGCGGCAAGCTCGCGCACTACAAGATCCCGCGGTACGTCCACGTCGTCGACGAGTTCCCGATGACGGTGACCGGCAAGGTCCGCAAGGTCGAGATGCGCGAGAAGTCGATCACGCTGCTCGGCCTGGAAGAGGCGGCCGCGACCAAGCACGCCTAGGGCGTGTCTCCAAAATTTTGGCCCGGTGGCGGGCGATGATCTGCTGGTGACTCGCGCTGGTGAGATCTCGGATGAGCTGTGGGAGCTGGTC
>NZ_JBFACT010000122.1:0-12100 GCF_040640995.1 Amycolatopsis sp. NPDC021455 | reverse complement strand
CTCCCTCCCCCCCCTTGGGGCGTTTGGGTGCTCTCCCCCCCCCCAACGCCACATTGGGTGCGTTGGACGCAACCAACGCCACATTGGGGCGCTTTGGTCAGGCCTGCAGCGCCACCCAAAGCTCCGCGCGGACGCCCGGTGAGTCCAGGTCGCGGCCCAGCAGCTCCTGCGCCTTGGTGATCCGGTTCCGCAGCGTGTGCCGGTGGACCCCGAGGCGCGCGGCGGCAACGTCCCAGTGGCCGTGGTGCTCCAGCCAGCAGCGCAGGGACTCGACCAGGTCGCCGCGGCCGGACTCGTCGTGGCGGCGCAGCGGGGCCAGCAGGTTCTCGCCGTAGATGCGGGCCACCACCGGATCGATGAGGGAGAGCAGACCGCGGGCCGAGTGCTCGGCGTAGGTGACCAACGGCTTGCCTTCGGCTTCCGCCGCGCGGGCCGCGAGATCGGCTTGCTCCGCTCCGGCCGCGAAGTTTTCGAGCGGCACCGGATCGGCCAGGCCCGCGTACATCGGCCCCACGGTCGCCGCCGCGGCCAGCGCGCGATCCAGTACGTCGCCACCCGACCGGCCGACCACGAGGACCGCCGAACCCGACTCGGCGAAGAAGAGCGAGTTGTCCCCCTCCAGCGCATCGCCCACCCGGCGCCGCTGCGCGGGCCCGCCGACCAGCGCCACCACCGCCCACGGCGGCTCCGGCGGATCACCCCACACCGTGGTCATCACCCCGAATGCCAGCTCGTACTGCCCTGCCGCCAGCAGGTCGACCAGACCGGTCCGCAGGAACCGCCAGGCGTGGGTGAGCTTCGAATCCTGTTCCAGTGCCAGGGAAAGCAGCGCGACCGCGGTGTTCACCACGTGCCGCCCGGCGGTATCGAGCGGCTCGGCCGTGCCGACCGCGAGCGCCCGCCGCACCCGGGTGGGCAGGGTCTGCAGCACGACTTCGTGCCCGTCTAACTCGAAGACCCGCGTACCGGAGCGAAGCTGCTTCAGCTCTTCGCGCACTTCGTCGGCGTAGGACATCGCGGGGCCGGCACCCTCCACGCCCGCGGAGTCGAGGAGCAGCACCCAGCCGTCGACCAGCTTCGCCAGCTTCCGCACCACTCCGGCCGGGCCGCCCTTGCCGACCGCCGTGCGGGTCAGCTCCTGCTGGGCGCGGCCGATCCGGACCGTCGTCGCGTACTCGTCGGCCGCCACCGCCCGCGACACCGCGCGGGTGATCGCGATGAACGGCGTCTTCCGCGGCACCTCCAGCACCGGCAACCCCACCGACGCCGCCGTCTCGACGAGCGCGCCGGGCACCTCCTCATGGCTCAGCCCGACACCGAAGCCGAGCCCCGCGACTCCGGCGTCGACGAGACGGCGCACGTAGGCCGGTGCCGTCTCCTCGTCCAGGGCCAGGCCGGTGGTGAGCAGCAGTTCGCCGCCCTCGAGAAAGGCCTGCGGGTCGGTCAGCTCCGTCGGGTGGACCCAGCCGATCGGCCGGTCCAGGACGTCTTCGCCGGTCAGCACCCGCAGCCCGAGCGGGCGGTCGTCGGCCAAGGCTCGCAGCGTGAGTGCCATAACGGCCAATTCTACGCGTCGAATTGGCCAGAACGGCCACCTGACGACCGTCCGGTAACCGCTCATCCTGAGGACGTCCACCGACTCTCCCCAGGAGCACGCCGTGACCGCAAGCACCACCGCCGAGCCGCAGGCGCCGGCGCCCCGGCAGCGCACGCTGCGCACCGAGATCCCCGGTCCCGTCTCGCGCGAGCTGCAGCAACGCCGCGCCGGCGCCGTCGCCGCCGGGGTCAGCTCGGTGCTGCCCGTCTACGTCACCTCCGCCAGCGGCGGCCTGCTCACCGACGCCGACGGCAACGTCCTGATCGACTTCGGCTCCGGCATCGCGGTGACCAACGTCGGCCACTCCGCGCCGGCCGTCGTCGACCGCGTCCGCAAGCAGGCGTGCTGGTTCACCCACACCTGTTTCATGGTCACGCCGTACGAGGGGTACGTCGAGGTCTGCGAGGCACTGGCCGAGCTGACGCCGGGCGACCACGCGAAGAAGTCGGTGCTGTTCAACTCCGGCGCCGAAGCGGTCGAGAACGCCGTGAAGATCGCGCGGACGGCGACCGGGCGCCAGGCCGTCGTCGTGTTCGACCACGCCTACCACGGCCGCACCAACCTCACGATGGGCATGACCGCGAAGTCGGTGCCCTACAAGCACGGCTTCGGCCCCTTCGCCCCCGAGATCTACCGCGTGCCGGGTTCGTACCCCTTCCGTGACGGCCTGTCCGGCCCGGAGGCGGCCGCGCTGGCGATCGACCGGATCGAGAAGCAGATCGGCGGCGACCAGGTGGCCGCGGTGGTCCTGGAGCCGATCCAGGGCGAAGGCGGCTTCATCGAACCCGCGCGCGGCTTCCTGCCCGCCATCGCGGCCTGGTGCCGCGAAAACGGCGTCGTGTACGTCGCCGACGAGGTCCAGACGGGCTTCTGCCGCACCGGTTCGTGGTTCGCCTCCACCGACGAGGACGTGGTGCCGGACCTGATCGCGACGGCCAAGGGCATCGCGGGCGGCCTGCCGCTGTCGGCCGTCACCGGCCGCGCGGAGCTGCTCGACGCGGTCCCGCCGGGCGGCCTGGGCGGCACGTACGGCGGCAACCCGATCGCCTGCGCGGCGGCGCTCGGCTCGATCGAGACGATGAAGAACGAGGACCTCGCCGCGTCGGCCAAGCGCATCGAAGGCGTGGTCCTGCCGCGGCTGCGGGCGCTGGCTTCGGAAACCGGCGTGATCGGCGACGTCCGCGGGCGCGGCGCGATGCTGGCCGCGGAGTTCGTCCGCCCCGGCACTTCGGAGCCCGACGCCGACCTGACCAAGCGCGTCGCGGCCGCGTGTCACCGGGCCGGGGTGGTCGTGCTGACCTGCGGTACCTACGGCAACGTCGTCCGGCTGCTGCCGCCGTTGTCGCTGTCCAACGACCTGCTCGACGAGGGCCTTTCGGTTCTCGAGCACGCTGTCCGTACGGAGGCCCGCGCATGACTTTCCCGTTCTGGGTCGCCGGAAAACCGGTGACCAACGACTCGACGGCGGTCGTCCGCCACTCCTACGACGGTTCTTCCGCGGGCTCCCATTTCGTGCCCTCGGCCTCGGACGTGGAAGCGGCGGTGCAGGCCGCGGCGGACGTCGCCGACGAGTTCGCGACGCTGCCCGCGCACGTCCGCGCCGGGGCGTTGGACCACGTGTCCCGTTCCTTGGGCGAACGGTCCGAAGAGATCGCGGCGTTGATCACGGCCGAGTCGGGCAAGCCGGTGAAGTGGGCACGCGGCGAGGTGGGACGCGCGGTGTCGACGTTCCGCTGGGCCGCCGAGGAAGCCCGCCGTTTCTCCGGCGAGCTGCAGCGCCTCGACACGGACCCGGGCGGCACCGGCCGGCTGGCGCTGGTCCGGCGCGTGCCGCGCGGGCCGGTGCTGGGCATCACGCCGTTCAACTTCCCGCTGAACCTGGTGGCGCACAAGGTGGCCCCGGCGATCGCGGTGGGCGCGCCGATCGTGCTCAAGCCCGCGCCGGCGACGCCGCTGACGGCGTTGCTGCTCGGCGAGATCCTGGCTTCGACGGATCTCCCGGCCGGGTCGTGGTCGATCCTGCCGGTGGACAACGAGACGTCGTCCCGGCTGGTCGAGGACCCGAGGCTGCCGGTGGTGTCGTTCACGGGTTCGGTCCCGGTGGGCTGGGCGATCCGCGACCGCGTGCCGCGCAAGCACGTGGCGCTGGAGCTCGGCGGCAACGGCGCGGTCCTGGTCTGCCCCGACTGGCCGGACCTGGACTTCGCGGCGCAGCGGATCGCGACGTTCGCGATGTACCAGGCGGGGCAGTCGTGCATTTCGGTGCAGCGGGTGTACGCGCACTCGTCTGTGTACGACGTCTTGGCCGAGAAGGTGGTCGCGGAGGTCCGGGCTTTGCGCACCGGCGACCCGCGGGCCGACGGTGTCGACGTGGGCCCGCTGATCAACCTCGACGCCGCCACCCGGGTTTCGTCGTGGATCTCGTCGGCGGTCGCTTCCGGTGGCCGCCTGCTGACCGGCGGAGCGCGGTCGGGGGCCACGGTGGAGCCGACAGTGCTGGCGGACGTGCCGGAGGACGCGCCGGTGATGGCCGAGGAGGTGTTCGGGCCGGTGGTTTCCCTGGTCCGGGTGTCGTCGGTGGCCGAGGGCGTTTCGCGCATCAACACATCCCGCTTCGGACTGCAGGCGGGCGTGTTCACCCGGGACGTCCCGACGGCGTTCGAGGTGTCGGCCGCGTTGAAGGTGGGCGGGGTGATCGTCGGGGACGTGCCCAGCTTCCGCGCGGACCAGATGCCGTACGGCGGGGTCAAGGACTCGGGAGTGGGCCGCGAAGGCCCGGCGGCGGCGATGGCGGACTTCACCGAGGAGCGGGTAACGGTGCTCACCGGTCTGACGCTGTAATGGACTTCGCCGCGTCCGGCGGCCCTGTTCGCCGGACGCTTCAAGCTCCGCCCGGGACGGCGAGGCCGGTTTCGTAGGCGACGATCACCGCCTGGACCCGGTCTCGCAGCCCGAGCTTGCTCAGCAGGTTGCTCACGTGGGTCTTCACCGTGTGCTCGCTGACCACCAGCTCGGCGGCGATCTCCGCGTTCGACAGCCCGCGGGCGATCATGGTCAGCGTCTGCCGTTCCCGGGTGGTCAGCTCCGCCAGCCGTGCCGGGGAGGGCGGCAGGGCCGGGCGGGCCGTGTACCGCGCGATCAGCTTGCGCGTCACCGACGGCGCCAGCAGCGCGTCCCCCGCCGCGACCGCGCGGACCGCCTGGACGAGGTCGTCGCGGCGGACGTCCTTGAGCAGGAACCCGCTCGCGCCGGCCCGCAGCGCTTCGAAGACGTACTCGTCCAGGTCGAACGTCGTCAGCATGAGCACCTGGCACGCCGTCTCGGCGCAGACGATCTTCGCCGCCTCGATGCCGTCCATGCGCGGCATCCGGATGTCGAGCAGCAGCACGTCCGGCCGGTGCGCGCGGACCGCCTCGACCGCCTCGGCGCCGTCGCCCGCCTCCGCGACGACGTCGATGTCCGGCTGGGCGCCGAGGATCATCGCGAAGCCGGCCCGGACCAGGTCCTGGTCGTCCGCGACGACCACCCGCACGGTCATGCCCGCGCCCCGAACCGCACGCGCACGCGGAAACCCGGGCCGTCCGGCCGCGGCCCGGCCGTCACCTCGGCGCCGCACGCGGTGGCGCGTTCGCGGATGCCGATCAGGCCGTGCCCGCCGGTGCCGGGCCCGGCCGTCCCGCGGCCGTCGTCGGTGATCTCGAGGGTCAAGGTGCCGTCCTGCCAGTCGAGGCGGACGCCGGCGTGCCGGGCGTCCGCGTGCTTGACGATGTTGGTGAGCGCTTCCTGCGTGATGCGGTACGCGGCGACTTCGGCGTCCGGCGTGAGCTCGCCCGGCTCGCCGGAGACCGAGAAAGCGATGTCCGTCCCCGCTCCGGACGCGCCCGACACCAGCCGCGGCAGGTCGGCGAGCGTCGGTTGCGGGTCGTGCGAGCGGTCGTCGGTCTTGAGCACCGCGAGCATCCTGCGCAGCTGGGCCATCGCGTCCCGCCCCGACGCCGCGATCGCGTCGAACGCCGCCTCGGCGCGGGCCGGGTCGCCGGGCAGCGCGACCGGGCCCGCTTCCGCCTGCACGACCATGAGGCTGACCGCGTGCGACAGGATGTCGTGCATGTCGCGGGCGATCCGGGCGCGTTCGCGTTCCGCGGCCCGGACGGCTTCGGCGAGCCGCTCGCGCTCCAGCCCTTCGGCCCGCTCCCGCGCCGTCACCGCGGCCCGGCCGATCGCGTAAGCCGCGACGAAGAGGATCCCGCTGCGCAGCGCGGTTTCCGACGACGCCGTCAGCAGGCTCCCGCCGACCGTGAGGACCAGGGCGGCGATCCGCGTCCACGGCGCCGACCGCACGGCGACGGTGTAGAGCGCGATCAGAACGCCGTACCAGACCGGCTGGGCGGGGACGTTCCCGGCGAGGTCGTAGGCCCACGCGCCGATCAGGCCCGCGAGCAGCACCCCGAGCGGGAACCGCCGCCGCACCCCCACCGCGCCCGCCGCCGCCAGCACCACGGCCACCCCCCACGGGTGCCACGACCCGCCGGCCGGGTTCGTCCGGGAGAAGAACGGCCACACCCCGGCGACCGCCACGCCCACGGCCAGCGCCGCGTCGACACCCGCGGCGGGCAGCGCGCGCAGGCGACGGCTCAAGGGTTCGAGCACCGGGAAGGCGGACACAGGACGCGATCCTGCCCGCTCCCCGATCCCCGGCGCCCACCCGGTCATCCGCGCGCGGCCAGCGTCATCCCGGCGGCGACGATCCGCTGCGTGACCGGGGTCGGGTTGTCGCCGTTCTTGGCGTCGTTCGCGGTCAGGCCGTAGACGAGCCGCCGCCGGCCGTCGCGGGTGCCGCCGATCCCCGCGAGGTAGCCGTACCAGCCACCGCTCTTGCCCCAGACCTCGCCCACTCCCGGCAGCACGAAGCGCTGCAGGCCGGCCCCGAAGCTCGCGGGCTTCCCGGAAACGTCCTTGACCGGCGGCACGGCGAACAGCTCCGGCTGGACCGAAGGCGGCAGCAGCCGTCCGCCCAGCAGCGCCTCGGTGAAGACGTCCAGGTCCCGGGTCGTCGAGACGATGCTGCTGGAGGCCCACCCGAACGACTGGTCCCAGCGCGTCACGTCCTGGACGGAGCCGTCGGTCATGATCTGGTAGCCGTGCACGTACGGGCCGTGGAGCGCGGGGTCGTGCCCGGGCGCGGTGGTCCCGGTCAGCTGCAGCGGGCGCACGATCCGGTCCCGGACCTGGCTTTCGTAGCTGCGTCCGGTGACCTTCTCGACGAGCATCCCGGCGACGATGTACCCGATGTTGCGGTAGTGCTGCGCCGTGCCGGGCTCGAACTCCTTCGTCCCCTGGGCGAAGGCCGCCGCGACGTACTGCTCCGGCGTCCAGCGGTCGAACCGGTGTGCCACCACGTATTCGATGCTGTCGTCTTCGAGGACGGGACTCGGCAGGCCGCTGGTGTGGTCCAGCAGCTGCCGGACGGTCACCGCGGGATAGCCGTCCGGCAGCAGGCCCGGCAGGTACTCCTGCACTGTGCCGTCCAAGGCGATCCGGTGTTCGGCGACCAGCTGCAGCACGACGACGGCGGTGAACACCTTGGTGACGCTGCCGATCCGGAACCGCGCGTCCGGGTTCACCGGCGTCCCGGTGCGGCGGTCGGCGACGCCCGCGGTGCCGGTCCAGCACCCGTCCGGGCCGGTCGCGCGGACCAGCGCGGCGGTCACGTCGTCGTTCGGCAGGCCCGCGATCGCCTGCTCGAGGGCGGCGGTGTCCAGAGGTTTCGGCGCGACGCAGGCGTGGAGGGGAGTGGCGGCCGACGCCGGCGTGGCGGTGCCCGCGAGAGTGGCGGCGAGCAGGGCCGCGGCAACGAGCTTGATCATCGTGAAGGCTCCTCGGAGTGCTGTGGTGGTGCCTTCGATCATGGTTTTCCGCGCCCCGCGGCGGATCGCCGGTGAGAGCGATTCCGCGACTCACTCCTGAGGACTAGAGCCTGCGACGCCGGTGCTTCGGTGGGACGCTCCCGACGGCGCGCGTCCGTGAGCACGGCACGGGTTCCGGCGGTGTGGCGGCGCCTCGGCCGGGGTCAGGCCGTGCCCTGGTGTTCGTCGCCGGTGTCGAAGAACCGGTCCACGTACTCTTCCGGCGGCAACGCGCTGTCACGCAGCAGCGAAAACACCTCGCTGCCGGACACCAGCTCCTCGTTCCCCGTGGCATAGGCCTGTGCGAGCCCCACGTAAGTCGCCCCCATTTCCTTCGCGTACTCCCGCGCTTCCGTCTCGGCCAGCGCCAGCGCCGAGTCGACGTCGACCGCGTGCCATACCGTGACCCGTTCCTCGTACGACGGTTCGACGGCTTCGGTCCACCGGAAGACGCACCGCACCCCGAACCACTCCGTCATGGCTTCGCTCCCTCTCGGCTTCGCGGGCAGAACATACGCGCAGGACGCGGCCGGGTCCGCACCCGGCCGGACCGCGTCCGAGGCGACAAGGCCCAGGACTAGTCCAGCGCGTCCGTCAGCGCGGCGTGCGCCTCGACCAGCGAGGGCCCGTACCAGGTGAGATGACGGCCCGACACCAGGACGTACCGCGCGTCCGGGAAGTGGTCCGGGCCGTCCTCCTCGGTGAACAGGTACGGCTCGTCCGGCAGCACCAGCAGGTCCGCGTCCGCGCTCAGGTGCGCCCGCAGCTCCTCCACATCCGGGCGGGGGTAACGCTCCTCCGAGTTCGCGTACACGTTCGCCACGCCGACGCGGCGCAGGACGTCGCCCGCGAAGGTGTCGCGGCCCAGGACTATCCACGGCTTGCGCCACACCGGGACCACCGCGTGGAACCGGACCGGCCGGACCTCGCGCCAGACTTCCTCCGCCTCGACCAGCCACTCCGGCTCGTCCAGCTCGTACGCCTGGGTCAGGATCCGCCGCAGCGAGCCCAGCGCGGCGGGCACGGTCGCCGCCGCGGCCATCACCCAGACCGGGATTCCGTTGGCGCGCAGGCGTTCCACGTCCTCCTGGCGGTTCTCCTCCGAGTTCGCCAGCACGAGGTCCGGCGCCAGGTCCAGCACCCGGTCGAGTTTCGGGTACTTCGACCCGCCCACGCGCGGAACGTCCAGAGTGGACGGATGCGTGCAGTAGTCCGTCGCGCCCACGAGGCGTCCGGGCGCGCTCACCTCGACCGCCTCGGTGAGCGACGGGACCAGCGACACCACCCGGCCCGCCGGCCCTTCGAGCGGCACCGGCTCCCCGAGATCGTCGACGAGGTAAGTCATGCCCGCTCGAACGACACCTTCCGCTTCTCGACGTCGACCGAGGTCAGCCGGACCCCGATCCGCTCCCCCGCGGTCAGCTTCTCCCCCGCGCACTTCGCCATCACCGTCGGGTCCTCGACCAGGATCTCCGCCTTGTTCTCGTCCGCGCGCAGCACCACCGCGCTGAACTCGCCGCCGACGTGCTCGGCCAGCACCCACGCCTCCACCTGGTCGATGCAGGCGCGCTCGACCTTCGCGGCGAGGGTGTCCGACGCGCTCATCCGCTCCGGGACGTCCGCCAGCGCCGCCCGCACCCACTCCGGGACCTCGCGGCCGGCCGAGACGGCGAGGCAGATCTCCGTGGCGAACCGGTCGACCAGCCGCCGGATCGGGGCCGTGACGTGCGCGTACGCGCCACCGATGCCCGCGTGCGTGGTCAGGGCGGGCAGCTCGCCGTCGAACGCTGTGTAGCCGGCGCCGCGCAGAAGCCGTGTCGTGTCGGCGTAGAGCGCCATCGACGCCGGCTGCCCCGGGTCCAACTTGGACAGGAACTCCGAAACGGTCGTCTCCGGCGCCCACGCGATGCCCAGGGCGTCGGCCGAGCGGCGCAGCCAGTCGACGGCCTCGGGCTCCGGGTCGGGCAGCGTGCGCAGGACGCCGATCCCCGCGTCGATCATGATCCGCGCCGCGGCCATCCCGGTGAGCAGCGAGATCTCGGCGTTCCAGGCGTCGACGGCCGTGCGCGGACGGCGGGCGAGCACCCAGCCGCCGTCCGGGTCGCCGCTGATCTCCTGCTCCGGCAGCTGCAGCTCGACCGCGCCGCGGCGGACGGCCAGTTCGCGCCGCCGCCGTCCCAGCTCGGGCAGCGCCGCCACCGACGGGTGCGGGTGCCCGGCGTCGAGCGCGGCCTGCACCGTCTCGTAGTCGAACTGCTCGGTGGACCGGACCAGCGCGCGGCGCACCCGGGTCGCGGTCGGCTCGCCCGCGTCGTCGGTCTCGATGGTCCAGAGCACCGCGGGCCGGACCTCGCCGGGCAGCAGGCTCGCCGCGCCTTCGGACAGCACCGGCGGGTGCAGCGGGACGTTCCCGTCGGGCAGGTACAGCGTCTGCCCGCGCAGGCGCGACTCCCGGTCGAGCGCGCCGCCGGGCGGGACGAACGCGGCGAGGTCGGCGATCGCGTAGTGCACGCGGAAGCCGTGCGCGGTCTTCTCGACCACCATCGCCTGGTCGAGGTCCTTGGATCCGGGCGGGTCGATGGTGACGAACGGCAGGTCGGTCGCGTCCTCGCGGGGGCCGGCGCTGGCCAGGGGGTCGAGGACCGCCGCCTCCGCCTCGGCCAGCACCTCGGGCCCGAACGACTCCGGCAGCGAAAACTCGGCACGCAGGGGGCCGAAGTCCCCGCCCGCCGAGTGTGTCCTGATCACGAGGGGAGGCACCCCCCAACCCTAACCCTCACCGGACCCGGTGATCGCCCGATCGGGCGCGGGCCGGTCGGGTGTACGTTGCCCGGAGCATAATGAAAACCGTCATCATTGCCAGGAGGGGATATCGTGAAGATCGCGTTCGTCGGCAAGGGCGGCAGCGGCAAGACCACGCTGTCGTCGCTGTTCGTGGCGTACCTCGCCGACGCCGGCCTGCCGGTGCTCGCCATCGACGCCGACATCAACCAGCACCTCGCGGTTGCGCTCGGCGCGACCGAAGAGGAAGCGCTCGCCTGGCCGACACTCGGCGACAACATGACGCTGATCAAGGACTACCTGCGCGGCGACAACCCGCGCATCCCCGACGCGGCGTCGATGATCAAGACGACCCCGCCGGGCCGCGGCTCGCGGCTGGTCCGGCCGTTCGAGGACAACCCGGTCTTTTCGGCGTGCTTCCGGCAGCTGGGCGGCGTGCGGCTGGGCGTCACCGGGCAGTTCGATGAGGACGACCTCGGCGTCAAGTGCTACCACTCGAAGGTGGGGGCGGCGGAGCTGCTGCTGAACCACATGGTGGACGTCGACGGCGAATACGTCGTGATGGACATGACGGCGGGGGCGGACGCGTTCGCTTCGGGGTTGTTCACGCGGTTCGACGTGACGTTCCTGGTGTGCGAGCCGACGGTCCGGAGCGTGGGGGTGTACCGCCAGTACGCGGACTACGCGCGCGATTTCGGCGTGCGGCTGGTGGTGGTCGGCAACAAGGTCACGGACGCGGAGGACGTCGAGTTCCTGCAGGAGCAGGTCGGCGGCGCGCTGCTGGGCTGGATGTCGGCTTCAGGGCACGTACGCGCGGCCGAGCGCGGCGCGGCCCGGCCGATCACCGAGCTGGAGCCGCGCAACCTCTCGACGTTGCGTTCGATGCACGCGGCGGTCGACGCGGAGCAGCGCGACTGGGCGCGCTACCAGCGTCAAGCGGTCGAGTTCCACCTGCGAAACGCCCGCGCCTGGGCGGGCGCGGACCTCGTTTCGCAGGTGGACCCGGAGTTCGTGCTGAGCCCGCGGCTGGCGGTCTAGTTGTATTGACCACGGAGGTTGGGTACGGGGCGACACGTGATCGGATGATCTTGGTGTGAGGGAGGGCCTCCGGGTTCGGTGTGGATTGCGACATCTGCACCGGCGACCTGGAGGCCCTCGTGACCCACGCTAACGCACCCCTGACCCCGACCGGCAGACTCCGCCTGGCCCGCTGCGTCGTCGAGGAGGGCTGGCCGTTGCGGCGAGCCGCGGAGCGGTTCCAGGTCTCGGTCACCACCGCCACCCGCTGGGCCGGCCGCTACCGCAACTACGGCGAAGCGGGCATGACCGACCGCTCGTCCCGGCCTGCCACCAGCCCGAACCGGACCCCCACCCGCACCGAACGGCGGATCATCAAAGTTCGTGTCCTGCGCCGGTGGGGCCCGGCCCGCATCGCCTACCTGCTCCGCCTCAACCCCGCCACGGTCCACCGGGTCCTGACCCGCTACCGGCTGGCCCGGCTGGCCCACCTGGACCGGGCCACCGGCCGCCCGATCCGCCGCTACGAACACCCCGCACCCGGTGACCTGGTGCACGTGGACATCAAGAAGCTGGGCAACATCCCCGACGGCGGCGGCCACAAAGTTCTCGGCCGCGCGGCCGGCGGACGCAACAGCTACGCCCACCGCGACCCCGCCCGGCCCCGCACGCTCAGCAACCGCGCCAACCTCGGCTACAGCTACCTGCACAACGCCGTCGACGACCACAGCAGGCTGGCCTACACCGAAATCCTGCCCGACGAGACGAAGGAGACCGCCGCAGCGTTCTGGACGCGGGC
>NZ_JBFACT010000121.1:0-12358 GCF_040640995.1 Amycolatopsis sp. NPDC021455 | reverse complement strand
TCTCGTCCCCGGGGGGGGGGGGGGCCGGTTCGCCCTCGCCCCCCCCCCCCCCCGGCGCGACCCCGTGGGGTCCAAGGCGATCTGCCACCAGCGGGACACCTTGGACGTCTGGGCGGCCCTCGGCGCGGGCTGCCTGGCCGAAGAAGGCCTGACCTGGACGACCGCGCGGACGTTCCACCGCGGCCGGGAGCTGTTCTCCTACCGGCTGCCGGACGCGGGGTCCGCGCTCCCGCCGTTCGTCAACCTGTCCCAGGCCCGCGTCGAAGAGGTGCTCGACGGCCTGATCGCGCGGCAGCCGCTGATCGACGTCCGCCGCGGCCACCGCGTCACCGGCCTGACGCAGCCCGGGTGCGTCGAGATCCACTGCGAGACCGCGGCCGGCCCGCGCCGGATCGAAGCCGACTACGCCCTCGCCTGCACGGGCGCGCACGGCGACGCTGTGCGGCGTGCGGTGGGGGAGCGGCTGGACGGTGTCTCGTTCGCCGACCTGTTCCTCATCTGCGACATCCGCGCCGACCTCGCCGGGTGGGCGGCCGAACGGCGGTTCCACTTCGACCCGCCGTTCAACCCCGGCCGCCAGGTGCTGATCCACCCGTGCCCCGGCTCGCAGTTCCGGATCGACTGGCAGGTGCCCGACGACTACGACCTCGCCGCGGAGGAAACCGGCGGCGCGCTCGGCGACCGGATCCGGGCGATCATCGGCGACCGGCCGTACGAAGTCGTGTGGCGGTCGGTCTACCGCTTCCACACCCGGCTGGTCCGCCGCATGCGCGTGGGCCGCGTGCTGCTGGCCGGCGACTGCGCGCACCTGGTCGCGCCGTTCGGCGCCCGCGGCCTGAACGGCGGCGTCGCGGACGCGGAGAACGCGGCGTGGAAGCTCGCCCACGTGCAGCGCGGGCCGGCCGGCGACGGGCTGCTGGACAGCTACCACGCCGAACGGCACGCGGCCGCGGTGGAAAACGCCGAGGTGACGACGGCGACCATGGACTTCCTGGTGCCGCGCGGCGAAACGGGCCGCCGGTACCGGGAGGACGTCCTGACGCGCGCGGCGCGCGACCCGGCCGTGCACGCGCTCGTCGACTCGGGCAGGCTGGCCGAGCCGTTCTGGTACCCGGACTCGCCGTTGACGACCCCGGATCCCCGGCGCCCGTTCGCCGGACGTCCGCCGCGCGGCGCGTTGCCGCCGCCCGGCCCGGGGATCCTCCTCCCGGACGTGACCGTCCCGAGTGGACGGTTGCGTGCGCTGGCGCGGCAGGGCTTCCTGCTGCTGACGACCCCGGGGGTGACTTCGGCGGGAGTGCGGTCGGTGCCGGTTCCGGTGGGCGGGACGCTGGGGGCGCGGCCGGGCGAAGCCTGGCTCGTCCGCCCGGACGCCTACGTCGCCGCCGTCCTGTCCGAACCCTCCGCGGCGGACGTGGACCGCGCTCTCCGCAAGGCCTCGGGATCCGGGGACGGCTGACCGGCTGTCGAGCCGCGGATCACCAGCGAGGCCGGGACGATCACCGGTTCCTCCGCCGGCGGTGCCCCGGCCAGGCGCGCGAGCAGCTGCCGGGCCGCCGTCTCGCCCATCTCCCGCAGCGGCTGGTGGATCGTGGTCAGCGGTGGCTGGGTGTGGGCGGCCAGGGGGATGTCGTCGAAGCCGACCACGGCGACGTCGTCCGGCACCGAGCGGCCGGCCTTCCGGAGCCCGGCCAGCACCCCCGCCGCCGTGAGGTCGCTGTGCGCGAAGACCGCGTCGAACTCCGGGCCCGTCGCGAGGAGCTGGAGGACGGCCGCCTCGCCGCTTTCGCTCGTGAAGTCGCCTTCGATGATCAGCCGCGGATCGAGTGTCAGGCCGGCTTCGCGCACGACGTCGTGGAAGCCGTTGAGGCGGTCGTTCGTGCAGCCGAAGCCGTGGGGCCCGGTGACCGTGGCGAACCGGGTGCGGCCGGTGTCCAGCAGGTGCCGGGCCGCGGCCGCGCCGCCCCGGCGGTTGTCGGTGCCCACCGACGGGAACGCGGGGCGGCGGCCGCGGTCGTCGATCATCACCACCGGCAGCCCGGAGTCGTGCAGCACGCGCAGGTGCCGCACCGCGTCCGGCGGTTCCACCAGCAGCAGGCCGTCGAACGCCTTGGCCGACACCCGCCGCGAGAAGCCGTCCAGCGAGTCGGCACCGCGGTTGGCGGTGGACAGCAGCAAGCCGTAGCCCTTCGCCTCCACGACGTCGGCGACGCCCTGGAGCACCTCGCTCATCCACGGCCAGGTCACCCCGGGTACCAGCATCCCCACCGTGCGCGTCACCCCGCGGGCCAGCCCGACGGCGCCGGCACTGGGGATGTACCCGGTCGCGGCGATCACTTCGCGCACCCGGACGGCGGTCGCGGCGTCCACGTCGGCCTTGTTGTTGAGCACCCTCGACACGGTCGTCTTGCTCACCCGCGCGCGGCGGGCGACCTCGGCGATCGTGACGCGCATCCGTCCTCCCGATCGAGGCGTGGCAAGCCCTGTGGTGTCAAGGTACTCGCCCCCGGGCCCGGCGCGACCCGTGCGAGATCGATCAAGTCCGCGGACTTGGCCGGTGCCCGGCCGCCGGGAGCGGCCTGCCCGCCCCCTTGTCCGTCCTATGTGGACGGTGCGGCGCGCCGCCGCCGCGTGTGATGAGATGACGAGGTGATCATCGACCCGCCCGCCCTGCTCCTGCTCGTGCTTGCCGGGGTCGGCGCCGGCCTGACCGGGGCCATCGCGGGGCTCGCGTCGCTGGTTTCCTACCCCGCGCTGCTCGCCGCCGGGCTGCCGCCGGTGACCGCGAACGTCACCAACACCGTCGCCATGCTGGGCACCACCGCGGGCGCCGCCGCCGGGGCGCGGCCCGAGCTGGCCGGGCAGCGGGCGCGGCTCCTCCCGCTCTGCCTCATCACGACCGTCGGCGGCGCGTGCGGCGGTGTCGTCCTGCTGCTGACGCCGTCCGGCACGTTCACCGTCATCGTGCCGTGGCTGATCGGCGGGGCGTCGCTGGTGCTGATGGCCGGGCCGCGGCTGCGCCGGCTGGCCGAAGGCGCCGAACACCACGGCCTGAGCCCCGCGACCGGCGTGGCCGCGTTCTTCATCGGCGTCTACGGCGGCTACTTCGGCGCGGCCGCGGGCGTGCTCATGCTCGCGCTGCTGGTGTCGGTCTGGAGCCAGCCGCTCGCCCGCACCAACGCGGCGAAGAACCTGGTCACCGGTTCGGCGAACCTCCTCGCCGCGATCGTCTTCGCGGTCACCGGCAAGGTGGTCTGGCCGGCCGCGCTCGCCGTCTGCCTCGGCTCCCTCGGCGGCTCGTGGCTGGGCTCGACGCTCGTGCGGCACCTGCCGGGCACGCCGTTGCGGATCGGGATCGGCGTCGCGGGACTGGGTCTGGCGGTGGTCCTCGGCGTGCGGGCATGATCGGCGGGGTTGTCGGCGAGCAGGAGAGCAGATGAGCATTGTCGGGACCAGGGTGGTCCGCCAGGAGGATCGGAACCTGATCACCGCGGGCGGCACCTATGTGGACGATCTGCGGGTGGAGGCGCTTACCGGGGCCGCACACGCGGTGTTCGTGCGAAGTCCGATCGCGCACGCGCGGATCGGCGGCATCGACGTGAGCGAAGCGAAGGCCGCGCCGGGCGTGCTCGGCGTGTTCACCGCCGCCGACCTCGGGCTCGACCCGCACGCGGCCGGGCCGCTGAAGGAACCTTGGCTGGCCGACGGGGTGGTGCGCTACGTCGGCGAACCCGTCGCGCTGGTCCTCACCGAAGAGCGCTACCAGCTCGCCGACGCCGCCGAGCTGGTCGACGTCGACTACGACCCGCTGGAAGCGGTCGCGAGCATCGACGCGGCCCTGGCGGGCGAGACGCTGCTGTACCCGGACACCGGCAGCAACATCGTGCAGGTCAACGGCGCGGAGCAGTTCGACGACGCGATCTTCGAAGGCTGCGACGTCGTGGTCACGCAGACCATCGTCAACCAGCGCGTCGCACCCGCCCCGCTCGAGGTGCGCGGCGCGTCCTGCGCCTGGGGCGAGGACGGCAGGCTGACCGCCTGGGTGTCGTCGCAGAACGCCCAGATCGCCCGGATGCAGCTGGCGGCGAGCCTCGGCGTCGGCGAGGAGTCGGTCCGGGTGATCACCCCGGACGTCGGCGGCGGGTTCGGCGCGAAGATCGGCGCCGACCCCGAAGTGACCGTGCTCGGCTGGGCCGCGAAGCGGCTCGGGCGGCCGGTGCGCTGGGTCGAGTCGCGCAGCGAGAACCTGACGTCGATGACGCACGGCCGCGCGCAGCAGAACACCGTGACCATCGGCGGGAAGCGCGACGGCACGGTCCTCGCGTACCGCCTCGACGTCATCCAGGACGCGGGCGCGTACCCGCGGACGCTGTTCCTGCCGACGCTGACCGAGCTGATGGCCGTCGGCGTCTACCGGTTCCCGAAGGTGGAGACGCGCAGCCGCGCGGTCGTCACCAACACGACGCCGGTGTCGGCCTACCGCGGCGCGGGCCGGCCGGAGGCGACGGCCGCCGTCGAACGCGCGATGGACGTGTTCGCCACCGAGATCGGGCTCGACCCGGCCGAGGTCCGCCGGGCCAACTTCATCCGGCCGGAGGAGTTCCCGTACCAGACACCGACCGGCGCGTCCTACGACACGGGCGAGTACGCGGCGGCGCTGGACAAGGTCCTCGACGCCGCCGGGTACGCCGAGCTGCGGGCCGAGCAGCAGCGGCGGCGGGAGGCGGGTGAGGTGGTCGAGCTCGGTCTCGGCATCGCGACCTACGTCGAAATCACCGGCGGCGACGGCGGCGGCGAGAGCGGCCGCGTCGACGTCCACCCGGACGGCTCGGTCGTCGCGTGGACCGGGAGCTCGCCGCACGGGCAGGGGCTCGGGACGTCGCTGGCGATGCTGCTGTCCGACCGGCTCGGCGTGCCGCTGGACAAGATCACCGTCCGGCACGGCGACACCGACGAGGTGCCCAAGGGCATCGGCACGTTCGGCTCCCGGTCGCTGCAGCTGGGCGGCTCGGCGATCCGGCAGGCGGCCGACCAGGTGATCGCCCAGGCCCGCGAGCTGGCGGCCGACCTGCTGGAAGCCGCGCCGGACGACCTCGAACTGGACGTCGAGCGCGGCGTCTGGCAGGTCCGCGGCGCGCCGTCGAGCACCGTGCTCAGCTGGGCGCAGGTGGCCGAGCGCGCCGCCGAGGGCAAGCTCACCGCCGACGTCTGGTTCGGCGACGGCAAGCCGACGTTCCCGTTCGGCGCGCACCTCGCGGTGGTCGAGGTCGACACCGAGACCGGCAAGGTCGAGCTGCGCCGCATCGTCGCCGTCGACGACGCCGGCCCGATCGTCAACCCGCTGACCTTCCGCGGGCAGCGGCACGGCGGCCTCGCCCAGGGGGCGGCGCAGGCGCTCATGGAGGTCGTCACCTACGACGACGACGGCAACCCGACGACCGCGACCCTGGCGGACTACTCGTTCGTCACCGCCGCCGAGCTGCCGGACTTCGAGCTCGTCGACATGACCACCCCGACCGACCGGAACCTCCTGGGGGTCAAGGGGATCGGCGAGGCGGCGACGATCGGCTCGACCCCGGCGGTGCACAACGCCGTGGTCGACGCGCTGGCCGCCCGCGGGGTCAGGCACCTGGACATGCCCACGACCCCGATCCGGGTCTGGGCCGCACTTTCGGAGGGGAACGCGCAGTGAAGGTCTCGATCGAGGTCAACGGGCGGCCGGTGGACGAGGAGGTGCCGGACCGCACGCTCCTGGTGCACTTCCTGCGTGACAACGCCGGGCTCACCGGCACGAACATCGGCTGCGACACGACGTCCTGCGGGGCCTGTACCGTGCTGCTCGACGGCGAGTCGGTCAAGTCGTGCACGGTGCTGGCCGCGCAGGCCGACGGCCACGCCGTCACCACCGTCGAGGGACTGTCCGCTTCGGACGGATCGCTGCACCCCGTGCAGCGCGCCTTCCGCGAGCAGCACGGGCTGCAGTGCGGGTTCTGCACCCCGGGCATGATCATGGCGTCGGTTTCGCTGCTGGCCGACAACCCGAAGCCGTCGCGTGACGAGGTGCGGGCGGCGCTCGAAGGCAACCTGTGCCGCTGCACGGGTTACCACAACATCGTGAACGCCGTGATCGACGCTTCGGGGCAGGAGGTGGACCGGTGATCCCGGCTTCCTTCGAGTACGTGCGCGTGTCCACAGTGGACGACGCGTTGGCCCGGCTGGCGTCGTTGGGCGACGACGCGAAGGTGCTGGCCGGCGGGCATTCCCTGCTGCCGCTGATGAAGCTGCGGCTGGCCGCGCCGGAGTACCTGGTGGACATCGGGCCGGTCGACGAGCTCCGGTACGTCCGCGTGGACGACGGCGAGGTGGTGATCGGCGCGTTGTCCCGCTACAGCGACCTCGCGCGGGACCCGGTGCTGCTGGAGCACGCGCCCCTGCTGGCGCACGTGTCGGCTTCGGTGGGCGACCGGCAGGTCCGCCACCGCGGCACGATCGGCGGATCGCTGGTGCACGCGGACGCCGCGGCGGACCTGCCCGCGGCGGTGCTGGCCTCGGACGCGGTGCTGGTCGCGCGCGGTCCTTCGGGCGCACGGCGCATTCCGGCGTCGGAGTTCTTCCTGGGACCGTTCACGACGCCGCTGGAGCCGGCCGAGCTGCTGACGGAGATCCGCTTGCCGTCGCAGGCCGGTCAGGGCTGGGGTTTCCAGAAGTTCACCCGCCGCGCGATCGACTGGGCGATGGTCGGCGTGGCCGTCGCCGGGGGCCGGGTGGGCCTGGTGAACATGGGCGGAGTGCCGCTGCGGGCGTCGGCCACGGAGTCGGCGCTGGCGTCGGGAGCTTCGATCGCCGAGGCGGCGGCAGCGGCGGCGGAGGGCACGAACCCGCCGGACGAGCCGCACGCCACGGCGGAGTACCGCCGCCACCTGGCGCGGGTCTTGACGCGCCGCGCGCTCACCCAGGCGAGCTGACGGCTCCTCGCGATCACCGGCGTCCCCGTCCGGGCCGCCGGTGATCGCGATGGCCGATTCCCGCCAGCGCGGGGTCCGGTGTGGACGGCAGGCTCGAAGGCGTGAAAACTCCCGCGCACACGGCCATCGAGCCCGGCATCCTGTACTTCGGCACCCCGGTCGTGCTCATTTCGAGCACCAACGAGGACGGCTCCGCCAACCTGGCGCCGATGTCCTCGGCCTTCTGGCTCGGGTGGCGGGCCATCCTCGGGCTCGGGGCTCGTTCCCAGACCGCGCAGAACCTGTCGCGTACCCGTGAATGCGTGCTGAACCTGCCTTCGGAAGCCCAGGCTGCCGCTGTCGACCGGCTCGCGCTGACCACCGGGTCGGATCCGGTGCCTCCCGGCAAGGTTCAGCGGGGCTACTTCCATGTCGCCGCGAAGTTCTCGCGGGCCGGGTTGACCGCGGTTCCTTCGGAAACCGTTGTGCCTCCTCGGGTCGCCGAGTGCCCGGTTGCCATGGAGGCCGTCGTCGAAGCCGTGCATCCGGTGGGGGACGACGGGGGGATCGTTGCCTTCGAAGTCCGGGTCCAGCGGGTTTTCGTTCATGATGAGATTCGGCTGGCCGGGAGTGACGATCGCATCGATCCTGATGCCTGGCGGCCGCTGATCATGAGTTTTCAGAAGTTCTACGGGTTGGGGGAGCAGGTGCATCCGTCCACCCTGGCTCGGATTCCCGAACGGCTCTATCGGGGTCCTGACATCGACCGGGCTCGGTTGGCCGTCTCTCGGTGACTTCCCTGTTGCCGCACCGCTTCGGCTGGGGAGCCCGCATCGCCACCGACGATCGGCAAGCCCCGGGTGAGCCACTGAGCTGCCTGCCGCACCTTCAACGCGAGCGTGGAGCCGGCTCCCCGCGATGCACGTGCACCCGGACCGCGACCGAGGCGATGGAAGCGACGGAAGCGGCAGCACCCTTGCCCACACAGCCCAGGGGATCGTGGTCTTTCGGGCATCCGCGTGGCGGTGCCGACGCGGCGTCTGGCGGCACTGCTACTGTTTGTAAGGAGAATTGCTTGAGGGCTTGACGAAAACGAGGGGATATGGCGGAGCGGTTCGAGTTCGTCCTCGAGGTCGTCGAAGCTCTTGTCGTCGGGCAGGCGACCGGGGGCGACATCCGGCGGTACCCGTTGCGGGCCGGGCACCTGCCCGCCGATCCCGTTCGGTTCGTGCACGTCGCGCGGCAGGTCTACGACGCTCTCGAAGAACGGCGGCTTTCCGTCTCCGGTGAGCTGCACCCCGGCGTGCGGATGGCCTTCGACCTGCTCGCCGAGCCGCGGGTTTCGGTTGCGGTCAGCGGGATCGACGGTCTCGGAGCCGATGTCGCCGTGCTCGTCGTCACCGATGGGGCCCAAGCGCTGGGTGTCACCCAGGCTCCGGACACCGATGAACTGCTGTTTTCGCTGTTCGCGGACGAGGAGCTCGTCGAAGTCGTCACCGGTGTGCTGCCGCCGGCTCCGGCCGCCACCACCGGCCGGCACGTCGTGCACCGCGCCGCCGGGCGGGAAGTCTCCGCCATGACCGCCAAGCGCATCGCGGACGCCGAGTTCGACGAAGAAGAGACCGATGCCTTCGGCATGATCGAGGTCAAGGCCGTCGTGCGGCCCGGTCGCCGTCCTCCGGCGCCCAAGCCCTCGGATGTCGCCGTGCTCGAGCGGGTGCTCGCCGAACCGCGGCTGGGTGGTGGCCACATCGCCGTCACCGCGCAGGGACGGCGGGGCGAGCTGGTCGCGGGCGACCCGCTGAGCTGGCTCGACACCGCCGACGGCCGCTACCTCGTGCACACCAAGACCGGCGACGCCGGAGAGCTGACCGCGGAATACGTGCCGGCCGGGCGGGCCGACCTCGCGCGCGCGATCCGGGACGCGATCGCGGCTGTCTACTGATCGGGAAGGATGCAGTCCTGATGACGGAAGAGACCGCGGCGACAGCCCAGGCTCTCCAGGCGGCCATGCAGATGCAAGCCGCGTCGACGCCCGAGGCCAAGACGATGGCCGCGGTCCGCGTCGGTCTCGCCGGTGCCCAGCTGAAGCGGCTCGCCCAGAGCGGCGGCTTCGCCATCGACGACACCACCGGGAACCAGCTGATCGAGGCGCTCGAAGGTGTCCTCGAGTCCCTCGAAGCGCGGTGGGCCACGCTGCAGCGGCTGCACGACGCGCCCGCGATGAGCCGGACCGCCACCGGGCAGTGGGTCTCCGCGCACATGGTCAGCACCGCGGCCGACGAGCACGGGCTGGTCACGCAGCTGCAGGCCGCGCGGCAGGAGTTCCCGACCTACATCGAGGCCATCAAGCTGGCGAAGAAGAACTACCAGTCCCGGGAAGAGAACACGCGGGCCACGCTCGCGGCGATCCCGCCCGCCGACCACAGCTGAGGGAGACCGTGGCACCCACCGCCCAATCCGTGTCGGACCCGTCGTCCCCGGACTACGACCCGCGCAGCCCCCTCTACGACGTCACCGCCGACTCGTCGTCGAAGTACTACGTCGGGCCGCTGACCACGAACAACTCGCCCTCGGGCGACGAAATCCGCGAGATGGCCACCCGGCAGATCGACGACGAGATCCGGCGCGGCTGGCTCGGCCCGGTCGTCGACCCCGTGCTGCGCGACCGGAAGATCCAGGAGCTCTACGAGCAGCACCTCGCCGACGCCAAGCACGGCCTCGACGAGGGCCTCACCATGCGCGAGACCGGCGGTGCGCCGCGCACGCTCTGGGCCAACGCCAGCCACGAGCAGATGAACGAAGCCATCACGCAGGACGCCAACCCGGCGGCCGTAGCGGAAACCTCGGAAGAGTGGGTGCGCGTCGGCAACGACCTCGGCACGCACCAGAAGACCCTCGCCGACGCGATCAACGCCAGCACCAGCAACTGGCAGGGCGACGCCGGTGACGCCGTCCGCGAGCACCTCGCCGGCGTCGGCAAGTGGCTGGGCGCGACCGCGCAGGGCGCGACGCTCGCCGGGCGCCAGCAGGAGATCCACTCCCAGGCACTCAACGAGACCCAGCGGCAGATGGTCGCGAACCCGCCGGTGCAGTTCGACCTGCAGGCCACCAACCAGCGCCTGATGTCGATGACCGACCCGGTGCAGTACGCCGCGGCGGCCGGCGAGGCCATGCAGACCTACAAGGCGCAGCAGGTCGCCCGCGAGCACGCCGCGCAGATCCTGACGCAGTACGACGAGACCATCGGCGGCGCCGTCGCCACCCCGAGGTTCCCGGCCCCGCCGAAGCTGCCGACCGCGACCGCGCGCTCGGCCGGCACGGCTCCGTCGGGCGGCGGCGCCGGTGCGGGCGGCGCTCAGCCCCTGCTCGCGCGGAACCCGGTGGAACCGGCAGTGGACGGCACGACCGCGCGGACCCCGGCCGGCCTCGCCGCCGCGGGCCTCGACGGTGCCAACGGCCCGGGTGGTGCCGGCGCGGGCATCCCCGGAAGCGGCGCGGGCATCCCCGGCATCCCCGGTGGAGACGGCACCGGCGGCTCCGGCTTTACCGGCAGCGGCATTCCCGGCGTCGAGGGACCCGGCGGCTCCGGCTTCTCCGGCAGCGGCATCCCCGGCGGCGGTGCGGGCGGCCCCGGCGGCGCGGGCTTCACCCCGCCCGGCTTCGACGTGCCCGACACCCGGACGGGCGGCAACTTCAGCGGCGCCGGCATCCCCGGCTCCTCGGTGCCGCGGTTCGACGACACGACGACGTCGTCCGGCTTCTCGCCGTCCGGCATCGGCCCCGGGACCACCGGCGGCAGCGGGTTCACCCCGCCGAACATCCCCACCATCCCGGACGTCTCGGGCGGCACCGGCGGCCCGCGCGCCGGGAGCCCGATCCCCGGGTTCACCCCGCCCGGCATCGACCCGGTCACCGGCCTGCCCACCGGCACCGGCGGGCTCGGGAACCCCGGTGGCGCCAAGCTGCCCACCATCGGCCGCGGCGGCGGGATCAACGGCGACAGCATCGCCAGCAGGCTCGGCGGAATCGGCGGCGGTGGCGGAGGCGGCTCGCTGGGCGGGATCGGCGGCGGCTCCGGTGCCGGTGCTGGTGGCGCCGGCGGCGCGGGCGTGCGCGGCGCGGGCAACCTGAGCGGCGGCGCCGCGTCCGGCGCGGCCGCGGAAGCCGAAGCGGCGGCGGCTCGCAACGCGATGTCCGGGCGCGGCGCGGCCGGCGCGGCGGGCGCCCCCGGCATGGGCGCCATGGGCGGGGCCCGCGGCGGCAAGAAGGAAGACGACAAGGAACACAAGTCGGCCGACTACCTCGAGAGCGACGACCCGAACTTCTTCGACGGCGAGCAGGTGGTCGCCCCGCCGGTGATCGGCGACTGGAAGAACCAGGATTGGAAGTGAGCACATGACGGCCGGCGGTTTCGACGTCGAACCGGACGAACTGGTCGCGCACGCGAGCCACGTCGAAAGCCTGGTGGACCGGCTCAACACGGCCATGTCGGCGTCCGACACGGCGATGTCGGACCACGCCTACGGACTGCTGTGCGCGTTCCTGCCGCCGATCATCCGGCCCACGGGCGAACAGGCGAAGGACGCGCTGTCCGCGTCGATCGAGGGCGTGCGCGGGCTTTCCGACAACGTCAAGACCGCCGCGCAGTCCTATCGCGACGGAGAAGAAGGCAACGCGCAGCCGTTCGAGCGTCAGCTCGCCGCCTCGCCGCGCTCGGCTGAAGAGAAGGTGAAGGCATGACAAGCCCGAACGGGCTGGGGGACCTGATGCGGGACCCCGACGAGACGATCCGCCGGATGGACGACTGGGCCGCCGGGTTCGCGGCGAAGGCGGAGCGCTACCAGGCGGCGCAGGAGCAGACCGAACGGCTGCGGCTGACCGCGACCAGCTCCGACGGCGCGGTCAGCGTCACCGTCGGCGCGGACGGCACGGTCACCGACCTGACGTTCTCGAACAAGGTCAAGTCGTTCCCGCTGGACGAACTCTCGCGGCAGATCCTGACGACGATGCGCCGCGCGCAGGCCGGCATCGCCGACCGCGTCGCCGGGGTGATGGCCGAGCAGCTCGGCGACGAGGACCGCGAGACGCGCACCGCGCTGCTCGACAACCTGCGCGGCCGGTTCCCCGACCCGGACGAGCCGGACGACCAGCCGGCACCCGCCGAGCCGGGCCCGGTGCCGCCGCCGGTGTCCGGTGGCGCGGCCGTCCCGCCGTCGCCCGCCGCTCCGCCGCGACGGCGGACGGCCGAACACGAGGACGACGACAACAACCCGTGGTGACCCGGGACGACAGAAAGGCCGCGTAGTGGCGAACCCCCTGGTCGCGGAGACGAAGGATTCGACGAAGGCGTATTCGGGGATTTCGCTGCTGGAGTCGGCGAATGATCTGAAGTCGGCGATCGAGAGCGGTGA